>CABZTD010000027.1 GCA_902528515.1 K189A clade bacterium
TGGAACTCAAGTTGGGTGAGGCCATACTAAGCGAGACCCCGGCGTTAACAAAGTACATCAATATTATTCAGGTGATCTCTGTGGTCGCGCCACTCACGGGCCTGCTGGGAACCGTTATCGGTATGATTGAGACCTTTCAAGCTATCACGCTGTTCGGTACCGGTGATCCCAAAACTATGGCAAGCGGTATTTCCAAGGCACTAATGACGACCGTGCTTGGACTGTGTGTAGCGATTCCTACCACGCTATTGCACGCCTTGGTGAGCGCAAGATCGAAAGGTCTTGTACATGTTATCGAAGAGCAGAGCGCCGGAATCATTGCTGAGCATGCGGAAAAATCGGGTAAGACCCTAGGTTGAGCCATCAGACTTAGTCTAAGGAGACAACCGTAAAATGTTTAACGACGCTTACTTGGCCATCATCAGGTTTATGGAAATGGGAGGCGATGTACTTTGGTTCATCGCCGCGATTACCTTCCTGATGTGGAGCTTGATTTTCGAGCGCATCTGGTTTTTTCGAACTGAACATAAGACGTTGGTGCTTGAAGCAAGCTCCAAGTGGGAAGGCCGAAGCGAGCGCAAGTCGTGGAGTGCCCACCAAGTTCGAGAGGGCATTATATCAGATGGCGCGACACGCATTGCGGGCAGCCTCCCCATCATCGAAACCTGCGTTGCCTTGTGCCCGCTTTTTGGGCTGCTGGGAACGGTCACCGGAATGATCGCGGTATTCGATGCCATGGCGACCCAGGGAGGTAATGCACGTTCTATGGCCGCTGGTGTCTCGATGGCAACAATCCCAACTATGTCTGGCATGATTGCATCTCTGTCCGGTTTGGTGGGTACCACTTATCTGAAACGCAAGGTCGAATACGAGACTGAGCTTTTTGAAGATCAACTAACTCTCGACCATTAGGTTAAGGGCACAGGAGGACATTCATGCGCAGAAACATGCGGCGCATTTCAAGAAGCGAAGAAGAGGCGGATATCAACTTGACGCCTATGCTGGACGTGGTCTTCATTATGTTGATCTTCTTTATCGTTACAGCAACATTTATCAAGCAAGCCGGCATCGATGTTTTACGTCCCGATGCGCTTACTTCTGAGCAAAAGCCCACTGTCTCTCTATTGGTAGCCATAAGTCCCGGTGGCGATATTTGGATCGATAAGAAACGCGTTGATCCAACGTCGGTTCGATCTCATATCGAGCGACTACATGCCGAAAACCCGAAGGGAGGATTGGTTGTCCAAGCGGACCGAACGTCGACCAATGAAAAGCTCATGGTTGTACTTAACGCTGCTCGGGCCGCAGGAATGCGCGAAGTGGCCATTTCAACCGAAAAAAATTAGGCAGGTAGTACTATGGTCGCTCGTTATGCGATAGGCGTTGGCCTTGGAGCACTTGTTACATTCGCGTTGTTCTTTTTGATGCAGGCGATCATCGCAACCAATGAAGCAAATCTTGATGAAGGGGTTAAGGGCAAGCTCCTTGACTTTGTGCGCTTGCAGGATGATCAAGAGATTGAGACGAAACAGCGTAAACCCAAGCCGCCACCGCCCCCGGATGAGCCGCCACCAGATATGCCAAAACCGGATTTCGAGGCATCTGATATTTCTCAAGGCGTTGATATTGGGGCAGTTAGCGTAGATGTTAGTCTGTCTGTTGAGGGAGGCGGGTTCAGTTCCGACGGTGAGTATCTGCCGATCGTCAAAGTAAACCCACAATATCCGCGTAGGGCGCTAACTCGAGGTATTGAGGGTTATGTGATTCTAGAGTACGTCGTGACAAAAATTGGGGGGGTCAGGGACCCCGTCGTTATTGAAGCAAAACCACCAGGTATTTTTAACAGGGCGGCGATCAATGCCGCGTTGAAGTATAAATACAAGCCTAAAGTGGTAAATGGTGAGGCCATAGACGTAGCGGGCGTAAAAACACGAATTGTTTTTGAGTTAACCGAATAAAACGGGAGTTGTTTGAGCGATGAAAGAATCGACAAAGATCAAACAGAAACAGCGAGACGGCTTAGCCAAGATCCTCTCGGGCAAAGCTCTTAACGCTAGTTTTGCGGTTATGACATTTGCTCTTTTGGGGCTGGCCAGTCCCCTTATTGATTTACCTGGTCATCTAGGCGCTGCTAAGGCGGTTGCTCAAGAGGGCACAGAAAAAAAGCAAAAGGCGCGTCGGGTTCCGTCTTTGAGTGAGTCGGTTTATAAAAAGCTTGGTAAAGGGCAAGAATTAATTGACGCCAAGGATCTAGACGGTGCGCTGCTAGAGATCCAAGGGGCGCTAGAGCGTTCAAGACGTTATAACGAGAATGAAATAGCAAACCTGCATAACATGCTGGGATACATCTATTACTTAAAAGAGGATTACAACGGAGCATTGCGCGAATACAAGATTGTTGTTTCTCAGGGAGAAAAGATTCCAGAGGGTCTTGAGACCACTACACTCTATACCGTTGCGCAGTTAAGTTATGTGCAAGAGAACTACGACGATGCTCTGAAGTACATGGAGATCTGGATTTCTAAGGCGCAAAACCCCTCAGCTGATCCTAGGTTTTTTATGGCCACTGTCTACTATCAGATGAAGGACTTTGATAAAGCCATCGAGCAAATGGAGTTAGGGATTCAAATTGCTGAGGAGCGTGGCACCACCGTTAAAGAACAGCATTGGAGTTTGCTGACATTCCTGTATTTTGAAAAAGAAGATTGGCCCAACGTTATTGAAACGCTAAAAGTACTGGTCGAAAAGTTCCCTAAACGTGAACACTGGGTAAGACTTGCGGGAGTCTATGGTCAGGAAGGCTACGAGAAAGAGCAGATGTACTCATTAGAGGCAGCTTATACCGCTGGCTTCTTAACGCAGAAAAGCGATTTTACCAATCTTGCCGGGTTGTTGATGCAGGAAGAGGTTCCCTACCGCGCGGCAAAAGTGCTGGTCGCTGGCTTCAAAGCTGAGGCGATTAAACGCGAGTCAACAGTACTGCAATCACTAGGCCAAGCTTGGCAGTTGGCACAAGAGGTTGATAACGCTATCGAAGTATTCGAAGAGGCTGCGAAACTTGCTGACGACGGTAAAATTTATGAGCGCCTCTCATACCTTTACCTGGAAGATGACCAGTTCGACCGCTGTGTTGATTCAGCGTCTGGGGCGCTGGACAAGGGTGGATTGCGCAAGGAGCAATCAGTGCATATTGTGAAGGGAATGTGCCAATACAACTTAGATAAGCTAACAGCCGCCAGAGATTCTTTTGTGCAATGTCGCCGAGTTGCGCGACGATCAGATGACAAACCGAATCAGCGCACATGTGGTCAGTGGATTACCTTTATTGACCGTGAGACTGAGCGTTTGAAGCAGTTGGCTGCTTCCGGTTAGATTTCTGTTGGGTCCTGATTGTGTCGAAGCCGGTCTTAGACCGGCTTTTTTTTGCAAAACTGAGGAGTTTGTTGGTGTTTACTGGGATTGTTCAAGGGTTGGTAGCCGTTGTTGGCGTGAAATCCGAAGTTGATTTGACCCGTATCGAATTGGCCATGGGTGACCTTGCAGATGGCATTGAAATTGGAGCTTCGGTAGCGGTCAACGGCACTTGTCTTACGGTAACTATGGTCGGTGACAACGGGAGAGTCTGTTTTGACATCATAAAGGAAACCCTGAACACAACAAATTTGGGATCAATCTGCCCTGGAACACATGTTAATGTTGAGCGCTCCTTCAGAGTAGGTGACGAGGTTGGGGGGCATATTGTATCTGGTCACGTAACCGCCACAGCTTCGCTACGCGAATTGCATAATGAAGGGCACGATCGAGTGCTAACTTTTGAACTTGATCCCCAGTGGATGAGGTTCGTGCTGCATAAAGGCTATATAGGGGTAGATGGGGCGAGCATTACGATCTCTTCTGTCGACCGAGCAGCAAGCACCTTTTCTATAAGCCTAATCCCAGAAACCATTGAGCGCACGACGCTTGGAAATATATCCCTAGGTGACAGGGTAAATATTGAAGTCGACAGCCAAACCCAAACAATTGTCGAGACCATAGAGCGGGTAATGCGAGATCCGCAAATGCGTGAGGCGATGACACAACAAGCCGGTTCCGGATCAGCTGTATGAGCTTTCACGAGAGATTACGTCAAGTCTGGCGGACAAAAAATTCACTGGTTTGTGTGGGAATTGACCCTGAGCTTGCGAAAATGCCAGTACACCTTCAGGACAAAGAAGATCCCTATTTGGCCTTCGCGATTGGCATTGTTGACGCTACAGCACCTTACGCTTGTGCTTTTAAACCGCAAGCGGCTCACTTCGCCGCGGTCGGCGCAGAAGATCAACTGGCCAAACTGATCGAATATATCCAGTGCCATTATCCCGAAATACCCGTAATCCTTGATGCCAAGCGGGGTGATGTAGGTAACACGGCGGCGTTCTATGCCAAGGAGGTCTTTGAACGCTACGGTGCGGACGCGGTAACCGTTAACCCATACATGGGCTACGAGAGTATCTTACCGTATCTTGAATACTCCGACCGAGGCGTGATCGTACTTTGCCGTACCAGCAACGCAAGCAGTGACTGGATACAATCTGTCCTACTGAACGATGAACCGCTATATCTATCTGTGGCTCGTAAGGTCGGTGAGTGGGATAAAAACAATCAGTGCATGCTCGTTACAGGCGCGACTTTTCCAGAAGAGCTCGGCAGGGTGCGACGCGTTATTGGTAACATGCCTCTACTAGTGCCTGGAGTGGGGGCGCAGGGGGGTGACATTAAATCAGTGCTGAAAATGGGTCTAGATGTTGAGGGACAGGGTCTATGCGTCTCCAGCTCTCGAAGTATCATATATGCCGGCACTGGTCTTGACTATGCTACGCAGGCAGCTTTCGCTGCAAAAGATTTACGTGACCAAATCAATGAGGCACGTGAGCTTAGCTGCGCCCCAAAATGAAGGATGACTCCCTCGGGCCAGCTGCGCTAGCCGTCGTAGTCGCGCAGCAGGTTCCGGGCAATAATCGTCTGCTGAATTTGACTCGTCCCCTCGTAAATACGAAATAAGCGCACGTCTTTATAAAAGCGAGCAACTGCGTATTCCTCCATATAGCCAGCCCCGCCATGGAACTGCACAGCTTTGTCCGCGACCCGTCCGACCATTTCAGTGGCAAAAAGTTTGCAGCATGAAGCTAGCGTGTTCACGGCTTCTCCTGCATCTCTGCGTGCGGCGGTATCAAGCACCATGCATTTGGCCGCATAACTCTCTGCTTTGCAGTCTGCGATCATGCCTTGAAGTAATTGGAACTCCGCAATCGGCTGCCCGAACTGTTGTCGGTGCTTGCCGTAGCCCAGGCATAGATCAATTAGCCTCTCCGCGCATCCCACGGAAAGTGCGCTGATATGTATTCTTCCGCGATCGAGGGTTTTCATAGCGGTTTGAAAGCCTTTGTTGAGCTTCTCCGGTCCACCAAGCAGGCGATCAGCTGGCACGCGACAGTCTTCGAATATTACGTCGCAGACGTGGGCACCTTTCTGTCCCATCTTTGCGTAGGGCGCGCCAAGAGTGATTCCAGGAGTGTCAGCATCTACCAGAAATGCGCTTACACCCCTGGCGCCTGGCGCGTTTTGATCGGTGCGGGCAAACACTGTGAAGAGTTGGGCACTGGGAGCGTTTGTGATGTAACGTTTTGTGCCATTTAGAATAAAGTCGTCACCATCTCTGACGGCTTTGGTTGTCAGAGACCCTGCGTCGGATCCGGCATCAGGCTCCGTCAGGGCGAATGATCCTATGATCTCGCCACTGGCGAATTTCGGCAAAAAATAGGCCTTCTGTTCCTCTGTGCCGTCCATGACGAGACCTTGGGAGCCGATGCCATTGTTGGTGCCGAAGATTGAACGAAAAGCTGGCGAAGTACGGCCTAGCTCCATGACGACGCGGCATTCTTCATAGGTATTAAGTCCAATACCTCCATATTGTTGGGGAATGGTCAGCCCGAATAATCCCATTTCTCGCATTTCCTGGACGATTTCTATTGGGATGATGTCTTCTTCTGCAACTTTTGCCTCTCGCGGGATCAGTCGCTCATTGACGAATTTTCTTACCACGTCGATCAGCTGTTCTAAAGTGTCTTCGTCCATGGCCGGAGGCGAGGTGGCAGCTATGTTCATGAGGTTTTCCTTGTAGGTTCACACCAATGATAGCGTGGGAGGTACCAAGCGTCGAAGCGAGCTTAACTAGCAAGCGGTCAAAAACTTTGGCACAAGCTTACCTGTGGGTCATTTCGTTGCAGAGACTCGGCCGCTGCATTAGCCTTGCGAGCTTACATAAAGGAAGCATGCATGAGTAACGATAAAGCACCGTTTGCCTGGGATGATCCCTTTCAACTTAAGGATCAATTTACTGAAGAAGAGAGAATGATACAAAGTTCGGCTCGCGACTATGCTCAAGACAAGCTCTCGAGCCGCGTGCGTGACGCTTTTCGCAACGAGAATTTTGATCGCGAAATTATGAACGAGTTCGGTGCAATGGGTATGCTCGGCGCGACACTGCCTGAAAAATATGGGTGCGCGAATGTAAACTATGTTTCCTACGGCATCATGGCTCGGGAAGTTGAGCGTGTAGACTCTGGGTATCGTTCGGCGATGAGCGTACAGTCATCCTTAGTAATGCACCCCATCTATGCTTTCGGGAGTGACGAGCAGAGAGAAAAGTACCTGCCAAGGCTTGCGACTGGCGAATGGGTGGGGTGTTTTGGATTGACGGAACCCGACCACGGATCGGATCCCAGCAGTATGGTTACTAACGCCAAGCGCGTGGAAGACGGCTTCGTGATGAATGGAGCTAAGATGTGGATCACCAATTCTCCCATAGCTGATTTGGCGGTTGTTTGGGCGAAACTCGATGGCGAGATTCGCGGCTTCATTGTCGAGCGTTCGTTCGAAGGGTTTAGTACACCAAAAATTGAAGGAAAGATGAGCTTGCGTGCTTCTGTGACCGGCCAGATAGTGCTGGAGGATGTATTTGTTCCAGAGGAAAATCTACTGCCCAACGTTAAAGGGTTAGCGGGACCATTCGGTTGTTTGAATCGTGCCCGCTACGGCATCGCCTGGGGCGTCATGGGTGCTGCCGAGGCATGTTGGCATGCAGCCCGCACCTACACTCTCGAGCGGACGCAATTTGGTCGCCCTCTGGCTGCTAATCAGCTGGTGCAAAAGAAACTGGCAGACATGCAGACAGAAATTTCTTTGGGGCTGCAGGGCTGCCTACGTATGGGCAGGATGTTCGACGAAGGAACCTTGCCCATTGAAAATATCTCGCTGATGAAGCGCAACAATTGCGGCAAGGCACTAGATGTGGCAAGAGTCTCTAGGGATATGCACGGAGGTAATGGCATCTCTGATGAGTATCCTGTAATTCGCCACGTAATGAATCTCGAGACGGTTAACACCTATGAAGGAACGCACGATATCCACGCTCTGATTTTGGGTCGGGCTCAGACGGGACTACAAGCTTTTTCTTAATCCCTTTTTTAGCTTTTCGGCGTAGACGTACCACTCTGAACGGGCGGCGTTTTTGCAGGGAAACTCCTGTAAAAAGTAGGATTTTTGATACTTTGAGGTAATGGTTGCCGATCGTCACAGCCGTTGTCTGGTATGACCATAGAAGAAGAAACAGGGATAGCAAAGAGGCTGTGTGGCCAGGGTATGCGCCTGGGCTTTTTTGCAAGAGGATAATTGACTTAGACTTAGGCATGAAACCTGTTTCTCCTTATGCGCAGCCCGATGTTGTGGCCTGTCGAGACTGCACCCGCCTGGTAAAGCACCAAGCGCGTATTAAGCGCCAGCATCCCGATTATTGGTGTGCCCCTGTGCCCGGATGGGGCGCTGTGCGGTCAAGGTTGATGATCTTAGGGCTGGCCCCTGGTCTCGCTGGTGCTGGTCGCACTGGCAAAGGCTTTGTGGGCGATGCTAGTGGCGCGTTCCTTTTTAAAAGTTTGCATAGTCACGGCTTCGCCACGGACTACCGCTCAGAACGAGCCCGCTTACGCGAGACGGTCATTACCAACATCGTGAAATGTGTTCCCCCAGCTAATCGTCCACTTAGCGGAGAGAAGCGTAATTGTGAGCGGTTCCTGGCGAGAGAGCTCGAGAGTTTTTTGCCAAAGCGCCGCTCGAAAAATCGCGTGATTCTTTGTTTGGGGCGGGATGCCTACGAATCCGTCCATCGGCTATTGGAACTGCCTACAATGCCCTTCACCCATGGCATGTGTCTCCGGACGCGCGAGAACGTGTTCATCCTAACGAGCTTTCATCCGAGTCGGCTGAATGTAAACACTGGCCGTCTTACTCAAAGCATGTTCGACTCGGTCATTGCTCTCGCTCGATCGCTTTTAAGCCAATAACCGTCAAATCGAGTTTGCGCACTTTAGTGGTCTGGGTGCCTGCCCCCCGCTATAGTCTCGTTATGAATGACGCTGCCTTCAATGCTGAGCAATACCTTAATACTTTGACCCGTAAGCCTGGGGTTTATCGAATGTTCGATAGTCAGGGCGATGTGCTTTATGTGGGGAAGGCTCGGAACCTAAAAAAGCGGGTATCCAGCTATTTTCGCGCCTCGGGTTTAGCGACCAAAACTATGGCCATGGTCGCGAAGATTCATCGCATTGAAACGACTGTGACAAAGAGCGAAACAGAGGCACTTTTACTCGAGCAGAGTCTGATCAAAACCGACAGACCTCCCTACAACATTCTTTTGCGAGACGATAAATCCTATCCATTTGTACACTTATCGACTCAATCGACCTATCCGAGACTTTCCTTTCACCGTGGACTTAAAAAAGGGAAGGGTAAGTATTTTGGACCATTCCCTTCGGCGGCAGCAGTGCGAGATAGTCTCAATGTCCTGCAAAAGCTATTTCAAATCCGTCAGTGTGAAGAGAGCTACTTTAAAAACCGATCACGTCCTTGTTTGCAGCACCAGATTCAGCGGTGTAGCGCACCCTGTGTGGGTTTCGTTTCCGAAGAAGAATACGCCGAGGACGTGGACCTGGCGATTTTGTTTTTGCAAGGCAAGAGCATTGACGTTCTCGATCAGTTCAAACGGAAAATGGAAGCAGCTGCCGAAAAAATGGATTACGAGCGGGCGGCCAAATACCGAGATCAAATACGGCAGCTCCAAAAGCTGCAAGAGCGCCAATACGTGCACGGTACAGCAGGCGACGTGGACGTATTTGGTTATGCCGAAGAGGCAGGTCAAAACTGCGTTCAAGGTATTTTTGTTCGCGCAGGACGAGTACTAGGTCAGCGAACTTATTATAACAAGAATGACTTGTCCCTGACGCCCGGTGAATTTATGCAGGCTTTTATTGGTCAGTACTATTTTGCTTCGGTTCAGCGTGAGATTCCCAAGTCAATATTGGTCAGTGACTTATCACCTGATAAAGAGGCGCTCGATCAGGCGCTTAATGAAAAAGCGGGTCGCGTTGTTCAGTTGACAGAGGATGTTCGTGGTCAGCGAGCACGCTGGCTGTCACTAGCGAAGGACAATGCCCGACTTAATCTCCGTAGCCATCTAGCCGGCAAAAGCCACATGCTAGCTCGGTTTCAGGATCTGCAGGACGCGCTAGGACTTGAGGACGTACCGCAACGCCTTGAGTGTTTCGATATCAGTCACACCATGGGCGAGGCCGCAGTGGCCTCGTGCGTCGTATTTGATACTGGCGGACCTTTAAATTCTCAGTACCGCCGCTTCAATATCGATGGCATCACGGGAGGGGATGACTATGCGGCTATGGAACAAGCGCTTCGGCGACGATACACGCGGTTAATCAAGGGTGAGGTAGAGATGCCTGATATAGTGATCATTGACGGTGGTCTGGGCCAGGTCAAGCGAGCGCTTGCCGTCCTAAGGGAACTCCAAGTAGATTCAGTGAAAACCCTCGGCATCGCTAAGGGAGTTGATCGAGTTTCTGGCACTGAGCGCTACTTTTTGGGCGAGAGTGAAATCCCTATTAACGGGCGTTCTGAAGCTGCGCATCTCCTTCAGCATATCAGAGACGAGGCTCACCGGTTCGCGATCTCGGGGCATCGAGCCAGGCGGGGCAAAAAGCGTAATCAAAGCGAGCTGGAAGAGATTGTTGGTGTTGGTCCAAAAAGGAGACGGCAACTGCTCATGCACTTTGGCAGCCCAGCAGGTATTCGGGGCGCAAGCGCTGAAGAACTGGCGAAGGTGCCAGGAATAAGTGGAACCATTGCTCACCAGATCTACAATACTCTGCATGAGTAGCATGAAGATGTTATTTCGTTTCGACCCTCAAATTAATGTCCCAAAGTAACGTCGCGATCACCAGAGTGAGCTGCCATTGAATCTGCCAAACGTCATCACGATCGTTCGGATCTTGTTAATACCTTTTTTTGTTGGACTTTATATGCTGCAACACGAGTGGAGCATTTTTGCGGCGGGCGTCCTGTTTGCACTAGCGGCGCTTACAGACTGGTTAGACGGATACTTGGCCCGCCGCTTGAATCAAACGACTCCCTTTGGTGCATTTTTAGATCCTGTCGCAGATAAACTTATCGTAGTCTCAGCTCTGATTGTATTAGTCACGTACCACCACACCGCTTGGCTCACGATACCCAGTTTAATAATTGTGGGACGAGAGATCGTCATCAGTGCGCTTCGCGAATGGATGGCTGAAATGAACGACTCCGTTGCCGTCGCAGTAAGTTATTTAGGAAAGGTCAAAACGACTCTACAGATGGTTGCGATCACGCTTTTATTGATCGTTCCTGTTGATGCGCAATCTGCGACCACGACTATAGGTTACGTGTTGCTATACCTGGCATCGATAATGACACTTTGGAGCATGTCACAATACTTGCGCGCCGCATGGGTATCGTTGAAGCATGGCTTAGGTGAGCGACGCTAGAGCAAATAAACAGTAAAGTGGAGGCTGAGGTCGGAATCGAACCGGCGTTAACGGAGTTGCAGTCCGCTGCATAACCACTCTGCCACCCAGCCTTTTTGGGCGTCCGAGTTTAGCGATGTCGCCGCGCGATTACCACAAGCTCACAATCTGCTGCATCTGGGGCTACCTCTGGCGGCACCTACGCCCGAGAAACATTGACTGGAAGAGGAATTTCGTGAGCAACGACAAGTCCCTTGGCGACAAAAATGCATTCTTCACATATTTCGATGAAGATCCTTTTCATCGATACATTGGACTGTCGCTCGCGGAGATCTCAGACGACTTCGCTCGGCTGCGGCTAAACGTCACAGACAGTACGCCAACCGGTATCGGCGGCAGCGTAAATGGAGGTGTCCTCGCGACTATGGTTGATATGGCTGCTGTCGCTGCTGTGTTCAGTAAGGCTATTGACGGCAGTGAACCTGCTGGTACTGCAGACCTTTCGATTACCTATCTGCGCCAGGCCCATGGTGAGTGGCTCGATGCAATTGCAACTGTGATTAAGCGAGGGCGTCAGCTCAGCACGATATCCGTTGAAATCCACGATGACGCGGGGCGGCTCTGCAGTAAGGGCCAGGTGCTGTATGCAATACGAACTGCAATAGGGTGAAATGAATAGCATCCAATGGCTCGCGCTGCTGAGAAGCTGAATGTTACCGGTAACAGGGACTCCCCTGATCAGGTTTGAGTTTTGTGCCCTCGTGCAATAATGCGATCAAGGGCGTTGGCGAAATTCTGGATACTTTTCTTATCCAGGGCCGATGGTCCGCCGTTGGTTTGACCTATCGCTCGCATCTCCTCGGCACGATTCCGGCGATGTAGATAACTTTGAACATTTTCCCGCGTGTAGTGGATGCCCCGAGGATTCAACGCCTCGGCACCCTTGGCCACAACGTCAGCAGCCAGTGGTACGTCAGACGTGATTACAAGATCTCCTGATGTCACCTGTTTGACGATCGTATTGTCAGCAACGTCAAAGCCCTGAGCTACCTGTATTGACTTGATGACCTTGGATGGTGGTGTTGCAATATGATGGTTGGCAACGAGCGTCATAGGAATTAGCTGTCTATCGGCTGCCTTGAACAGAATATTTTTGATCGTCTTTGGACAAGCATCCGCGTCAACCCAAATATGCATAAATTCTCGGCTTGTCCATCGTTTGTTGGTGGTCGTTCGACTTTCCAGTCACTATGGAATTCACCTCCCGTGCAATCACTGTATCGTAGGTTAATGGAGTAATTTTATTGAGTGAACCAAGCTTCGGCGGGCTTCTTAAAGATCTGGGAATTTTTTTTGGAACTATTTTGGTTTTCGTTTTGGGATTTTTGGCGGTTAGTTACGCAGTACCTCCGAGCCGCAATCCGTACGGGTTTTGGTTGGGGTTCTTAATCTATCTTATTGGGTTTGCCAATATCCTTGGCAGAATTTTGAGGAGTAGATCAAAAAAACGGAAGTCCAGTGGCGATCGGCCCTAGTGGCTAAAATAACTTCTCTGGCCGCCTGAGTAAGAGGCCTTGGAGGTAACGTAGCGCAGAGAGAGAAGTAGGATGGCAACACCTCTTAGCCGTCACGACGATGCGCTTGGGAGAATCAGAATCGAGTGTTTTCCATTAACGTTTGCGATCACAGATCGTAAACAAAAAGCCAGATCCTCGGCAAAGGCTGTGCACAGTACTGCCCAGAGCCTTCGCGTTTTTCATTCAATGTTCGCAGTAGGCCTAATAGCAGAGATGAATTCTTGGTTTTTTTTGACCCGCAGATGTTTTTCAAATTTTAGAACCTAGCATTCCTGTTGCTTCAGTGAGTTTGCCCTCTCGTAGTCCTTCGATCGCATTACCTTCAATCAAGTGCACTTTCGTATTGCACCGCCTTCCGTCGAATTTATGCCTCACAGGGAGCACCTGTTTAGAACGATAATAGCCCGAGTTTTTAGACCTAAGAGAAATTGGCGAAAGGTTTGTATTGAACTTGTCTCTCAGTGAGAAGTTGTTCGCGATTCTAAACGGCTTGATAAATGCTTTTTTACAAGAGCCTCTACTCGGCAATCGGACGTTACAGATAGCGGGGTGCCCTTGCGGGAAGTCATCAAACGAATTCTCTGCTAAAAGTGACGCTTTTGGTTCAAAGGTGGCTATGTGAAGATGGCCGGAAAGCAAGGTCGTAAGGAAGACCCATGTACCCAGACAAATACGCTGCAAAGAATCCAGAAAGAGCTGCGTTCATCATGGCTAGCTCAGGGCAATCTGTGAGCTACGCTGAGTTCGAAATGCGAGCCAATCGTATGGCTCACCTGTTATGTGCTGAAGGCCTCGGTCAACGAGATCACTTCTCGATCATGATGGAGAACAATGACCGCTACTTAGAGGCTTGCGCAGCAGGGGAGCGAACCGGACTTTACTACACCTGCATCAACTCTTACCTAACCGCTGACGAGCTGGCTTACATATTGGATAACTCAGAGTCGCAGATCTTGATCACGAGCATGTTGAAGCTCGGGGTAGCAATAGATGCGGTGGCCCAGAGCAACAAGGTGCGTAAAGTGCTGGTGGTCGATGCTGGCGCGAATCAGTTGCCCGAGGGTTTTGAAGACTACGCAACTGCCTGTCAAAGCTTTCCGGTGACACCCATTGAGAACGAGCGCCTGGGTACCGCGATGCTGTACTCGTCTGGCACCACGGGGCGCCCGAAAGGAATCATTCGCCCGCTGCCTGAACAGCCTCCTGCTGAGGCTCTGCCGATATTCGACTTTTTGGGACAGCTATGGCACTACCGCGAGAACATGGTTTATCTTTCTCCAGCCCCGCTCTACCATTCTGCACCCCAGGCTGCGGTGAACTTGACCATTCGCCAAGGCGGCACCGTGATCATAATGGAGCGTTTCGACCCAGAGGCCTACCTCTCGTTAATTGAGCAGTACAGCGCTACGCATTCGCAACTAGTGCCCACGATGTTCTCCCGCATGCTAAAACTGCCAGAGGCCGTGCGCAGATCCTACGATCTCTCCTCATTGGAAATCGCGGTACATGCTGCGGCCCCCTGCCCGGTTATGGTAAAGCAACAGATGATTGAGTGGTGGGGACCGATCATCCACGAGTACTACGGCGCCACGGAGGGCCTAGGATTCAGCGCATGCAACACGGAAGAGTGGCTGGCCCACCCGGGCACAGTCGGAAAGATTGTCCTTGGTGAGCTCTCTGTGCTCGATGATGAGATGCAGCCGCTTCCTCAGGGTTCGCCTGGCACGCTTTGGTTTAAAACGGCGACGGAATTTGAGTATCACAACGATGCAGAGAAAACAGCGGAGGCAACATCTCATGACGGGGAAATGACCACCGTTGGCGACGTGGGTTACTTAGATGAAGACGGTTTTCTGTTCTTAACCGACCGTAAAACTTTCATGATCATATCGGGCGGCGTCAATATTTACCCTCAGGAGAGTGAGGATTTACTGATTGCACACCCTAAGGTAGCGGACGCTGCGGTTTTTGGCGTTCCTAATGTTGATTTGGGTGAAGAGGTTAAGGCAGTCATTCAGGTAGTGCCAGGGACCGCGGAGGAAGAGTCGCTTACGCAAGAGCTTCTAGACTATTTGGCTGAACATCTATCGCGGCAAAAAATTCCTCGCTCTATCGATTACATTGCAGAAATGCCGAGGTTGCCCACAGGCAAGCTCTACAAGCGGCTATTGCGAGATCAATACTGGGGCGAGGGACAATCGCGCATCATCTAAACCGAAACCTGTCGCAAAGCGAGTGCAGTGATTGCTGCGGGGAATCTATCGCGCCATCGGCGATGCTACCTTTCGTAATTCGCACCCATTTCAAATACGGTTTCGAGATTGATTAGCGACTTTCGGCGCCCATCAATAACTATGGGTTCGTATTTAATGCGTGAAACGAATTTCTCCAGCAACTTTCGGTGCTCATCTCGGGTTCTGTTTCCCGTGACACCTTTAGGTTCGCCTTCAAGGTAAGTTCCCTCCAGCACAGTGGCCTCGCCGTTTGGACTGATCTCATACTGATACAGAAAACTCATGTTATAGCCTTCAGCAAAGGTCATTTTTTGGATTTTTTTGGGCAAACAGTAGGTATTTCGACATAGGGTCTCGCGATCTTCGTAACCCTCTGGCCAAATGCGCATGGCGCACGCGTCTCCGATGCAGGCAAGGCAAGCTTTCGCGAAGCGCTCGCGATTAGCTATTGCGGTATTTAACCCATCTCGTGTAAGTGGCTTCAGCTCACAAGAAAATCTGGGTAAATTTTCAGGGAAGGATGCTGCAGCATTGCTGAGGGTGGCATGAGTCAGGGTGAAAATCATAGCAAGACATACGAAAAGGAATCTGGGTTGCATCGGACTCTCCGGTGTTTGGCTGGATAGTTCATTGCGATATCCTTCGAGAGGGTCGTTCGCACTGTACGTTCCTGTTAGCAGGCATCTGATATCAGCGTTTGTGAACCGTGTTTCCGCAGGTGGACGTGGGTGATATTAGTCCATCACGCTAAGAATGCGCCACAACGACGCGAGAGAACAGATCCCTTTTCTAAAAAAAATACAGCGCGAATTTTTGGGAATTTCGCGCAAGCAGCAATTTGAGAGCTTAAACGTCAATAATCCCCAGGATGATCTGCTGTGCTAGTAACCGATCAACTTCGCTTTACTTATAGCTAAGCTCCCCCAATATTTCTCGAGAGTGCCCTTTAGGATAAGGGATTTACGCATATAGTATCCTCGGAGTCTGCTCGATCTGAGGGGTGGCGTTGCATAATCTGCGCACGTTCTGCCTAGTAATTTTATTCAGCAGACTTCTTGCCTCCGTGCCGAATGCGGTTGTCCGTCTCCGTGAAGCTTTGCTGGCAGGATTGCAAACCACACTAGCGCTTAAGTTCGCTTTCGCTTTGTTCGCACAACTCTCGCAATGCTTGGTCCAAAACGTGATTTATGAAGTATTGGCTGTATCGCCTTTGTTTTTACTCTTTTTCTCGCTTTGGGTTTTGAACCTGTTGCGGGCACTACTCGTTTGCCCACTCAACAATTTCCGCACCCTCCCGATGATTAAGCGGCTCAATTTTAGATTTTGACGCCAATCTATCGATAAAATTGGCGTTAGGTTTTTGTTCCAGCTTTAGTTGACTTTGTTTTCTTTGCCATGAACGGCAAACAAACACTAGAAGAATTAACAAATAAAGTCGCTCGACTGATATTTACGTCGATGTAAACAAATGGGTAACATGCGTCCGTCAAACCGCTCGCCTATAACTGAGGTTGAGCGGTGCAACAAAAACAAGAGTCCGAAGCCATCCGTGAGAGAAAATATGTTATCGAGAAGTGTTGCTGTTCTTCTGGTCGCTGCGAGCGCTGCCTTTATTCTGCCTAGCTGGGCTGCTGAAACATACCAAGGTCAAGTCGCAGGGGTAGGCTCGGTAGAAGTTGAATTAGTCGAGAGAGGAACTCCGACCTTTCCCAGACGAGCCAGGTCTTACGGGGTTAGTGGTTCAGTGCTGGTGCGTTTCTCCGTCGACGTGGAAGGCAATGCAATAGGGGCCGTAATCGTAGAGTCGAAGCCTCGTCGTATGTTCGACCGCTCTGCCATGAGATATATGGAAACACTAAAGTTTGCCCCGTATTTAGTGGACGGCGAGGCAACCGAGGTAAATGATGTGCAAATGACTGTGGCCTACGTGCTAGAGGATGGCTAAACACGAAATAACCCTCTGGGTCTTACTACTGGCAAAGAAACAAGAAAAATATGTCTATAAGAAACAAACTTCTCGCTTTACTGCTCGCTGGTATCAGCGTGCTGGTTTCCATTTTTACCCTCTCTATTAATAACCTGATAAGTGCCTCGGATGAATTCACCTCAGACTCGTTAGCTCAGACCTATAGTGCAGCTTGGCTATCAGCGTCAGACTCACAATTTCAGCGTACCGTTGAACGGTTTGACCCAGAGCTTGGGGCTCCAGAAATAACTCGACTGTGGGATCCACTGGAAAACGGTTTCAATGACGACGGTGCAGATAATCCTCTTATCGCTGCTCTTTCTGCTGATAGGCCTGATATCGCCAGAGATTATTTCGATCAGCTTTTTATGGATGCAGTGGATCTAGAAGAAATCAGTTTTGTCATGGCCTACACCGTAACTGGAAGGCAGGTCTACTGCTTATCAGGGTTATTTCTTCATGGCGCGGATCCTTGTGGAAAGTCTGCGCGCCCAGACTTCTTCCTGAACTTTGATAGTTTTTTACGTAACGCTATTCAACGCCCCACCAGAAACATCGTGCGGATTACCGACACAACCGGTGAAAAACCGCTGTCGATTAATGACTCGCTATCTTTCGGCGTGTTGGATGCAAACGAAGAAGCTGTAGCCTTGGTCGTGATTGGGAAAAACTTGGTCGATAACCTCGAACTTTTCAGCGAAGACTTTGAGGTGCGACTTGCCGTCCGCTCAAATGATGAGACTATTAGTCTGAACGATTATTATGATGACGGAGGTAACGATTCCACCGAATATGGTGTTGCGAACCTTCGCAAGCTTATTGTTGAGGGCGCTCGGCTTGCAGATGAGTCATCAGATGCTACGTTTAGTGCGGTCATTACCGATTTAGGTGTATCTATCACATCGATACCCCTGAGCTACCAGGCCACGGCTGAAGAAATAAGCCTACTCATATTTAAAGATCAAATCGAAAACATCGGCCAGCGCACAGACACCCAGCTAAGGACCTATGCAGGTATCGTTATCACGGTCCTGATTGTTGTTTCGATCATTCTAGCCCTGGTTTGGGGTGCTTTCGGTCAAATTAAGGTCGCGATCGATGTGCTGCGCGGGATGGCAGAGGGCGACCTGTCTGCCGAAATGCCCGAGCGGAACCGTCTGTTGACATCAGACAGTGACGAGGTAGGACGCTTGTCAGAGGCCATTGATCAATACCGAGATAAATTACTCGAGGCAGAAGAACAGAGCGCCGATCGGGCGCGTCGCAGAATCGAACGCGACAACATTATGTTCGAAAAGATGGAAATCCTTGCAGGCCAATTGGAGGGCGGTGCAAAAGATCTTATGATCCAGGATATTGAACACATGCGTGAACAAGTCGACACCGGGGATGACACTACAAAGGAGCGGGCCTCAATCGAATTAATGAGCGTCGCCTTCTCGAGAATGTCAGACGAGGTAAGCTCGCTAATCAATGCTCGAACCGAAGAATTAGTCCGAACACGTGATGAAATCGACAGCTCAATCCGTTACGCGGCGCGTTTGCAGAATGCATTATTACCCAAGCAATATCCGGGCGATATCTCGTTCAAAGTACATTGGCGGCCACGTGATTTGGTGGGTGGAGACATTTATTTCGTTCATAGCTTACCGGACAGAGTATACATTGCAGTAGTCGACTGCACGGGTCATGGTGTGCCTGGCGCCTTCCTATCGATAATCGCGCGATCTGTGCTCGAGCGGGCGATAGACGAGCACGGAGAACAGAACGCAGGGGACTATTTGACGAGGGCACATAGCTTGGTGATGGAGACCCTAAGCCAGCAAGACAGCGCAAATGAGAAGATTGACGAGGGCTTCGATGGCGGAGTTTGTATTTATCATCGAAAGCAGCGGCGACTTGAATTCGCTGGTGCGAAGTCCTCGCTGTTCCGCGTAAATAATACCGGGGCGTCGGAGATTAAGGGCGATCGAAAGTCTGTCGGTTCATCTCGTTCAGGCGGTGCGTTTCAATTCAACACCCATGCCATCGACAAGCCGGAAGGTGCTTTTGTGATGCTGACGGACGGTGTCACGGACGTTATGAGTGCAGAGGACCGTCCTATCGCATTTGGGCGTCGAAGGGTCTTGAGGACACTTCAGAGCTCAACGCAAACTACGCCCGATGGTCTAGTGAACAATATTATGACTAACGTTGATCTGTATCGTGGTGGGGCTCCTTACCGCGACGATCTAACCTTACTCGCGTTTTCGATTAATGAGGATAGCGACGAGATTGTCGTTAGAAATGCAGAGGAGATTTGAAGGTGGAACAAGCAGCAACACAGAGAACACCGCATATTCAGATAAGTGATGCGGCCTGTCGCATTGTTGGCGAATGCTATCCCGAAAACATCCAAGAGTTTTCAGCGCCCGTAATGAGCTCTTTAAGATCCTTGGTGCCAAATAGCGGCGAATATCGGGTTGAAATGGAATTGTTCTATTTTAACAGCTCATCCGCAAAATTTTTGTTCGATTTTTTTGAGTTTTTCGAAGAAAAGGCAGCGTCAGGTTTAGCGGTAAAGATCAATTGGAACTACCGCGAGGACGACGACACGATGCTGGAGGCAGGTGAAGATTTCGCCGAAGACATGGAGTCCTGCGAATTTGAATTGGTTGGTGTTGAAGTTCCAAGCGAGGGCGAGGCCGAGTAACTCGACAGCACTTATTAAACTTGCGCCTAATCGGAGCGAATCTATGATTAACGACGAAACACTCGAACTGCATAAATTTATGCAGGCACGCCGGACTCTTTTTTGCTATTCCGGGCCCTTATCCGAGGAACTGCTTACCTCTATTTCTAACCCCGTCAGACAGCAGTTGAGTGAGTCGGAATCCGACGAAGGGGTCGCCAAGCGCGTTTTCGGTGTTTTTGTCGAGCAGGCTCAAAACATTATTCGATACGCGACACTGCGTGCTGACACCGGGGAGGGAGTTGGCACCATTGCAATTAGTGTGACTGATAACGATGGGTTCCTCATTGAAGCGGTCAACGCTATAGACTCAACTAAGCGCACGGCCTTAGAAGCCACTTTGCTTGAGCTGAGCATGAAAGACGCCAAAGAGCTTCGTAAGATGTACAAGGATCGTTTGCGTAGTGGTCCACCAGAAGGCTCCGAGGGCGCAGGTTTAGGTTTCATTGAAATGGCGCGTAGGGTTCAACGATTTGAATTTGAGATCGCCGACACTGAAAACGGTCCAGTCTTTGTTTACCGAGGCTACGTCTCCTAGTCTCGTCAACTAGCTTCACTGCTGTCGACAACAGAGCAGGGACTAACTAAACCACACATTTCAAATAAAGCTGATAACGAAGGTTTAAAGCAGCGACTTTTGAACGTTGTTGTGCTCCAAGTGGGCCTCGACCCGCTGAAGCGCTTCTGCCAAGGATTCGTGAGCTCGCTCAAGTTGCTCGGGTGCCAGAGCGCTTATATCCGTGTTAATCGCCGAATTGCCAATCTCAAGCGAGACCCTGGAAGGGTTGTTGTGTTCGTCGCTAAGCGGTTTGAAAGTGCGCACTTGCCCGATGCCTTTGAGATTAAGTGTTTCCCGCTCTTCACAGGGTATGCGATCGCTCACAAGCGAATACGTATCAAAAGACATTAGTATGTCACCCGTATCCGCCGCGGCCTCAAGCCTGGATGCAGTATTAACGCCAGCGCCGACCGCCGTATACTCTAGCCGCAAATCGCTACCGAAATTGCCAACTGTGCAAAAGCCTGTCGCAATTCCAATGCGCATTTGCAGTGGTTCCTGCATACCGTAACGGTGCCATCTATCGCGCATGCCTCGCAAAGTTTCCTGCATCTCTATCGCCATATTCACGCATGCCAAGGCGTCCTCTTTGACGCCCCTAGACTCAGGGTCTCCGAAAAACAGCATGATGGCATCACCAATGTACTTATCGACAGTTGCGCCGTAGCTCAGTGCGATCTCAGTCATAGTTCCCAGATAAAGATTCAGCATCTCTGCTACGTCTTCCGATTCGAGGTTTTCTACAATGTTGGTGAACGAGCAAAGGTCCGCAAAAAAAATAGTCAGTTTCTTGCGAGTGTGATCGCGCGCGACTGCTTTAGAGCCCGTGAATATCGACTGGTAAAGTTGCGGTGAAAGATACTTAGATAGCTGCGTCGACAAGCCTTCCAATTGACGGTTGGTTTCTTGAGCCTCCTGAGAAAGTTCCGTAAGGCGCTTCTCGCTCTTGTCGCTAAGTTTGATAATGCGCTGAGTCGTTTTAAGCAGTTTCTGATACTCTTTCGCCAGCTTTTGATGGTCATCGAGAGACGCAGTACCTTGGTTGATCAGCTCCAGCGATGTTGCCAGCACCTTGCGTTCATGCTCGAAAATATCTCCGGTACTATCTTCAGCACTCATGCGGGGTTCCTTTATTATTTTAGTTAGAAATTAACAGAAGGTGACCGCAAAATGCACGTTGCATATTGACCAAAAAACCAAAAAGCTTTGTGAGAGTTTATATGAGCTAGAGGCCCGATTGATCGGCAGCCTTGAGGTTGTGGGCTTTGCGCGGATTATGCGCCCAAAGTCAGTGGGTAGGTTAAGTAGAGCCAGCCTGCTTCTAAAACCAGCTCTAGGGTTGGCTCGGCGAACGGATGAATGAGACGGATCAGATTACAAGTGCGAAGAAAACAGGAGAAGAGCGTGATGCTCAAAACATTGGGATCTGATGCGGCAGTAAATGATGTTTTGGCCGAGCTGGAGCTCACCGGGGCGGTAATTGTTAGAGACTTGATTGACCAGGAAACGATTAAGCGCTTCAACGGAGAAGTAATGCCCTACGTTGAGAGAACCCCCATGGGACGTGACGACTTCGTGGGTAAGGGAACAAAGCGCACTGGAGCACTCGCCGCACGATCGAAAACTTGTCGAGAGCTGATATTGAATGCTCTGGCTTTTGGAGCAGCCGAGGCGTTTCTCAAACCGTTTACCAAAAAGATCATTTTGCATCTC
>CABZTD010000028.1 GCA_902528515.1 K189A clade bacterium
AGTCGACGTACATCCCTGTGGGTGTCGTTCATGCGCTCGAGAACCCTGGGCGAGTTCCCCTAGAGATTATAGAAATACAGTCCGGCTCCTATCTTGGGGAGGACGATATTGTTCGTTTTGAAGACCGTTATGGTCGCGTTGAAAAGTGAGAGTTAGGTTTGACTGAAAAGAAAAGAGCATTAATTACCGGTGTTACTGGCCAGGATGGCTCATATCTGGCTGAATTTCTTTTAGAGAAAGGTTACGAAGTGCATGGTATCAAGCGACGTGCATCGTCCTTCAACACTCAACGTGTTGACCACATCTATGAAGACCCAAATATCGAAAACCAGAACTTCGCGCTCCATTACGGGGACCTTACGGATTCTTCTAATCTAACTCGTATTCTCTCTGACGTTCGTCCGCATGAGGTTTACAATCTGGGAGCTCAGTCGCACGTAGCTGTTAGTTTCGAGTCTCCAGAATACACGGCTGACGTAGACGCTATGGGTGCGCTTAGACTGTTAGAAGCGATGCGTTTTTTGGGTATGGAGAATACGTCCCGTTTTTATCAAGCCTCAACATCCGAACTATATGGTCTAGTTCAGGAGGTGCCTCAACGAGAGACAACGCCATTCTATCCCCGGTCGCCATACGCTGCAGCCAAGCTCTACGCTTACTGGATAACAGTGAACTACAGAGAATCTTATGGCATGTACGCGTGCAACGGTATTTTGTTTAATCATGAATCGTCTCGAAGAGGAGAGACATTTGTAACGCGCAAGATTACGCGAGGCCTTGCAAACATAGCACAAGGCTTAGAAAAGTGTTTGTACATGGGCAATTTAGACGCACTACGCGATTGGGGTCATGCGAAGGACTATGTTCGAATGCAGTGGTTAATGCTGCAGCAAGATGAGCCAGACGACTTTGTAATAGCCACAGGTGTGCAGTATTCGGTCAGGGATTTTATTAAGTGGTCTGCAGCTGCTATCGGCATTGAGCTTGAATTTACTGGGGTCGGTGTAAAAGAGGTGGCAACCGTTGTGAGCGTCAAAGGGGAGAATGCTTCGGCTATAAAGAAAGGCGATACCCTAGTTAGGGTCAGTCCAAGATATTTTCGTCCGGCCGAGGTAGAGACGCTTTTAGGTGATCCTACAAAAGCTAGAGTGCAGCTGGGGTGGGTGCCGGAAATTACAGCACAAGATATGTGCTTGGAAATGGTGAAAGCAGACTTGGCTGAGGCGAAACGTATTAGGTTGCTCAGGGACCATGGGCACGCCGCATCAATACCCTCAGAGGCCCAGAGATGAAGCGTATATTTGTAGCCGGCCATAAAGGAATGGTTGGCTCGGCAATATGTCGAAAATTGGCGCAAGATGAAGAGATTGAGGTATTTACGGCTAACCGCGCGGAACTGGATCTTACTAATCAAGCCGCTGTTGCTGAGTATTTTGCTGATTTTCGGGTGGATCAGATATATCTCGCTGCTGCCCGGGTCGGCGGAATTCATGCTAACAATCAATACCCAGCTGAATTTATTTATGAGAATTTGATGATTCAGTCCAACGTAATACACGCGGCGTATTTATCTGGGGTAAAAGAGTTAATGTTTCTGGGGTCGTCGTGCATATACCCTAAATTTGCAACTCAACCAATGCAAGAAGACGCTTTACTGACCGGTCCATTAGAACCCACGAATGAGCCTTACGCAGTAGCGAAAATTGCTGGTATTAAAATGTGTGAAAGTTACAATCGACAATACAACGTCGATTATCGATGCGTTATGCCTACGAATTTGTATGGCTGCGGCGACAATTTCCACCCTCTCAATAGCCATGTTATTCCCGGTTTGATAAATAAATTTCATGACGCCAAGACGAAAGGGGAAACTGAAGTCGTGGTTTGGGGCTCAGGTGTTGCGAGGCGTGAGTTTTTATACGTGGACGATATGGCTGAAGCCTCAATTTTTGTAATGAACACGAGTAAAAAAACTTTAGAAGCCAATGTTTCAGCTCGAAACTCACATATAAACATTGGGACCGGATTTGACTGTTCAATTTTAGAACTTGCTGAGCTCATAAAAACCACCACAGGGTTTCCAGGAGACATAGTATTTGACACGAGCAAGCCAGACGGCACTCCAAGAAAGCTCTTAGATACGTCGGTAGTTTCAGGCCTTGGCTGGAAGCCAAGTGTAACGTTAAGCCAGGGGCTAAAACTCACATACGAATGGTTTGAAGCTTCTGAAGAAGGGCGCAGATCAAATTGATTTTGTCTACTGTTTTCGTATGAGGGAATTCGTTGCAGGTGAACATCGAAAATATAAATATTATGGGTTACCACGTCAGCATTGGATCTTCTGAAGATATTATCAACGGAGCTGGTAAAGTAGTAGCAACAATCAATCCACACTCGTTTTTAATCGCTCGAAGTGACTTAGAGTTTAGTACGGCTCTACATAATTCGGACTACCTTATTCCAGATGGAGCTGGAATAGTAATCGCGGCTCAATATCTTTTGGGCGCTAAGATTAGGCGTCACTGCGGTCCTGATTTATTGGAAGTTGCGATTAAATCGGCGTATGAAAGAAAAGAGAAAGTATTTTTCATGGGCTCTAGTCAGCGAGTACTTTGCCTTATAGCCGAGAAAATAAACGCAGAATACCCTGGGATTGACGTAAGTTTTCATTCACCATCTTTTACTGAACGCTTGAGTTGTGAAGAGTCTGAAAAGATCATTGAGAAGATAAACGAGTCCGGCGCGACCCACGTTTTCGTAGGAATGACGGCGCCAAAGCAGGAGAAATGGGTCGAGGAATATAAATCCAAGATAAATTGTGAAAAAATTTATTCCATCGGTGCGGCGTTCGATTGGTACTGTGGGAGCGTTCGAAGGCCGCCAAAGCTTTTCGAAGATTTGCATCTCGGCTGGCTTGCTCGAGCATTTATCGAACCGAGGGTTTGGCGGAGGGCGGTACTTACCCCAGTACAATTCCTTAGAGAAATGATTTTTTATAATTCACAATAATATGAAGCGTGTTCTAATTATCCACAACTTCTACAGAACATCATCTCCGTCCGGTGAAGACCGATATGTATTAATGGAGTCAAAGTCCTTAGAGGAAAACGGTTATGTTGTTGAACGGTTTTATCGATATTCTGATTCAATACCGAAAATGTCCGCAGTGCGAAGGGCCCTTGCCTATATTTCCATACCTTTCAATTTGGGAATTTTTTTTGAGATCCGAAGTGTCCTAAAACAGTTTAATCCAGACGTAATACACATTCATAATATTTTTCCGTTAATCTCACCCTCAGTTTATTTATTTTGTTTGGGGCGCCCAATTGTGACGACGCTTCACAATTATCGGTATTTTTGTAGTGGCGGTGTTTTAATGCGGGACAATGAGCCTTGTACGAAGTGTATAGATGGAAGCAGGATTAACGGAGTAATCCATCGTTGTTACCGTGGGAGCTACTTGGCGTCGGGTTTGCTTTTTTTATTTTCTTTATCGCTCACCATACTGTCGCCGTGGAAGGCCCAGCGCAGTAAGGTTTTGGCCTTTACAAAGTTTCAACGATCGCTTTTAGTGAAATCAAATATTGCGTTGAGCTCAATTAAAATCAAGCCAAATTTTACGCAAACCTCGGCTTCGACGCGCGTGCATGCAAAAAAGTCGGGTGTGAATTCACTACAGGTTGTTTACGTGGGGCGATTATCACCTGAAAAAGGTATTCGTCAATTGGTCGAACAGTGGTGTTCTATGGAGGACCGGCCGTATTATAAGCTATCAATAGTTGGTGATGGGCCTGAACGCAAAGAGATTGAAAGGCTAATTTCGGCGCACGACAACGTTACTACACTTGGCTACCTGCCTGGAGAGAGATGCAAAAGTATGATTGCCAGCTGCGATGTGGTAATCATGCCATCGCTGTGTTTTGAGGGGTTTCCAACTACTCTGTTAGATGCGTTCGCCGCGAACACAACTTCGCTAGTTTCCAATATTGGTCCATTACCTGAACTCGTCGAATTTGGTGAAGTGGGTTATGTGTATGACCCTACCGACGCTGAATCGCTCGTAAAGCAACTAGATCAGATTAATGTCGACCTTGTTGCCGGTAATTTTAAGTGTCGCGCCGCGCGTGAAGTCTTTGAAAAGAAATATTCTGAGTTAACTAACATTAATAATCTTGGTCATATTTACCGAAGGCTGACGTGAGTAGTTCAGAAGAGAAATGGCGTGAGGAGCTATCTAGCGAATGCGCCCTGGAGCGTTACGGTTTGCTTCTGGTTCCTAACGCGTTAACTGAAGATCAAGCTCATAATATTCGAGCAGAAATCTTTGACAATTTTTCCGACAAGCGTGTGGTGCAGCTACAGGACTTACTAAAAACGCAGAGTTTAGTGTCTGGGCTTTTAAGCAATACACCCTTAAATAACGCGTTAGCACAGGCTTTCGAAGGCGAGTATGTCCCGCTGCCTAATTTTCATTTCCAACTTAATTCTTTTACGCAGGCTGCGCGTGCTAGGGTGATATCGGGCTTGCACATCGATGCAGCAGAGCAGCTTCAGCAGAGAAATCGCGAAATTCAAAGGGTGAGACCACATTGGCTTAACGTTGGACTGTACTTTCAGGACGCACACAATGGAGGGTGGGGTGGCGGTATAACTGTAGTTCTTCGATCTCATAAATGCGTTCGTCAACTATCTCTCGTGCCCTTGATCGGTTGGTGGTTAGCTAAATTTGCAGTAAGGGTAGCAAAGCGAATCACACCAACTTCGCTGCTCTTTGATGTTCCCACGCGACCGGGAGACGCGGTGATTTTTGATAATCGATTACTACATGCGTCATCCGTTGGACAGAAGTCTATTGATGTCCTGGCCCAAACTGCTAAAGGCCACAGTGAGATCGGGCAGCGACATCTTGCTGAGGCTGAGGGTTGCGAAAAGTTGGCGATGTACTGCTTTTTCACTAGGCCTGAAAGCCTCACGGAAGTGATGCGGCAAAACTTTATAATTCATTCCGAACGACAAAAACTACAGAAAATAGAAACTGAGTTTGACTATAGAGCGGCAATTGAAAGTCAATATAAAACCCAATTCTCGGGTCTGTTTTCGAGCTATAACCCCGAAAGTCTCGATAATGAATAATAGAAAAAGAGTCTTAATGGTACTTAATGCGCTTTCTCCGGCTGGCGCTGAAGTGGTGTCTTTTATCGAGGGACAGGAGTTGCAAAAACAGGGTTGGGAAGTGGGTTATGTGGGGCTACGATCAAGTGATCCCGATTTTAAGAGAGACATTCAAACATTTTGTGACTTTGTGGTGGATTTCGACCTTGCGTCTCTTCGGCACCCCTCGACACTAATATCAGCATTGCGACAACTTAAAAAAGCTATAGAGACTTTTAGACCTAATATCGTGCATAGTCACTGTGAGATCCCCGATATTCTTACTTTATTAGTGCCGCGGTTAAATGTGGTAGAAAAGAAAATCAGAACAAGCCACAACGAAAGATATTTCGGCCTTAACTATGGTTGGCTGATTGAACGAACGGTCTCTCTCTTTTTCAATAGGGTTATTGTAATTTCAACTGAAATTGAAAAACACCACTCACAGTCAAAGACTGTCAGGATACTCAATTGTTTGCGTGTCGAGGCAGGCGGTGGGGGTGCATATGCCGGTCGAAAGGCGATTGAGGGATCTATTCAGGTCGGAATCGTGGGTAGGCTAACGAATCAAAAGGGGCAATTAAGATTCCTGCGACACCTTGCCGCGAATAAATCATATGCCGATGGTTTGAGTATAAAAATATTCGGCGCAGGACCGGATTTTGAAAGTGCTCGAGCAATTATAGAGTTGAATAATTTGCCTGTGACCTTAGAAGGTTTTGTCAAAGACATCGATGAATTATTTGGTCGCCTCGACGTTGTGCTGATCACAAGCGGTTATGAAGGGTTGTCTAGCGTTATGATCGAAGCGTTATGCCGCAGCGTGCCCGTTTTTTCATTGCCAGTTTCTGGAGCCCAAGACGTTGACGCTATGGTGGACTACGAGTTGATATGTGTCGGATTCGATGAGTTGCTTGCACGGTGTAAAAATCTACCGAATATCAACCAAAAGACAATTGATAAAATAAAGGAAGAGTTTTCTCCGGCGAACCATATCGCTGGGCTGATAATGGCATACAGCAATTCAGATCTTGATCGTGATGGGGTGTGGAAGTAATGAAGCGATCGTTTAGCAGCATGGTAACAAGCTACTCCGAGGATCTTTGGGTTCATGGTCTGGGTAATGATCGCGTAAAGCCGAGTTTTTTCAATTTCTCGGTAACTAATGCTTGCAACGCTCGATGCGTCATGTGCGACATTTGGAAACATCCGATTGATGACGCGAATGCGAGTACCATTTCTCGCTTCTTCTCGAACCATTTCTTATCCGAAACGAAAGGTTTTGGCATTACAGGTGGAGAGCCATTTTTACGTACAGACTTAGCCGAAATTATTGTAGCGGCTAAGTATCATTTTAAAAATTTAAAACATATCGGTATAACAACAAACGGATTTAACTCCTCACGTACCAACCGACTGATCTCCGAAATACTACACGCATCGTCTGGTACAGATTTAGATATCACGATTTCCTTAGACGGTCTGGGAGAGATCCATGACAAATCACGAGGCGTTACCGGTGTATCAAGAAAAACCTTGCTAACCTTGAACTCTTTGGCTGATGTAAAGAAGAACGTCAGCGGTTTGGGTTTGAACGTAGCATGCACAATCACGAACGCAAACGCTAGTTATGACGCGCTCACGACATTAAGACGTTTTTGCGCGGATTTAGATGTGCCGACGATTTTTCGTCTTGCGGTAGATGTAGATCGAATATACAACTCGGGGCTGATGGAGTCTGCAGGTGTTACAGTTAATTCGCGTGAAGCTCTCGAAGTAGTTCGATTTCTCAAAGAGTTAACTGAAAGCACCTATTCGGCACGGAACGTCTACTATCAAATGATGATTGATGTGTTGCTGGGTGCTAAGAGCACGCGAGCTATTAAGTGTAAAGAAATGAGAGACGGCGTGATGGTGGATTCGGCTGGCGAGGTTTACGTCTGTTCGGTTTCAGGTGAGCGAATAGGTAATCTTCTACTGGATAGTGCCGAAACATTACAGCAGCGAAGCAAAGAAGCGCGTGCCAGCGTCCGGGAGAGCCGATGCTCCAAGTGCATGCACGATCATTTAAGCTATAAGAGCCCTACTCAACTACTAAAGTCAATTGCGAACAGAATAGTGTAATGTTCCGCATCTTTGCGGCAACTTCGTTAATTATAGGCTTCGCCAGAGACTATCTTTTTTTGTCAGATGCTCTGTATATCCTAATATTCTCAATTTTCATAGTTGAGTTGTTGGCAGAGGTTGCATGCAAGTTAGTTGCTGCTAGGGCGCTAAATTTCGATCCAGAAGTGTCCCCGTATTTCAACAAGGTCCATAATAACACTGGCTTCAGATTTTTGATTGTTTTCGCCGCTTCGGCTGGTGTTATGTTGTACGTTCAGTCGCTCGTAAATATTCCAAGTATTATAGTGCTCGCACTACCTTGTATAGCGCTTGGAAGATTTTTTGGATTAGCAACGCTGAATAGAGGGTCCTTAAGCGCTTTCTACGGGGTAGAGTTGATTAAGAATTCAATCTTAATGCTTGCCTTTTTTTATCAAAACACGAGCCTGTGCTTAGCGGCTTATATCTTTCTCTTTATCGCGCATTTATATTTTTGGCTTCGTTGGACGGGTCGAAATGCTATCACTGATAAGGTGAGTGCAAACCAGATTTCTGTTAACTTGCAGGTCGTTAGTGATTTACCGAACGTCGCTCAGTCCTTTCTTGTTTTTTGCGTATTAGTTAGCGATAAAATTCTTGTTAGTAGTGATGTTGAGCCACTAGGTCTTTTAATCCTTACCAAGTGGTTTGTTTTAGGTATAACTCTTATCAACAACTTCGTACTCATACCAGCACATACTAATTATGTTGCTAATGGGCGCGACCAAACTGCTGACGAATTTATACCTTATCTTCTGCTATACAATCGCGGTTTCATTCTAGCTGTTTTTGTTACCTTTCCATTATTTTTTTTAACCATTTATCCTTTGACCGATGTGGGAAAAGAGCACATTTTTTCTTTCGGAGAAATTATGGTTGGTTATATCTGGTTTTTATTTGGAATAATTCGTGAAATTTTCATACGAGCGATAATGATAGGCGGGCATATTAAATCTCTTGGTTGGGTTGGTATATTTTCTTATCTTTTTCAGTTTGCGGCTTCCTTTTCAGTGTTGTTGGTAAATTACCAATATGTGATTCTGGCGTACTGCCTTATTATTGCGATAACGTGTGCGGTGTACCGTAGGCGGTTAGAATGGTAAGAGTAAAAAATTTTTACGCTAGATTTCGTTTTTTATTGATCTTTAACTTTTTGTGTTTGCGGGCAGTGCTGCAATTCGTACATGGAGTGCTTTTTGTTTTCATTCCGTCTAGATTTTTCGTTAAAAGAGGATCGAAGAGAATTTGGATCTTCGGTTGGTATGGTACAGAAACTTTTGGAGACAAATTAATTTTATTGGGAATCTTATCGAATCTATTGCTGGATAACGAAGCTGACAATATTTCGATATGTTCCATGGATAAAGGCATTACTCAGGATACGGTTAATGAGCTATTAGAATTGGTGCAGCACGAAAGAAAGCTTTGTGGGCTTATCGAATCGCGTGTAAGTGTCTATGGTCGGTCCTCTTTCTTTCGGTTTTCGCGTGGCGACGAGTTAATTCTAGGTGGAGGTCCGATTTTACACGATCCCATACTTTTTTTCTGGTGCTTAGCGGTTTGGTTTTCCAAACTTATAGGAGTCCATACTCTAATAATGGGCAGCGGTGTCGGTCCATTAAAAACAAAAATGGATCTTTTGCTTGGTAGGAAAATCTTGACACACGCAAAAGGCGTATATTTGAGAGGCGATGAAGGTTATCCCAAAGTTACGTCTGGATTTCGGCATGGCTTTTGTCCCAGCTTTATTGGCGTCGCTATGTTACGGCCCCCCAGCAAGAGTCTGGATCAAAGGTGCGGAGGAGTCTTGGGCGTCAATGTTCGACAGATCCCGCCAAATTATACAAGTAATTTTAGGTCAGATAACGAGGATTTTAAGTCGCGATTGGTAGATTTATTAGTTGCGCTAATAATTAACAACGGGTTTGATAAAGTGAATCTTTTTTCTACTCATGAAAGCGATGGCGTAACGGACCTTGAGTTTGGGTCTGAAATTCTTTCAGCGGTCAGGTTGCGAGTTCCATTTGACTTTGAGTTCGAGTTATTTGGTCCAGATGGTCATGCCCTGTTAAATGCGATCGATGGCTCGGACTCCATTATCAGTACTCGGTATCACGGTGCGCTTATGTCTCTCGCTAGAGGGGTTCCGACCGCGGGCTTGGACTATACAGAGGGTGGTGGAAAGGTTCAGGCTCTATTTGAATCGCTAGGGTGTGAAGATGCAGTTCAATCCGTTTTCTCCATGCAGGCAAATTCTAGTGTTCAATTTATGAACCTCTCGGAGGAGTATATAGGTATTGTCCTAGATGATCTGAGGAGCGGGCTAAGGCAGGTAAGGAGCGAATATGAGTGAACCAAAGCTGAAGGTAGTTATAGTAACTCAATCTGATCGCTTTGTTATCCCCGAAAACATACATCGGCTATGCGAGATTCCTAATATCGACGTGAGAACGGTCGTGACCACTGACGGGCGAGGATCGATCAGTTCTAAATGGTGGTTATTTCTTAGGGGGTTTGGGTTATGGCAACTGGTTTGTTTGGCCTTCGAGTTGGTAAAACGTAGGTTAGCCGTACGCCGTGGCAAGCGATTAATTTCAGTCGACGCGGTGTGTCTGCAACACGGAGTCCCCTTGATCACTGCCGGATCTCAAGAGTTGGAGGCGCGAATTTGTGAAGCGGTAAAAAGTTGTGATCTGATAATATCTTTTTCGGCTCCCAGCAAATTTTCGCCCAGCCTGCTAAAACTCCCTAAATATGGCTGTGCAAATCTTCATTGTTCGCTGCTGCCTCGTTACGCGGGGTTGTTACCGAGCTTCTGGGCAAAGTATGAGGGTGAGAAAGATTCCGGCGCGACACTTCATGTAATGGGTAACCAAATTGACGATGGTGCTATTATTTGTCAAAGAGTGGTCGATATCAGTAGCGTGAGTAGCATGTGGGAGATTATCCAAATTACAAAGTGCGAGGGAGGTAAAATGACAGCTGAGTTCCTCAAAAGTTTCGTAGATGCTCCGTGCGACCTGCGAGATTTGTGTAATGAAAGCTCTAAGCCCAGCCGGTATTATACGTGGCCTTCCGTTGACGAGATCAGGAACGCGCGAGCTAAAGGTTTAAGATTGATATGAATAAAACTGCAATCATATCGATAGATGTCGAGGAATGGTATCACCTTGATTACTTTAGCGGAGACAGATCCGGTCACTCTGTTATGGATGGGCTGGAAAACATATTAAGAGTGCTTGATGAAGAAAGGATTCCAGCATCCTTTTTCATAGTAACAGAGTTGCTAGCTAACCATTCCTTCAACTTTGATATTTTGAAAAAGTACGGTGATGATGTGGGTATTCATTCTTGCAACCACAAGAAACCTAATACTCAGTGTGTGGAAGAGTTTACGGAAGATTTGGACTCTGCAATTAGAGACTACATCAAATATTTTTCTCAGGCACCAACTGGCTATCGCGCACCGTGTTTTGCAATCGACAAGGAAAAGATGGAAGTGGTCAGAGCAAAAGATTTTTTGTATGACTCATCAAAAATTGACTTGCCTCAAAATAAGCTGTACGGGAATTTTGATCTCACTGATTATGAGAAAATCAGTCCTCTAGTTTATAAGTGTCAGAATTTCACAGTATTTGAGGTTCCTACAAAAAAAACCGCTACTGGCTCCTTGCCTATCGGTGGTGGGGGTTACCTTCGAATCATTCCAGGTTGGCTTTACGAGCGATGGGTGAGGTCTTATATAAGGGATAGCGAGTTCTACCATATATATTTACATCCATATGAATTTAGTACAAGCAAAATTCCTGCTTCCGAGCTTCGCTCCATGAGCTTTTTGAATAGATTTCGCATGCTTTACAATAGAAGAAGTACGCGTAAAAAATTAAAAAGCCTAATCCGGCTTTTGAAGGGAAATGGCTATAAATTCTCAACATACAGACAATACTGTACTAATTTAAAGTGAAGGTTGTAATATTTGGGGCCACCGGTTTTGTATCCAAGTCTATTGTCTTTAGCCTCCGCGAGAATGGTCATGATGTATTAACGGTTGGGCGTACGTCTACCAATCGATCCGATCATATCACTTACGATTTATCTAGCAACAGTGATGTGAGCGAGACTTTAATTGAGGCGTTAGATTGGGCTGACTATTGTTTTGTATTATCGGCTGTAGCTCACAAATCAACGACAGATCCTCTGATCGTAAATAGAGGTATTCATTCGAAGATTTTTTATTTGTTGGCTCGAGCGTCTCTGGTCCCAAAAATCATTTTTTTTTCCACTAATGACGTTTTGTTGCTTCAGACATACACAGGTCAGCATTATTCTAATTTTGGTCTGCGCTACGCATTGTCAAAGCAAGAGGCGGAGTCATTCTTAGTTTCTCATTACCCAAAACACGTCTTCGTACTAAGGCTTGGCCCGGTCTATTCAGAATCCGAGCGCGGCGACATTAACAAACGTGCTTTTTTTAACGCCCTAGGTAAGAGATGGTGTTTTAGGCTTACACCAGCGCCCACTTACTATTTAACTGATGTGGCAGAGTTGAGTAATTCGTTGGCAGACGCTGCCTATTTAAATAAGCATATCGGCTGCATAGGTGAGCACACAAAAGCGATGAATCAGACCGCAATAGTGGGTCACGAAAAAGTGCATTTCCTTATTCCAACCTGGGCCATTCGTGTATTTTGTTTTTTGTTAATGCCGTTTGAGAGAAAATTGGGCCTTAGTTTCCTCTTGCCACTCAGAAAGATATTAGGTTGGAGGCAGTAGGTGTCTTTTCGTATTTCTTGGATAGTTGGCCTAACGGTGTCGTGCCTCTGGTTTATGGTGTTGGTGTGGCGTAAGCCGTTTTCCTATGTCGAGATCCTTGGCGTTTACGTAATTGATTTTTTTGTCCTGGTTCTTGCGGCTAGCATGTTCTTTCTTATGCTGCTTCAAGGTCATACAAGAGTGATCGCGTTCCGTGGTTGGAAGAATCTCCTACAAGTATTTTCGTTAGCAGGTTTTACATTAGTTGGCGTGGCCAGCCTTATAAGTTCCACAAATTTAAACGCTAAAGCACTTATCCCTCTAGTATATACATTATATTTCCCATTTTTCCTAATCCTCTTTTTAAATATACCGCCCAGGATTAGGATCAGAATCCTTAATTTTCAGATTGCTTGTTACTTGATTTTACCTTTGCTCTATTACGGCCTGCGTCTGGGAATTATGCGAGATTTTACCAACAGCTTGCCGGCGATAGACGATGCTGGATGGACCTTTACCTATGGTTTGTCCCTAGCAGTGGCGCTCTTTTTATCTCCAAACGTGTATCTTCGCGTCGCGCTCAGCCTTATGGCATTGTTAGCTGCTGTGGTTGTATTCCAAAGGGGCGTTTTTCTATGCTTCATATTAGCCTCGGTCTTTTACTTTTTTTCAGGTAATGCGAAAGCTAAGTTTGTCTCTTTGATTAATTATAGCCTCGTTGGTGTTGCTGGATTTTTTGTGGTTCTCATGGTTGCTGATGCGGCCTTTTCAATCGCTTTCCCTGATAGAGAGGTTCGATACAGCCTCGATCCAGCTACGATGTTCAGGTTTATATCGAGTATCTTCTATGTTTCAGGTGACCTGGGCGGAGACGCAGTCGGTACTAGGTCCCATCGTTTTGAAATGTGGTTGGGAGTTGTTGATCATGTTATTTCTGACGCCAGGCGCTTAATCTTCGGTTCCGGTTTTTCTGGTGAGGTAGGAGATGTTATAGGAATTTCATTTCGAGTACCACATAATGGATTTGTTACCATCTTATTTAGGATGGGGGTTTTGGGGTTAATATGTTATGTAATATTCTTGATTTCAATTTTTTTGAAATGTCTAAAACAGAGATGTGGCTTAGCTGAAAAAGCGAGTGTATTTTGTTTATTGAATTTGGGGGCGTTTTTGGGGGACGTATTGACAGGAACAATTATTGATAGCCCGTTTACTTATTTTTTGTGGCTCGTGTCGACAGCGCTTTGTTTATCTGTAATAAGTGGAACTGGTACAAGGTCTCGCCATACCTCTGAGTCTAATGGGGGGAAGGGGGGGGCGAATAAGGCAGATGTTGATGCTCTGTCAGGGTATTGAATTCATAACTAACATTGGCTGCACAGAGGAATAATTGTTATGGAAACATTAAGGGTTATCGGGAGAAGCGAGAATTTATTCGAGCGTGATGTATTAAATGCGGATCGAGAAATTCTAAGTCAACTAGAAAACGCGCGTGTATTAGTTGTAGGCGCTGCCGGCTCTATTGGTCAAGCGGTGACTACGGAAATTTTTTCTCGAGGGCCAAGGACACTTCATGCCATAGATTTATCGGAAAATAATCTGGTTGAGTTGGTTAGAGGTCTACGAAGCACCATTGGTTACAGAACCGACGATTTCGATACTTTTGCAATTGACGTTTGCGGTAAGGAGTTCGATGCATTTGTTCGAGCTCAAGCATCGTATGACTATGTGTTTAATTTGTCAGCGTTGAAGCACGTAAGGAGTGAAAGCGATCCGTATACATTAATGAGAATGATAAGGGTCAACGTCGTTGGCACTTTGAGGGCGATCACGGCAGTATCACAGCACAGCGACGCAAAATACTTCTGCGTGTCAACTGATAAGGCAGCTAACCCCGTTAACATGATGGGGGCAAGTAAGCGTGTCATGGAGCTTCATTTGTTGAGCCTAAATTGTACTCATAAAGTATCTATGGCGCGTTTTGCGAATGTTGCATTTTCTGATGGCTCATTGTTGCACGGGTTTAATCAGCGATTTTTAAAACAGCAGCCTTTATCTGCACCCACAGACGTTAGGAGGTATTTTTTAACACCGAAAGAATCCGGAGAGCTTTGCTTGCTTTCAGGGCTTGTCGGAGGGCATAACGAGACATTTTTCCCTAAAGCCACTGACGGTTTGCCTGAAACAACCTTTGCCGAAATTGCCGTTCGTTTCTTAGAGGAAAAAGGCTTTCAACCCCACATTTGTTCCAGCGAGGAAGAGGCCCGGACAAATGCTCGCCAACTTATCGCTCAGAGAAAGTGGCCATGTTATTTCTTTTCAAGCGATACCACTGGAGAGAAAGAGCTGGAGGAGTTCTATACAGGGGCCGAACAAGTTGACTTTTCCAGATTCAAGGCGATTGGTGTTATTAATAATTCGGAAGTGAAATCTGATAATACGTTGAACGACTTTCTTCCTAAGCTTGATAGACTATATCACGAAGACAATTGGGATAAGCAAGACCTGGTGACGCTTGTAGAGGGCGTAGTTGACAACTTTGAACATCTTGAGACTGGTAAATATTTAAACGGAAGAATGTGATTAATGCGAGCTCTTGATATTGTTCTGGCGTTGCTAGCGCTGCTTGTTTTAAGCCCTCTGTTGATGCCGATCATGGTCATGTTGAAAGTAACAGGTGAAGGCGAGATCTTTTACACTCAACAACGCGTGGGACGACTGGGTAGATCGTTTTACCTGTTAAAGTTTGCGACTATGTTGAAAAACAGTCCGAGTTTAGGAACCGGCACCATCACCTTAAAGGATGACCCGCGCGTTTTACCAGTCGGACGGCTGCTCCGCAAAACTAAGATAAACGAGCTTCCTCAACTCTGGAATGTAGTTACCGGCGATATGTCGTTAATCGGACCAAGACCTCTTACCGAAAAAAACTTTGGTTACTACAGTGACGATGTCAAGGCAGAAATTATTAAGGTACGACCCGGGTTGTCCGGCGTTGGGTCCATCGTTTTTCGCGGTGAAGAAGACTTGATGAGCAACCAGGTTGACCCGTTAAGGTTCTACGCTGAGACAATAGCGCCCTACAAGGGCGCCCTCGAGGTGTGGTACGTAAATAACAGAGGTATTTCCACTTATTTACAGGCAATTATTCTTACGTGTTGGGTGATTGTTTTCCCCTCATCTATGGCAATTAAAAAAGTATGGGCCTCGCTACCTGAGCCCCCGCCAGCGCTTGAAGGGAAGGTGGCTTGACCAAAGCGTTAACGGTTGGAGCTCACCCTTTTCATTTTAGTAATCACGTTTGCTGATGTTTTTGTCAGTAACTTCCAACTTGCTCAATAGCCGATGTTTTGTGCGCCCCAGCTTTTGCCGAAATTTTTTAACGAAACCCGATGGTTCTTCTAGCTCTTTTTTCTGCAACTCCTCCCATGACGGGGAAAACGTTGTTTCACATGATTGGAACCACAAGTTTCCATAGAGCTGCGTCCGTTGTGAAGTCAAATGATCGTACTCAGCCTTTACGGCGTGCAGCGTACCATGATGAGGAGCAAACAGTACTATCGAGTTGTTTTTCTCTTGTCGGCGTTTAGTGTCACACCATTCCCAAGGAACCCATTCTCTGTCAGCCTTCTCATTAGATTGCCAGAATTCTTCGATATATTTGTATTGTGGTTTGAACGTAAGATAGTGAGTGTGGTGGTTGAACGCTTCGCTCTGATCATGAGGATTAACGTTGACCATAAACGTCGCAGCTTTTCTCTTGGTGTCCGGATGAGGTGAGATTTCGTATCCATCTAAATACTTCTGAATGCCGCTGTCTACATTACAGTCAGATAGATTCAAGTTAAATTTTCTTGCTATTGCCTCATTAAATTTGCGGGATTGAAGAAAAGAGTCAAGCTCGATTAGAAATGGTGATTTTGGCTCAAGCCTTAGGACGATACCTGAATTTTCGCAAGTTTCATTAATTTTTAACGTCTTCCCAGATGAATGGAGCTCTATGTACTTTTTATAGTCAGTAATGCATCCAGGAAAATCGATTACTTTGTATCCCCTGTCAAATAAAAGTTGAAAAAGCTGTAAGTCATCACTGCATTCACCCAGATTAATTTCACGTTCTGTAATGATTTCCTCGAAATGTTCAGGAGAAAAGAAATCTTCTATGTAAACATGTTTGAAAGGTTCAATCTCGAAAGGGGCGAGATTGATTTTTTCAATAAGATAATCAAAAGCAGTGGGCATTACTCTATATCTCCAATCTGTTGGTCATTCATGGGCATTCCATTCTTAACTCGAATGCTCCAATTATACGCGTCCCGCACCATCTCATGCAGACTGAAACTTGGATACCAGTTCAGTGTCTCGTTAGCCAAGCGTGGATCAGCGAACACAGATGCGATGTCTCCATCTCGTCTTTTCGATACCCTTGTCTCAATTTTAATGGCATTTATAGCACTGTACGTACTTATCAGTTCTGAAACAGAATACGGATGCCCGGTTCCTAAGTTAAAGCTCCGCATTGCTCCTTTTTTTAATCCCTTCAGCGACGCGATATGTCCGTCAGCAAGGTCGAGAACATGTATATAGTCTCGCAAACAAGTGCCATCGGGGGTGGGATAGTCATTGCCGAATATTTCGATATACTCTCGTTCACCCGTGGCAACTTGATTGATTAAGGGCATGATATTGTTTGGTGTTCCTTTTGGAATTTCGCCGATTAAGCCAGAAGGATGGGCCCCAATTGGGTTGAAATATCGTAGGTTTACTACTTCCCAACGCGAATCTGCAGTAACTAAATCTTGTAGTATGCGTTCCACGATGGCTTTGCTTTTCCCGTAAGGATTAGTCGTTTTTCCTCTACCCATGTTCTCCTTAAGGGGAGATACGTTACATGCACCGTATACAGTTGCAGATGAGCTAAAAATAAATTTGTGGACGCCAAAATTCCCCATAATTTCTAGTAAATTTATGGTTCCTGACACATTTACGCCATAATATTCTAGAGGCTTTTCGATGCTTTCTTTTACGGATTTCAAGCCAGCGAAATGCATTACTGCGTCAATATTATGTTGGCCGAAGATGTATTCTAAGATCGCTTTATTTCGGATGTCGCCATTGATTAAATTGAAATCTTTACCAGTTAATTGTTTGATCCGATCTGGCACAAACTCTTGGGCATTACTAAAGTCATCGACTATGGTTATTTCATGACCATAGTCTAATAATCTGACAGCAGTATGGCTCCCAATATACCCACAGCCTCCTGTTAATAATATATTCAACCGGGTACCTCCTTATTTCTTCGTCGCCGAAAAATTGCAAAAGCTAGTTCAGCTCCAGAATTGCTTGCAGGCATTTGTAATCGCCAACCTTTAGTCATCAGTATACCCCCGATTGCTTCTAGCAGCGCGTGATTGCAAAGTCTCGAATGATAGCCTTTACTCCGCTGATGACAAAGGTCAAGCCCTGCCAATATAATTGGAAATTTATAGCCTAAGCAGCTACGCTTTATTAATTGGCACTTTTTTTACGATTAACCAGCTGAGTTACGATGCTCCCTCAATAGTAGCGTAGATAATTCTTGGCATTGTCTTTATAACACCACCAGCCTCTGAGCATGATCGTCTTTTCAGACGCGCCGGTCGACAGTAAATCGATTGCGGCACCTACTCTGAACGAGTGAATAGAAAATTTCGTCTCGTGGTTAAGCGATGAGATCGTAGCGATCAATCAATTTAATATCGTACAAAGAGAGCCAGTGTTCAGTTTAGATTCAATGTTGCCTTGTCGGTCAACGGACCTTAGGACAGCACCGTTGATTCTCACCTGAGCCTTCCACCTCAAAACCAAATCGAAAAGACCTTGATCGGATGGAATCATTTTCGACGATCCTTATTGGTCCGTTTTTGATTTACCAAAACGGATGGCCGCCCGCCTGTGTGGGGTCGCGGTTAGATCGTTAAAAGTGAAGCCGCAGATTTCAGATCGTCGCCTCGTTGTTTCATAGCCCTTGTTGAGCAAGACTTGACGTTGTGGGCCTCGGGTACCGTCACATGCATTTCGAGAAAAGTTGGTCGAGGATGTCTTTGGTGAGTGGCGTGGCTTGTTTTTGCTGACGACCAAATTTTCGTAGCATTCTCGCTAGGGTAAATAGGACTTCAGGCTCTTTTGTTCGGTTATGGGGTTTGGAAAGTTCAAATACTGTCTTGAGTGAGTTGATGCGTCGTCGGTTGGTTTGGGCAGAGTCCGGCTGACACCAGTGGTGTAGGACCGGCATCAATACGCCGTCAAAAAATTCAGTAGGGCATCCCAATTGGGAATACGAGGGTGCTTGTCCTGATGAAAACCTCATTTGAACGGGCGGGAGTTACTCCTCCAGGCGACACGCTGTTCAATCCCGGTTTGACGCTAGACGTCTCGAAGAAAGGTGGCTCGAATGAGTTACATTAAATCGTTAACGACTTGGTCTCATGCTGACTATTTGAATGCGCCCGAACACAAGGTGTACGTTGGAGGCACACTCGCGGGTCACGACTACCCGGTGGGTGTCTTGGTTAGCTCGTTTTTCAGATACCGGATGCGTTTTGGTGAGTAAAAATCTATCGCGTTGAAAAGAACCACCTTGTCGCTGGTGAGATGATGGAACGCATCACCACCAGGGCGTCATACGATGTTAGAGCCAAAGAAGCGTGGGCCCAGTTACAGGATCTCCTGACTAAAGCAGTGTCGGGTCAGGCGCTGACTCGCGATAAGCAAAACGACTTAGATGAACTTCTAGCGTCTGCGGGGCATACGCTCCAGTCCTGGCGCACGGACGCGTTCCGGTATGGGCGCGAGTCCTTTGAGACCATAGACCGACTGATCGAGCAGCAGCTCAAAAATGTACGTTCATTAATACAGGCTTAAAGTTCTGTTCGGTTTGCTCCGCAAGTTCACAAAAAGATGGTGCTAGAGGTAGGGCAGCTCGAGTTGCAAGTAAAGCAGTCATTTTAAGATCACCGCCTCGAAGTTGATCGCCAATAGGGCCAACGCTCTAAAGTCGGTGGGCCCTCGCTCGATCGAGGGCAAGCGCATCTCGTCGGAAAATGCTGAGCGTCTGCCGAACATGAGTCCCGAGGCGCTGTATCGTACAGTTAAAGAAATGGAGACGCCGAGGTCTGGTGTTACCTGCGCTGAGCGTCGGGACATGTCCACGAATTCATTTAGACGTATCAAAGGGGAAAATGACCGAGCGCGACGATTTGAGAAAAAGCTAGAGGACCATAGAAAGCTCGTGCGTTACGAGCAACGTGCTATCAATCAAATCCGCAAGGCCGCGCGGATCAAAAAATAACAAAACGAACCCAAAGGTGACTGACGTGGCCTTCTGTAGGTCTGAGCTACCATAAAAAAGCTTATCGGCCCTCAACTTAGCTGTCTATGATACGTTGACTAAGGCGTTACATATCCGCTGTGACGAACGGCATGGTTTAAGGCTTCATCAAAATTAAAGGCTGAACAACCAAATGAATCGTCGATTATCTAACTCACTTGTACGTTTCCAAAGAGTCAGATGATCATCCCCGAGATTATGGTTTATGGCTTATGGCTTATGGCTTATGGCTCTGGCTCGCGTCTTTGGCCCTTACCTAGGGCCCACTTCCCTCAGCAATTTCTGGCGATCAATAGTTCTCAGACGATGCTGCGACAAACCGTCTCTAGACTCGCATTTTTACGGGTGTCGGACTCGATTACCATTTGCGATGAAGCGCAACGGTTTCTCGATGCGGAACGGCTGTGCGAAATCGGCGCGCTGGAAAAAATTGTTGTTAAGTCTGTTGGTCGTAATAAAGCGCCGGCCATAGCTTTAGCGGCATTGGCGGTCAAAAGGGATCCGCGTTATTAGTCTTGTCAGCAGATCATGTTATCGAAAACATGGCGGCTTTCACGAGGGCTGGTGGGGATGCAACCGCACTGCCAACCACGGGGAAGCTAGTGACCTTTGGGGTTACCCCTATAGAGGCGCACAGGGAGTATGGCTAATTAATATCTGGTAGCTCGACAGGCGCTGGTTTTTATGTTGATTCATTTATTGAAAACTGACAAACGAACTGCCTCCGAGTATCTGAGCGCCGGTGATTATTATTGGAATAGCGGTATGTTCTTGTTTCGGGCGAGCTAATGCTTGGAGGAACTAAAGGCTTTTCGCCCAGACATATATAAAGTGTGCGTGAGTGCGATGGCAAGTCCTCAGCCCGACCTAGACTTCTTTCGGGTAGATTCAGAGGTATTTTCGAACTGTCCAGCTGAGTCCATTGATTATGCATTAATGGAGAAAACCGGCGATGCCGTTATGGTGCCGTTGGATGCACGCTGCAACGCCATCGGCTCATTGGCGTCGCTTTGGGACATTGGTTACAAATACGAAGCGGGCAACGTGACGCTGGGTGATGTCCTACTCCACGATACAAAGGATTATTACGTTCGGTCCAATCCCCAACTAGTTGCTGCCCTTGGTGTTGAAGATTTGCTCGTCGCCTCGACCAAAGATGCCTTATTGGTGGCCAACAAGTACCGGGTTCAAGATGTGAAAATCATTGCGCAGCGGCTTGAATCTGAGGCAAGAACTGAATGGAAAATGCATCGATAGGTATACCCGCCTTGGGGCAAATACGACTCTTTTGATAAAGGTGAGGGTTACCAGGTTAAGCGAATTACAGTGAATTCCGGAGCGAAGTTAAGTGTCCAAAAGCATCACTTCCGTGCTGAACATGGGGTTGTTGTCGCTGGGACCGCTCGGGTAACAAATGGCCAAGAGACGTTTTTACTCCGAAAGAATGAGTCAACCTATATTCCAAATTCCAATCTGCGTGATCCACGCTCTAGAAAACCTTGGCAAGATACCGTTTCAAATAATCGAAATACAATCGAGCTCTTATCCGGGAGAGGACGATGTCGTTAAGCTTTAAGATCGCTATGGCCGCGACAAGTGACCCGGCCACATTAGGTTGTTGACAGTTTACTTCCGCAAAATCTTTAGGGAGAACATCACGCCCGATTGCTAATAAGGCATGATATTTCATTATCGCGTTAGTCTTTCGTGCTAATAAGCCATTCGTCGATATTCGCGAGATTGTGTTCGGCTTTCCAAGCTTTAAGCACTTTATGATTACCACCGCGGGTCTCAACCGTTTCGCCAGTGTTTGGGTTCCGGAATATTTTCAACATTCTTTTTTTTCGCGTAGCCGACGCCGCAGATCTCTTGCCTCGTTTTGCGGGCACGCTGCTGCCGTCTTGCAGAAGCGCAATTAAATCGGTTTTGGAGCAGGCATGTTTTTTCATCAGGTTGCTAAGCGCTCTTTTAATTGCGCTTTCTCTACGAAATGCTGCACTGTTTTCAATGCTTTTGAGCTCCTTTTCCAGCTGCGCCAATTGTTTCTCTAATTGCGCTTTTTTTGTCGATA
>CABZTD010000029.1 GCA_902528515.1 K189A clade bacterium
CTCGATTTTACGGCTTTAGAGTCCGACGCCAAATCGACGGTAAGACCTACCAAGAATATTTTTCGCTAAAAGAGAACAGCAAGCGTCTGCGCGGCGCAAAAAAAGCTGAGGTGAAGGCCTTGGCTGACGCGCGTGATGCCGAGTTAAAAGTGCTGCAGCAAAAAAAGCGCGACAAAAACGATCGCGAAATAAACCTCGACGAAACGGGCCAAATCAAGGGGATTTTATGCAGGATGAAGCGGGAGAAAAGCGGCACTCTGACGCCGGTTTTCCAGGTTGGGGTGATGTCGCGTTTACGCATGAAGATCGTCAACACTACGGTCTCTATTACAAAGCACGGGCGGGTAGAGGCTTGGCGGCGTGCGGTGGACTTTTATTGCGAGCACAAGAACATCGGCAAGAGAACCAAGACCTACAGAGAACTCATAACGCGTTGTCCAAAACCTGCCCAAATTAAGCGTTACACCCAGCAATAGAAGCTACCGGTCCTTCGGATGCGACTGGCATAGGGGTACGAGACGCGCGAATAAGACTTTAGTGCCGCGACATACCATAGGGTTGACCTAGCCTGTGCAGCCATCAGGTTGCTGAGCAAGCTGATAGCATTGTCTTCTCTGGACAACGCGCAAACTAGCGTCCAGCTGCAACAAAATAGGAGTCCCCATGGCCCCAGAGAGCCCTACCGAAACCTATGCTCGGGTACACAACAGATCCCTAATGGATCCTGAGGGGTTTTGGGCTGATCAAGCAGCGGGTATTCCATGGATTGTTGCGCCAGAAAATATCCTAGATAGAGACCAAAATGGGGTTTGGCGTTGGTTCTCTGATGGCGTGTTAAATTCCTGCTATGTGGCATTAGATCAGCATGTGGCCGCCGGTCGTGGGGACCAGACTGCGCTGATCTATGATTCGCCGGTGACAGGCGAGATTGAGCATTTCACTTATGCTCAGCTTCTTGAAAAGGCGGCAATTATCGCCGGTGGTCTCGTCGACCTGGGTGTAGCCAAGGGTGATGTGGTGGTCATTTATATGCCAATGGTGCCGGAGACCGTAACTGCGATGCTCGCTTGCGCTCGGATAGGCGCGATCCACTCCGTTGTCTTCGGTGGTTTCGCCCCAAGGGAACTGGCGATGCGAATCGATGACGCCAACCCAAGAGTTGTGCTAGCGGCCTCTTGCGGGATCGAAGTGGATCGAGTGATTGCGTATCAGCCTCTGCTTAACGAGGCCATAGATCTTGCCGAACACAAACCTGACCATGTGGTGATGCTGCAGCGCCAGCAGTGTGAAGCAACCTTGAGTATGCCGCGAGATATTGACTGGCACACTTGGGAGCGCCAAGCCTCACCAGTAGACTGCGTGCCGGTCGGCGCCACAGATCCTTTGTATGTGTTGTATACGTCAGGGACGACCGGTAAACCCAAGGGTATCGTAAGAGACAATGGGGGACATGCGGTGGCCTTGAAATACAGCATGAGAGCGGTATACGGAGTAGGTGTCGGAGATGTCTACTGGGCGGCGTCGGATGTCGGTTGGGTGGTCGGCCATTCCTATATTGTTTACGGCCCCTTGTTCGCCGGCTGCACAACTGTGCTATACGAGGGTAAGCCCGTTAATACGCCGGATGCCGGAGCATTTTGGCGGGTGCTGGCGGAACACAGGGTTAAAAGCTTTTTTGTGGCGCCCACCGCATTTCGCGCGATGCGCAAGGAAGACCCAGACTGTCAGTTGCTGCAGAAGTACGATATTTCGCACTTGGAATACCAGTTTGTTGCTGGCGAGCGTTTGGATCCACCCACCTATTACTGGCTAAAAGAGCATCTTCATGTGCCAGTGATTGATCATTGGTGGCAGACCGAAACCGGTTGGTCTATTTGCGCCAATATGGCAGGAATCGAACTGCTTGAGTCTAAGGCGGGCTCGTGCTCTCTCCCTGCGCCAGGGTGGGATTTACGTGTGTTAGACGCCCTCGGGAAAGAAGTAGGACCAAATCAGGAGGGTGCAATTGTCATCAAAGAACCCCTACCACCCGGTGCCTTTCCTACTGTGTGGAACGACCACCAGCGTTTTGAAGAGAGTTATTGGAGTGAGTATCCCGGGTTTTATTTGACCGGTGACGGTGGCTATCGCGACGAAGACGGCTATGTTTTTGTGATGGGGCGAACGGACGACGTGATCAATGTGGCAGGACATCGGTTGTCTACGGGCCGTATTGAAGAGGTTGTAGCCGAGCACTCGGCTATCGCAGAATGTGCCGTCGTGGGCATTGCGGATGCAGAGAAAGGACAAGTGCCAGTGGGTTTGTTGCTCATTAAGGATGGTGTCAACCTTGACCCAAAGACATTGCAGGCTGAACTGGTGCAAGCAGTGCGTAATGCAGTAGGGCCCATCGCAAATTTCAAACGCGCTCTAGTGGTTGCAAGACTGCCGAAGACGCGATCCGGTAAAATTCTCCGTCAGGTGATTCGAAGTATGATCGATGGTGAGCCTTATATTGTGCCCTCAACCATTGACGATCCGGCCATTGTCGACGAGTTATACGAAACGCTAAGCAGCCAAGGATGGATAAAATAGCGTGATCATTATGCAAGGCAGTATCCCGATAAAGCCGGGACAATTCGATCGCGCGCTCGCCATGGCCCATGATCTAATCGCGGCAACACGCGGGGTGGCGGGCTGCATCACTTATGAGTTTTACCGGGCACTGTCCGATCCGGACGCCCTGGTGGTATTTCAGGAGTGGGAATCCATGGAGGCTCTGGTGGACCATCTGTCCTCACCCCATTTAGAGTCGTTTTTGCGAAGACTGCCAGAAATCTCCGACGGAGGTATTACGACCCGTCGCTATCTTGTACAGGATGTGGAAGAGGCCAAAGCAGAAATGGTCTTCGAGCAACCCCCTATCATCCACTAACGCTTAGGAGTCCGTTTCTTTGGGCCCAGATTCGTCGACTTCATATGTTGCATTGAACTCGCGTAGTTTACGTACGAACAATGCCGTAACGCCGCATAGGCTTAGTGAAAAAAACAGCTCGGCGACTGCCCAATAGAAGAGCTCTGGATCAAATATTATGAGCACGCCGTGAATAAAATACAGCGTGCTGACCAGGCATAAAAAGAACATCCCCTTGATCTGGCCTCTTAAAGCGGCTGGCAGGCAAAGCAGCAGGGGCAGTATCTGCAGCACTAACCAAATCCCGTTGGCACTGGGATTGGGCAAGGGTTCAATGAATATTTGGCGCATGCCGGTCACGCCAATAAGTGATCCGATCAAAATGAACGTAAGAAAAAGCCAGCCCCGCATATCGCTATCCTATGATTGGTGAATGTAGAAACGCTGAATTGTCTACTTTTCTTGCTGCAGACGAAGCGACACCTCGGCCAATTGTTTGCCTGCACTTAATGCCAGTGCAGTTTCGTGTTCGGTAAGCGCCGCGCTATCTGTATCGCCCTGAACATGAGTCGCCCCGTAGGGTGTGCCGCCGCTTTGGGTCTTGTTGAGATCTGGCAGGCTGTAGGGCAACCCCTGAATGAGCATGCCGTGATGAAGGAGCGGAATCATCATAGTGAGCAGGGTAGATTCCTGACCACCATGCAGCGAACCGGTCGAGCAAAATACGCTGGCGGGTTTACCCACTAGGTGGTGGCCAGCCCAAATATCAGCGGTGGTGTCGACAAAGTACTTTAGCGGTGCTGCCATGTTGCCGAAGCGAGTAGCACTGCCCAGCGCCAGTCCGCTGCATCCAATCAAATCACCCTTGGTACAAAAAACCGCCCCGTCGTCGGGAACGCTGGGGGCCGTTCGCTCGCTGACGGCGCTAACGGGGGGCACCGTGCGTAAACGTGGCTCTATCCCGTCTACCTGATCAACCCCTCTGGCTATGTGTAACGCCAAGTTTTGTGTGCCCTCGGTGCGCGAGTAATAGAGAATCAAAACATAGGGAAGGCTCATAGCAACTCCAATACGATTTCGGGTGGTCGGCTGATCACCGCGTTCTCTGCACAAACGACAATGGGACGCTCTAGCAGGACAGGATGCTTTGCGATCGCGTCAAGCAATGATGCGTCGCTGAGCTGTCCATCATTGAGACCCAGATCTTTAAAGGCCTGTTCTTTGCTGCGAATCATCGCCAAGGCTGGGGTGCCCAGTTTTTGTTGCAGCGACTGCAGCTCACCGACAGATAAAGGTGACTTAAGGTATTCGACAATCTCTGGTTCAATGCCGCGCTCGTTAAGCATCGCCAGAGTTTTTCGAGATTTCGAACAGCGGGGATTGTGATAAATCGTATAGGTTGACATGGCTTTGCCACCTCAAAAGTGCTTAAGCGGAAAGTGATGGGCAGTAGTATAGGTGCGACGTCTCTGCATTCACATCAAGAAGACGTCATAAGACTGAACATTTCATGATACTAAGTATGTGCCGAACCTAATGATCATGCGGATACGTCCAGGACACTCTTTTGTTGACCAGAAAGGGCGAGCAGGCCTTTTTTTTATAATGCTGTGCGCTCTATTGACCTTAGCGGCTTGCACCGATATTGCACCAAAGCATCCTCTGCGTCTCTTTGATGGCAGCATCACAAGCCCTAGCCAGTGGCGGGGCCAATGGGTGCTGATCAATTATTGGGCAGACTGGTGCGGCCCCTGTCGTGAGGAGGTGCCTGAACTGAACCACCTAAATGATTCGGCGGATGGCGTTACGGTTTTGGGTGTGAACTATGACTACCTTGAAGGTGGTGAGCTACGGGCATCCATTGATGCTCTGGGCATCACTTTCCCGACTTTGCTCGATGATCCCCAGAGTATTCTTGGATACGACGAGGCTACAGTGCTGCCAATGACGGTCTTAATAGCGCCTAATGGCACGCTACATCGTGTGTTACTGGGTCCGCAAACCGCTCAGACATTGCAGGCAGCGAAAGCCGGCCCAGCGCAAGCAGCACCGCAGTTGTAGGCCGCATGCACTTAAGCCGAGTCTGGTGAAGCGGTTGATCAGAGGATGCGGCGCTAGATCAGCGGGCAACCCAAGTTAATCGATGGCGTCCAACACTTGTTCGATGGAAACTACCGCCGCTTGTTCTTCGCGACGTTTGCGATATTCCACCACGCCACTTTTCAGCCCGCGATCCCCAACAACGATTCGATGTGGAATGCCAATTAGGTCGGCTTCGGCAAACTTGACGCCAGGCCGCTCTTCCCTGTCGTCGAGCAGTACTTCGAGACCCTTATCGTTAGCCTGCTGATATAGGTTGTCAGCAGCTTCTCTCACTGCCTCTGATTTTTGCGCGTTTAGCGCAATGATATGAAGCTGGAAGGGTGCAAGGGGTTCTGGCCAGGTAATGCCTTTTTCGTCGTGGTTTTGCTCAATCACCGCCGCCACAAGTCGCGTTACTCCCATGCCGTAGCAGCCCATAATGGGTACCTGATTGTTGCCCTCGTGGTCGAGCACTGATGCCTGCATTGGCATACTGTACGAACGGTCCAACTGAAAAATGTGCCCGACTTCGATGCCGCGTAAAAACTGAATTTTTCCGTCGCCATCCGGGGCGGAATCGCCCTCGACAACTTTGCGGACATCCACAATCTGTTCGGGCAGTAGTGCTACATCTCTTTGCCAGTTCACACCACGAAAATGCACACCATCTTCATTAGCACCGCAGACGAAATCTGCGACGCTCGCGGCGCTGGCGTCAACATAAAAAGGAATGTTGCAGTCCACAGGCCCCAAAGACCCCACGTTGGCACCCATAACCATGGGGATGCGTTCTTCCGCGGCAAAGGTCAGCGGTGACGCTACTCCAGGCAGCCTGGCTGCCTTGATCTCATTGAGTTCATGATCGCCGCGTAAAATTATGGCAATAAGCGCGTCGTCCTCTTCACCTTCGACGATTAATGTTTTGACATTCTGTGATGTCGACAGGCCCAGTTGGGCCGCTACCGTGTCAATGGTCTTCGCGTTAGGCGTATCGACCCGGCTCATAGTTTCTGCACCCAATGGAGCTGGCTCCGGTGTAAGCGCTGCGGCTCTTTCCAAATTGGCCGCATACGTTCCCGTATCGCTGTAGGCGATAGTGTCCTCACCAGACTGGGCGAGCACATGGAATTCATGGGAATTGTCTCCGCCAATATTGCCCGTATCCGCCTGCACGGCGCGAAATTCCAGTTCCATCCGGGTCAGGATGCGTTCATAACAGCGATACATCTCCTGGTAGGTTGCATCGAAGCTGGCTTGGTCCAAATGAAAGGAATATGCGTCCTTCATTGTGAATTCCCGCGCGCGCATTACACCGAATCGGGGTCTACGCTCGTCGCGAAACTTGGTTTGAATCTGATAAAAGTTGACGGGCAATTGGCGATAGCTATGCACCTCACGTCGAAATAGATCGGTGATGACCTCCTCATGGGTTGGGCCCAAACAAAAGTCGCGCTTATGACGGTCATGCATGCGCAGCATCTCATCACCCATTTTTTTCCAGCGCCCAGTTTCCATCCATAGCTCTGCAGGCTGAACCACGGGCATGGATACTTCTTGAGCACCGCTACGGTTCATTTCCTCACGGATTATATTTTCAATATTGCGAAGCACCCGAAGCCCAAGAGGCAGCCAAGTGTAAAGACCGCTGGCAAGCTGACGAATCATGCCCGCGCGCAGCATCAGTTTATGGCTAATGACATCTGCGTCGGCAGGATCTTCTTTGAGGGTAGGAAGCAATAGTAGGGATTGGCGCATATTGAATATCGGGCGTCTGGGTTGAAAGTTATGGCATTAGACACAAAGCCTCTGGTTCACCACAAGCATCATCTCCCTCTGGTCCGTAGCAGATTGCTGGGGGTCAAAAAACCTGAGGCAAAAAAAAGCCGACCCCGAATCACTTCTGAGGCCGGCTTTGCTACGCGTTTGATCTCTAGACGATCATATCCTTGAGCTTTTTAAGTGCTGTTACGCGAACTCGGGCGGTCGCTGGCTTGGCTGGAATAACGATTTCCTCGCCTGTGGCAGGGTTGCGACCCATGCGTTTTTTCGTTGCAGGACGTTTTGCTGCTTTGATCTTCAGCAAGCCTGGCAGCGTGAACTCGCCGACAGAGCGTTTGCGGATGTGTCGCTCAATGACGGATTCAAGTTCGTCCATCACAGAGTTCACTTGAGCGCGAGACAGGTTAGTATTTGCCGCAATTTCATTGAGAATGGCGGTCTTGGTCATCTTTGCTTTGATGCCAGGTGCCTTCTTTACTGGAGCTTTTGGTGCTGCAGCCTTTTTTGCGGGAGTTTTCTTTACGGCAGCCTTTTTTGCGGGAGCTTTCTTTACGGCAGCCTTTTTTGCGGGAGCTTTTTTTACGGCAGCCTTTTTTGCGGGAGCTTTCTTTGCAGGTGCTTTCTTTTGGGTAGCCATATCGTTGGTCCTATTTCCTAAAATTAAACAGCGCAATGCCACTCATGCCTAGATATGATTTGCCAAAGCACCTTCACTACTGGGCGCGGTATTTTGCCCCGTTCCTATTTCTTAGTGCCCTCTAGCTATCAGCAGAAAGTTAGCAAACCGATGCCCAGCCATTTTCCGCAACGCCAAGATTTGCCTCAGTTCCCGGAGATAACACATGAAGACCGTTTGCTTAGGCTGGACAACGATCGCTCAATCTTAACGCCCTCCATCCATGACCCCCGACGGCTCCAGCGAGTCGGAGTTTGTGAGTCCGTGCCCGCTCAATGCTTGGGATTGAAGATACTCTGACGTCTAAGGATGCACGAAGTATCTGTGTTATTTCCTCTTAAATAACGCCCTTGTTATAGCGGATCGAAAACGGGTAGGCAACAAAAAAGGGCTAAATCGCTGTATTTTTGCAGCTTTTTTTACGATCATGCGCGTCCTTGAAGCACATTACAAAAGAGTCTGAGAAAAGCGGATGCCCATATACGAGTATCGCTGTGAAAATTGTGGCCACGAACTTGAGGCAGTGCAGAAAATCAGTGATAACCCACTGGTGAAATGCCCTATCTGCGACGCGGACGCGTTGAAGAAGAGAATCTCCGCATCGGGGTTTCGCTTAAAGGGTGGTGGTTGGTACGAGACAGATTTCAAATCCGGCAACAAAAAGAACGTATCAGGGAGCGAAAGCGCCAGTAGTTCGACAACTTCCTCAAACAGCAGTAGCGAGAGTTCCTCAAACAGCAGTAGCGAGAGCTAGTGTCACGATAAGGTTGGCTTCAGACGACCAGGCTAATCGCTAATAGCAATTTTACTAAGGGTACGGCCATGCGCAGCCACTATTGTGGAGATCTGAGAGCCTCAGAATCCGGTCAAGAAGTCGAGATTTACGGTTGGGTGCATCGCCGACGAGATCACGGCGGCGTGATATTCCTTGATGTGCGTGATCGCACCGGGGTGCTTCAAGTGGTATTTGACCCAGACGAAGAGGAGAGCTTCGCAATAGCAGATTCAGTGCGCAATGAGTACGTGCTGATGGCCAAGGGCAAGGTACGGGCGCGTCCCGAGGGGACCGTGAACCCAGATATGCCCACCGGCGAAGTGGAGGTGTTGGGCAAGGAACTTAGGATCCTCAATGCTGCCAAGACACCGCCGTTCCAGTTAGACGAATACTCTGAAGCCGGAGAGGATATAAGACTGCGCTACCGGTATATGGATCTAAGGCGTCCTGAGATGCAGCAGCGAATGCAGGCTCGAGCACATATCACCAGCGCAGTGCGATCCTATTTGGAAGGGCAAGGCTTTTGGGATATCGAAACACCAACTTTAAGTAGAGCTACTCCAGAGGGCGCCAGGGACTACTTGGTGCCAAGTCGAACACACCCCGGTGAGTTCTTTGCCTTGCCGCAGTCACCCCAAGTCTACAAGCAGCTTTTGATGATGTCGGGCATGGACAAGTACTATCAAATTGCACGCTGTTATCGTGACGAGGATTTGCGTGCAGACCGCCAGCCGGAGTTCACCCAAATCGACATAGAAGCTTCCTTCATAACTCAATCGGACATTATGACGCTAACTGAAGGTATGCTGCGTAGCGTTTTTTCCTCTGTGATCCAAGTCGATCTGCCCGAATTTCCAGTCCTAAGCTGGTTAGACGCGATGCGCGACTACGGCAGTGATCGTCCAGATTTACGCAATCCCTTACGTTTAGTCGATGTGGCAGACCTCTTCGCCAACGTAGAGTTCAAGGTTTTCAAAGGCCCGGCCAACGATCCCCAGGGGCGTGTGGTTGCACTCAGAGCGCCAGGTGCTGCGACTCTGTCTCGCAAGATGATCGATGGCTATACCGCCTTCGTAGCCCGCTACGGTGCCAAGGGGTTGGCCTACATCAAGGTCAACGATTTGGCCAACGGCATAGAAGGTTTGCAGTCGCCGATTTTGAAGTTCATTCCCGAGGACGTGGTGAGCGCAGTACTGAAGCGAATCGGTGCAGAAACAGGTGATTTGGTGTTCTTCGGGGCGGATAGCGCCAAAGTCGTCAATGATGCGATGGGGGCCCTACGTGGTGAGCTGGGTAGTGACTTGGGTGTGCTAGATGGCGATTACCGGCCCTGCTGGGTGGTAGATTGGCCCATGTTCTCTCAAGATCGAGACGGGTCTTTTAGCGCAGAGCATCACCCCTTTACGCGGCCAACATGTTCGCCTGCAGAGGTATTGGCCGACCCTGCATCCGCGCAGGCAGCAGCCTACGACGTTGTGTTGAACGGCTACGAACTCGGCGGAGGCTCGCTGCGAATTCATGACAACGAAATGCAAAAGGCGGTATTCGACGTGCTGCGCATGGATGAGGCCGATCAGTCGAAATTCAGTTTTTTGCTTGACGCACTGCAGTATGGCTGCCCACCACACGGCGGCATCGCGCTGGGCATGGATCGCTTGGTGATGTTGATGACCGAAACCCAATCCATTCGTGATGTCATTGCGTTTCCAAAAACTCAGAGTGCTGCTTGCGTGATGATGGCAGCGCCGGGTTCGGTAGAGGATCAACAGCTAAAAGACTTACATATACGTCTACGCGGACCTGCGAAAGTGGTCGCGGCAGAGGCCGGTGATGGTGCTGCGGAGTAATAATAACCGCGCCGAAGCGTTTAGAAAACGGGAAGAGGGATATGGCAGGACACAGTAAGTGGGCGAATATCAAACACCGAAAAGCTGCCCAAGATAAAAAACGCGGCAAGCTCTATACCAAACTGATCCGGGAAATCACGGTCGCGGCACGCTTGGGTGGTGGTGTCGTCGACGACAATCCGAGGCTGCGCGCTGCGGTAGACAAGGCGCTTGGAGCCAATATGCCCAAGGACACTATCGAGCGGGCCGTTGCTCGAGGTGCGGGAGGCGGTGAAGGTAATGATGTTGAAGAGTTGGTGTATGAAGGATACGCAAGTGGTGGCGTAGCGATCCTCGTCGAGGCCATGACCGACAATCGCAATCGAACGGTTGCCGAGGTGCGTCATGCATTCAACAAATACGGCGGCAATCTCGGTACGGACGGTTCGGTGGCCTATCTGTTTACCCGTCAGGGAGTGATCAGCTTTGCGCCCGGCACAGACGAGGAAGCTCTGATGGATATCGCTCTAGAGGCTGGCGCTGAGGATATTGAAGGCGACGATGAGGGCGCCATTACGGTGACCGCGCCTTGGGAGACGCTGAATCAGGTCGTTACTGAGCTTACCGAAGCAGGCTATGAACCTGACCATTCAGAAGTCACGATGGTTTCCTTAAACACAAGCCCCTGTGATACTAAGCAGGCACGCAATGTGTTGACGCTGATCGATGCCCTAGAAGACCTCGACGACGTTCAAGAGGTCTACAGTAATGGTGAGTTTCCCGACGATGCATACGAATAGCGTGTTCTGCCGGATCGCTTAGGGATGCCCAGCCCACTGTTTCGGGTGCTAGGGATCGATCCAGGTTCGCGATCTACCGGTTACGGGGTGCTCGAAATTTCTAACCGTCGGGTGCACTACGTCGCCAGTGGCTGCATCAGTGCAGAAGAGAGCGAGCTGCCGAATCGATTGGGCACGATCTTTCGCGGTGTTACTCAAATCATTTCTGAGTTTGCACCATCGACCATGGCCATAGAGTCCGTCTTTATGGCGAAAAATGCCGCCTCTGCCCTTAAACTCGGTCAAGCTCGAGGGGTGGCCATTGCGGCAGGTGTTGCTCGTGAGCTGCCAGTGTTTGAGTATGCGGCGCGGCAGGTGAAGCAAGCGGTTGTGGGCACCGGGAGGGCAAATAAAGAGCAGGTGGCTCATATGGTGCGAGTTTTGCTCCAGCTGCCTGGTACTCCCAAGGCAGATGCGGCAGACGCCCTTGCGATTGCTCTGTGCCACGTCAATACTGCTGCGCTAAACGAAACCTGACGATAACCGAAGGGCTCCTCATTTGATTGGCAGGCTGACCGGAAACCTCGCCTTAATAGAAGGCAATTTACTGCTGCTGGATGTTGCGGGGGTTGGCTATGAAGTGGAGGTGAGCGCATCGGTGCTGGCATCGAGTCCCCAAATCGGTGCATCAATGACACTGTTTACTCACTTTGTCGTTCGTGAAGAAGCTCAGCTGCTATTTGGTTTTGCCGACCAGGGAGAGCGTGATTTGTTTCGAACCTACATTCGCATCAATGGCGTTGGACCCAAGATGGCCTTGGCGCTGATCAGTTCGATCAACCCTGCTACCCTCGTTAGCGCGGTTCAGGCCAATGAGGTAGGGGTTCTGACGAAGGTGCCAGGAGTCGGTAAAAAGACCGCCGAGCGGCTTATGGTGGAACTCAAGTCCCGGCTCGATGTCCTGATGCCAGACGGCATTTCGTCTGTGGTCAGTGCCGTCGGCTCCGCGGATTCTGTGGCCGGCCGAGAAGCCGAGGATGCTCTTATTGCGCTCGGCTACAAACCCAACCAAGCGGCCGAGGCGGTGCACCGGGCGCAGCAGGCACTGGCAGACACCCCGGCAGGCACAGAAGAACTAGTAACCTGGGTCCTGCGTCGCATGGGGAGGGCGAGCTAGTGGCGATTGAGCCAGATCGGTTTGTCTCAGGTGTTCAAGACAGCAGTGATGCCGGGTTTGACCGCGCCCTGCGGCCGGTGCGGCTCGATGAATACATTGGCCAAAGTGCTGTTAAAGAGCAGATGTCCATTTTTATCGAGGCGGCGAAAAACCGCCGCGAGGCACTGGACCATACGTTGATATTTGGCCCGCCAGGGCTTGGTAAAACTACCCTTGCAAACATCATGGCAAGGGAGATGGGCGCAGCGCTCAAATCCACCTCAGGGCCAGTCCTTGAAAAAGCCGGTGATCTGGCTGCCATGCTGAGCAATCTCGACGCTGGTGATGTGCTTTTTGTTGACGAGATTCATCGCCTGAGTCCCGTGGTCGAAGAAATCCTCTATCCGGCCATGGAAGATTTTCAGCTCGACATAATGATTGGCGAGGGTCCTGCCGCTCGCTCGCTGAAGCTAGAACTGCAGCCTTTTACGCTTGTGGGCGCGACGACGCGAGCGGGACTATTGACCAGTCCGCTACGCGATCGCTTTGGCATTGTGCAGCGCCTAGAGTTCTACAGCGTCGCGGAGCTGGCGGAAATCGTGACGCGCTCCGCCAACAAGCTAGATCTACCGATTGAAAAAGAAGGTGCAGCGGAAATCTCGCGTCGCTCTCGCGGCACGCCTCGTATCAGTAACCGGCTGCTTAGACGGGTTCGCGACGTGGCAGAAGTAAAGGGCAATGGTGTGGTCAGCGCGGTGCTAGCCGACGAAGCGCTCAATCTGCTCAATGTCGACAAGCAGGGGTTTGACGCTATGGATCGAAGATTGCTGCTTGCCATCGTTGACCGTTTCGGTGGCGGGCCTGTGGGTCTCGACGCGCTAGCCGCCTCCATCAGCGAGGAGCGCGGCACTATTGAAGATGTTTTGGAGCCCTACCTGATTCAACAGGGCTACCTGATGCGTACGCCCAGAGGTCGCGTGGCCACGGCGAAAACTTACCTGCATTTTGGATTGCCAGCGCCGATGCGGGAGAATGAGGCAGTGGCGCAGCAAGGGCTTCAACAGGGCGCCATCAACTTTGTCGAAACCGATACAGAAAACTCAGATTGATTTCCGAGCCTAAGGGAACCATATGAACCAACCTCTATCCGTCTATGAACTGATCGCAAACGCTAGTCTCTTGGTTCAGGGCGTTATGGCGCTACTAGTGCTCGCGTCAGTCGTGAGCTGGATGATGATCCTGCAGCGCTGGAGCTTACTGCGCCGTGCCAAACAGGAGATCGATGCCTTTGAAGATCATTTTTGGTCGGGTATCGATCTGCGCGGCCTGTATCAGGACCTATCGCAGGAAGAGCAGTTGAACGGTATCGAAGAAATATTCGTTGCCGGCTTTCGCGAATATACGCGTTTGTCTGAGCAACCTGGGGTCGATGCTGAGGCGATCATGCAGGGTACTCAGCGTGCAATGCGCGTGACGCTGATGCGCGAGGAAGCGCGGCTTGAAACCCATTTGCCCTTTCTTGCCACGGTGGGTTCCACCAGCCCGTACATCGGCTTGTTTGGCACGGTCTGGGGCATTATGAATTCTTTCCGGTCGCTGGCTAACATGACGCAAGCAACTCTGGCGTCCGTCGCCCCCGGTATTTCTGAGGCGCTTATCGCCACGGCGATGGGACTGTTTGCGGCAATTCCTGCCGTTATAGGCTACAACCGTTTTTCAGCCAACGTTGATGTGCTCATGAAACGCTATGAAGGGTTCTGCGACGAGGTTACAGCGATATTGCATCGCGCAGCTCACGCAAGTCCTGGCAACAGTGAAGGGACTTAGCGGATGAGTCGCCGCAAGCCTATGTCCGAAATCAACGTGGTGCCCTACATCGATGTGATGTTGGTGCTTCTGGTGATATTCATGGCGACAGCCCCTTTATTGACCCAGGGGGTTCAAGTCGATCTTCCTCAAGCGCCGTCCAAGGCCATTGATACTGAGGACTCCGATCCCCTTGTGGTGTCTGTGCGTGACGATGGCGCACTGTTCCTAAATATCGGCCTTGCTAGTCGCACCAAGAATGAGGAGGACGGTACCCGGGTGACCATTTTCTCCCTCAGCGAACAAGCCGGTAAGGTGCTTCGAGCACGAGCAAATGTGCCGGTCTATATAAAGGCCGATGCGACGCTGCCCTATGGCGACGTCGTTAAAGTGATGACTGTGCTACAGCAGGCTGGCGCAGGTAGCGTCGGGCTGATTACCGATCCGCCGGACATTCAGGGATAGGCGAGGATGTTTACGATGCAGTCGTATGCACTGCCTTTATTTGGCGCCGTGCTGTTCCATGTCTTGGTTGCAGCATTCGTAATGCGAGGCTTCGAAAGCCAAGACGATGTCGCTGAGGTAGTCACGCCAAGGGTGGTCAATGCGAAGTTGCTAGTTATTGAACCGCTTGGGAAGGTCACGCCAGTACCCGAAAAGCAGCCCATTGTTAGACCCGCGGAACCGCCCGCGCCCAAGCCTCGGCCAGCGTCTAAAGAGGTGGAGCAAGACTCGGTGAATAGCGATGACGCAGCAGCCAAGGCTGCACAATCCGAACGTCAACGCAAAGAAACTGAGGTCCAGCGCCGGCAGCAGCGTCTAGCGGCTCTGGGTGAGCTAGCAGACGACTCGCTGCAGCGCTCTTTAGAGGCTGAGGCCCAGCAAATGCTTGACGCGCAGAATGCGCAGCAAGTGCGAACCTATCAGGCGGGAATTTACGACTTGGTTCGCAAAAACTGGAGTCGACCGCCTAGTGCGAGAAACGGCATGCAGGCGCGTTTCGTCGTTGAACTGATTCCCACCGGCGAGCTGTTATCCGTCGCGCTCGTCGATAGCTCCGGTAACGAAGCCTTTGATCGGTCCGCGGAGCTTGCGATTCGAAGGGCTAAGCGGTTCAGCGTGCCTGGGGACAATACAGTGTTCGAGGCAAACTTTCGGCGCTTCTACTTTCTGTTTCGTCCTGAGGATCTGTTACGGTAACCCAGTGCCGAAAAAACAAATGCCTACCATGCAAAATTTGTCCGCTAAAAACTTAGTGCAGCTATGTCAACAGGGTATGGCTGTTATGCTGATGTTGAGCCTGGCGGTGAGCAGTTGGGCTGATTTGGATACGATCATCATTGACCAAGGAGTCGACGATCCGATACGCATTGCCGTGGTGCCCTTCGCATTAAGCGAAGACTTAGACAGCGCGGACAATCTTGACAAGCTCATCCGATTCGATTTGGCAAGAAGTGGGCAATTTGATCCGGTAGCACCGGAAAATATGTTGTCCTATCCGAGTACCCAGGATGCAGTGTTTTTTCGTGATTGGCGGATCTTGCAGACTGCCTACCTAGTCATCGGTCAGGCCCAGACGAATGCCCTTGGTCAGATCGATGTGAGTTATCAGTTATTCGACGTAGCGACTCAATCCCAGCTCCAAAGCGTCAGCTTCGTGATCTCACGTGACCAGTGGCGGGATGTAGGGCACAAGATAGCTGATCTTGTCTATACCGAAGTGACGGGAGTGCGCGGGGCATTTAGCACCAAGATACTTTACGTGCTAGCTCAGGATATCGGCACGCTAAATGCGAGCTACAAACTCCAGGTGGCGGACGTGGACGGCGAGCGTGCTCGCACACTCTTTAATTCCAGCCAGCCGATCTTGTCCGCCGGTTGGTCTCCCGATGGCCGACGTGTGGCCTACGTGTCCTTCGACACTGGGCGTCCGAGCATTATTCTGCAAGATATAGACGGTCCCAGCCGGGAGCGATTGACTAATTTTCGCGGCATCAATGGGTCTCCCGTCTTTTCGCCAGACGGTAGGCAGCTTGCCATGGTGCTATCGCGCAGCGGTGATCCAGAAGTTTTTGTGATGAATCTCGAAACGCGCAAGCTGCGGCGAATCACGCGGCATCCTGCTATTGATACGGAACCCTCTTGGTCTCCGGATGGAAAGTACCTTGTATTTACCTCTGACAGAGGCGGCAAACCCCAGATCTATCAGTTGGAGTTGGCGACGAATTTCTTAGAACGCCTAACCTTCGTGGGCGACTACAATGCCCGAGCGCGACTGTTGCCCGACGGCCGACACCTGGTCTTTGTGCACCGCCGTAACGGCGTATTCCATATCGCGTGGCAGGACTTGTTGGAAGACCGTCTTTTGGTTTTGACGGAGTCGAGTTTGGATGAAAGCCCTTCCCTGGCTCCCAACGGAGCTATGTTAATTTACGCGACTCAAGATCAAAACAAAGGCATTCTCGCCGTGGTATCCGTAGATGGTCGGGTCAAGTATCGCTTGCCGTCATCTGCTGGAGATGTCCGCGAGCCTGCATGGTCGCCCTTTTTACCCGACGTGGTGATACCGCGAGACAGGTAATCCGTCTTTAAATCGATGGTCACGAGAAGAAATTTACTATTTTCTATTCTGTGCTCAGCCCAGAGCGCTAAAATCTGGTTAGAATTGACGGTCAGGTGAGATTTTTTAATCCATTAGTTGAGGAGACAGGGATGCAAGTTAAAGAAACACTCAAACACCTTTGGGTCGCTGTACTGGGCACGTTGGTAATCGCCGGTTGTTCAAGTACGGCTACAGAGCCAGTAGTTGAGCAGCAGCCGGCAACTGAGGCTGTCGAAGTTATAGAAGTAGCCGAGGTTGTTGAAGAGTCCGGCCCTGGTTTCGCAGGCGATGACAAGACCCCGGTGGATGCGTCGGGCAACCCGGTCTCGCGCACTTTTTACTTTGACTTTGATCAGGCGATCGTCAGTCCCGCGGATTTCGCGGCCTTGAGCACACATGCAGAGATTCTTCGTGCTAATCCTAACCGCAGCATAGTTATTGCAGGTCACTGTGACCAGCGAGGTACTCGAGAGTACAACCTCGCTCTGGGAGAAAGTCGCGCAAAAGCCATCAGCGCCATCCTTCTCGCAAACGGTGTCGGGTCTCGCCAAATAGAAGAAATCAGCTACGGTGAAGAAGAGCTGGCGAATCCGGCAAACAACGCCAGAGCTTGGGCCCAGAATCGCCGCGCCGTGGTTTCTTATCGATAAAACGTGTCCGGGGTGCCGACTTTGGGCTATCGAGTGACATGCGTAAAATCGCGCCTGAGTGCTGTCCGCACAGCTGTTCTCTCGGTTGTGCTGGCAGGTGTCCTCAGTCAGGGCGCCACGAACGCCGCGGTACCTGTTGAGGATTCGCTCTTCAGAGCCGCCGCAGAACTCGATACCCAAACGCTCAATAATCGAACAAGCGAGGTTGATGAAGATCAGGCTTTGTGGGCGCCCGCTTTACAAAGCATCGCAGCAACTTCCGCGCTGGTCGGTGAGGAGCCGCTCTTTTATCAGATGCAGGTTTTGCAGCAAGAAGTTCGTCAATTGAGCGGACTGGTAGAGGAGCAGTCCCGCTTGATTCAAAAGCTGCAGCAAAATCAGCGGCTTCAATACATCGATCTTGACCGTAGAGTCGCGGCACTAGCGCCCAACCGCCCGGCGCCGGGTCCGACACCGCTACCCGACATTGACCGCCAGTCAGCGGTGGATGCTGATGTCGCTGGATCTGAGTCCTCCTTGCTAGATCCAGGAATGACAGAAGCTACGGTACAAGCGGAGCCCGAACCCACGACGGAGCGTGAAGCCTATGCTCGAGCAATCCGCTGGATGCGTAGCAAACGTTTCGCGGAATCTACCGTCGCATTTGAGAAGCTGATCGTTGATTACCCCAACGGTCAATATACGCCCAATGCCTTTTATTGGTTGGGCGAATTGCACCTAGCCTCCAGCAACATTGAGCCGGCTAGGCAGAACTTTGTGCAGGTCATACGCTTATACCCAGACCATCAAAAGGTGCCCGATGCGCTATACAAACTTGGTGTGCTGTACTTTCAGCTGGGTGACGAAAGTGAATCCAGACGTTACCTGACCCAGGTTCAAACCGACTTTCCCCAGAGTTCGGCAGGGGCGCTGGCCAAACGATATTTGGCAGAAATGGAATAAGTGGCTCCGCTATCGGGAATAGCCTGCACTCATGCCTGATCTGAGAATCACCGAGATTTTTCTGTCTCTGCAGGGTGAAGCAAACACCGTAGGGATGACAACGGTATTCGTGCGCTTAACGGGCTGTCCGTTGCGTTGCTATTACTGCGACAGCGCATATGCGTTTTCTGGCGGCACCTTGATGCCATTGGACGACGTCATGAGAAAGGTTGATGACCTCGGTGTTCGCCATGTCACGGTCACCGGCGGTGAACCCCTAGCGCAACCCAATGTCTTGCACCTCATGTAGCGCCTCGCTGATGCCTCTTTCTCCGTGTCGGTGGAAACCAGCGGCGCTCTGAGTGTCGAACATATACCCGCCGAAGTGGTTAAGGTTCTAGATCTCAAGACCCCAGGCTCCAGGGAGTCCCACCGAAACCTGTGGTCCAACCTGGCGCATTTGAATCCGCAGGATCAAGTCAAGTTTGTCATCTGCAGCCGTGCTGATGACGACTGGGCGCGTATGAGGTGCGACGAGCATGGCTTATACGACCGTGTCGCCGATGTGCTGTTCTCGCCGAGCTATCACGAGTTACCCCCTCGTGATCTAGCAGATTGGATCGTTGCGGACCGGCTGCCGGTGCGCATGCAGATGCAAATGCACAAGTTGTTGTGGGGTGATGTGCCCGGACGCTAGCGATATGTATGGGCCCATGGCCGAGACAGGAAAAAACAGCCGTTGAGCAAAATCATGAAAAAGGCCGTAATAGTTCTATCTGGCGGATTAGACTCCGCTACCGTGCTCGCGATGGCTGAGGACCAGGGCTTTGCCTGCTACGCCATAAGCTTCGATTACGGGCAACGTCATAGTGCAGAACTGAAAGCCGCCAAGGATGTTGCAGCAAGAGCCGGGGTCGAAGAACATCGTATTGTTAATATTGATTTGAGCCAGTTTGGTGGCTCAGCTTTGACTGACGAGGCCATTGATGTTCCCGAGGCAAATACGAGTGTGGAATCGATTCCGATCACCTATGTACCGGCTCGTAACACCATATTTTTGTCCTTAGCTCTGGCGTGGAGCGAGGTGCTTGATGCCTGTGACATTTTTGTGGGTGTGAACGCCCTAGACTATTCTGGATACCCAGACTGTCGACCAGCATTCATTAATGCCCACGAGCACATGGCCAATCTCGCAACCCGAGCGGGTGTGGAGCAGCGGAGGCTCATCATACATGCACCGTTGATTGATCTGACAAAGGCCGAGATTGTTCAGCAAGGAACAGCGCTGGGTGTCGACTATTCGTTGACGGTTTCATGCTATCAAGCCGACGGCACAGGTGCTGCCTGCGGGGTCTGCGACTCTTGTTACTTGCGCCGCGAGGGTTTTGCCGATGCCGGCATGCTTGATCCAACTAGATACGCTAAAGGTAAGACCTAAACCCTTGTTTCACCCTACTCGGGTGACTACAATTCGCCGCGCTTTCGAGTCTATGGGTCGTTAGCTCAGCTGGTAGAGCACCGGGCTTTTAACCCGTTGGTCCTGGGTTCGAACCCCAGACGACCCACCACTTCTAAATTCTCCCTCAAGAACTACAGGACAGCTGTGAACATCCGGTGCGATTGCGCGCCCATTCCGGTCGCTTCGCAGCATACTGATCCATTCCTTCTTGCCACGTATAAGGGCGCTCAAGCACCTGCATCCACTGTTCGAGTTTCTTAAAGTCGCCCTGCTGGGCGTCGTCGATGGCGAGTTGGGCGATGTAGTTACGCGGCACGTATAGCGGGTTGGTGCTGTTCATCAGCCGGGCCCGTGCGCCATGGGATTGGTTTTGGCGCTCTGCAGTTTGCAGATAGTCGGCGAGCCACCGCTCAGTCTGTTGCCGAAGCGCCAAATCTATTTGTTCTGGCGCGTAGTAAGCGTCCTGCAAAAAGACCGAGTCGGTGATCGGATCTCTTACATCGGCCAGGTGGCGGAAGAACAAGGTCATATCGGTTTCCGTCTCGGTGAGCAGTTTCAGCAAACGATTAGTCAAAACCGCATCGTAGGTTGACAGACCGAGCTTGTTCGCCATCATTTTTTGCCACTTCTGTTCATAAGCCGTTGCGTAGTTGCCCAAAATCTTTTCTAGGGGCTCGGTCTCTTGTATGAGCGGATAAAGGGCATTCGCCAACTGCAGCAAATTCCACTGGGCAACGGCAGGTTGTTGACCGAAGCGATAGCGCCTTTGCCCCGCGTCTGTCGTATTGGGTGTCCAGTCCGGGTCAAACCCCTCTAGCCAACCGTAGGGTCCATAATCGATGGTCTCTCCAAGAATCGATAGATTGTCGGTATTCATTACGCCGTGCACAAATCCAACACGCATCCAATGAACCATTAGTGTTGCCGTGCGCTGGCATACCTCTTCAAACCATGCCAAGTAGCGCTCTGTCGGATCTTTGTGCGCTGCCGCGACGGCGGAAAATTCGTGTTCAATCACGAAGTTGGTAAATGTTTGCAGAAGGTCTGTTTCTTGGCGGGCGGCAATCATCTGAAAGTGACCAATGCGCACAAAGGATGAACTCACCCTGCACACGACTGCGCCTGGTTCAAGGGCCGGATGGCCGTCGTAGAGCATGTCGCGCATGACCTGCTCGCCAGTGCCGATGAGCGAAAGCGCCCGCGTAGTTGGCACCCCTAAATGAAACATGGCCTCGGAGCAGACATATTCGCGGAGCGAAGAACGTAGTACTGCCAGGCCATCTGCCGTTCTGGAGTAGGGTGTTTCGCCTGCACCTTTGAGCTGAAGCATAAGGTGACCTTTAGGCGTTTTAACCTCGCCTAAATTGATGGCTCGCCCGTCACCAAGCTGACCCGCCCAGTTCCCAAATTGATGACCACCGTAACAAGTAGCGTGGGCATCCATGCCCGGTAGCTGCAGATTGCCCGCAAAGACCTGTAAAAAATTCTCGCTGGTGCGGTCTGCCTCGCTCAACCCGAGAAGCTTGGCGGCATGAGGCGAACTGTGAATCAAATAGGGAGCTGAGACAGGCGTTGGTTCGACGCGGGAGAAAAGCGCATTGCGAATCTGGCGGCGCTTGCTACCGCTTTGCGGATCTACGGGCAAAGTGCGGGTAAATACGTTGTCGAAAACCAGTGACTGCATTTTGAATCGTATTCTGGGAGAGAATAAAGAGCATAGAGTAGCGCCTCGCCCGTTTGAACTCGACCTATTTACGCCAACGGCATCGCCTTTATGTCCTCGCCTCCTGTGGATTCTGGGTGTATGTTTTGCTTCGAGGACAGGAGGAAATCATGTCAGAAGCAGTTGCCACAAAGGCATTTGATGCTCACGCCACCGCGCTAGAAGATTTTGATGTCAGCAGCGCAAAGCTTATGCAGGCCGACGAACATTGGGACTACTTTGCGCGACTGCGAGATGAGGCACCAGTACACTACTGCAAGGATAGTATGTTCGGCCCCTATTGGTCGGTTACGCGCTTTGCCGACATTATGGAAATCGAGAAGAACTGGCAGGACTTTTCTTCTGATCTTGGCATCA
>CABZTD010000030.1 GCA_902528515.1 K189A clade bacterium
AAATGTCAGCGACGCTGGCGGTGGTTTGTGCCGCAACACGCGACGTCATTTGCCAGACCGTTGGATACTGTTCCGTGGCAAAAAGCTGGTCCACCTTGACCGTGCCTGGGTCAGCGACGCGGCCCAAATCGTTACGCACCATGTCGGTGATCATCAGGTTTTCAGCGCGATTCTTGATGGAAGACGACAACCAATGCCGCTGGGCCTCATCTTTTACAGGGTCGGCTTCTCGGGCAGCAGTGCCTTTCATCGGCTGAGAGTAAAGGGCGTTGCCGTCCAGAGAAAAGAAACACTCCGGCGAGGCCGATACGATCGTATGGCTATCGCCTTGCAGGTAGGCACCGAAGGGTGCACCTATTGCGACATCGGTAAACAGCTGCCATGGGTCATTGAGCACACCGTTGAGTCGGGTTGTATGGTTGATTTGATATACGTCACCGGCCTTGATGCGCTCGCGTATTCGGTGAATGGCTAGCTGATAGTCTTCAGCGCTCTCGCTAAAACGCCACAGTTGATGCGCTTGTGCTTGGGCCGGAGTCGGGCCCTCTACTGCATGAGCGTAACGGAAAAGTGCAAAGCTAATCATCGGCAGCGCGTCTTCGGGCGGCGCGTGCGTCGGCAAGCTGGCGTCGAAACCGTTGGCTGCTTCGTAGGTGACATAACCAACAGCGGTGAGCTTTTCTGCCTCTACCCGCGCTTCTATCTCATTCAACAGAGGCAACACCTTGATCGGCTCACGTGCATGCAGCACGGCTACTGGCTTTTTAAAAGACAGCCATTGACGGGATTCGTAGTGGTGCAGCAAGGCACTTTTGATCAACACTGCAATTTGCCAACTTTATTTGGGCTAAATCTGAACATGTTTCGAAGCTTACCGATGCGAGTTCAAAAAATATTCATGTAAAGCATAAGAAAAAAGCGCCCAAGAGGGTTAGACCCGAGCCAACTCTTGGTTAACCATTGCATCTAGCAACATTGGATTTCTCATGAACAACCCAAGCTCAAGCACATGCTCGGCTATTTTATTTTTCCTCTCCCCTCTTATCACTTTATTTACAAACTCCTCGGCCGTGGCGGAAGATGACGATAATCCGAACGTTCGCGCGGTAGAGGAGATAATCGTTGTGGCACACCACACTCCAACGACCGCTAACCTCATTGGCAGTTCAATATCGGCGCTTGATACCGAAGACTTTTCCGATCGCATCACTTTCAATCCTGCAGCGCTGTTTCGCTCGTTGCCGAGTTTGAACGTGTCACAAACCGGTCCTTTTGGGGGCTTAACCGAGGTTCGCGTGCGCGGCTCAGAAAGCAACCACACGCTGGTGTTGATCGACGGCGTGGAGGCGAACGATCCTGCTAACGGTGCCGCCTTCAATTTGGCCACGCTGTCGGGCACTTCGATCAAACGTATCGAGGTGCTGCGCGGCCCCCAGAGCGCTCGATACGGCTCAGAGGCGATCGGTGGCGTGATCGCGATAACCACTCGTGATGGCAGCACCGATCTCAATGCTGAGCCTTCGGTCGGTCTTGGTTTGGAATCAGGCTCTCACGGTTTTCATCAAGGCCAGCTCAATGCCGGTTTTCAGCAGCTGTTGAAAAGCGCGAAGTGGCGCACCCATATCAGTGCGACCCGCGCTTTAACCAATGGCAGCAATGCATCTTTTCTTGGCTCGGAAAGCGACGGTTACCAGAATCGCTCTTGGAACGCGGACAGCACACTGTACTGGCCTGACGATGGCGAGCTTGGTTTGTCGGTCAGACAAACCCGTGGCAGCACCGACGGCGACCCCCAGGACTTTGCCTTTCCTGCCACCCCTACCCAAGGTTTAGTGATTGATGGTGATGAAAACAATGCTGTCAGTCAGCGCCTCGCGGCCCTTCGAGGAAGGACACGCACCGGCGCTTGGTTGCACGAAGTAATGCTCAGCCAGAATGCGAGTCGTACCCGTTTTCGCACCAATGGCGAAGAAAACAGCGGACTCAGAGGGAGGGTAAGCAAGGTCGAATGGATGGCATCACGGGCGTTCAATAGCAATGTCCTCACCCATTCTCTGGCCCTGGGCATGCAATATGAACAGCGAAGATTTCGTAATTTTAGTGCGTCCTTCGCCGGGGCAAATCATCGGGCAAAAGATCAACAGCGCAGTCAGTTCATCGAATACTTGTTGCGCATGGGTCAACGCTCATTTTCTGTCAACGCAAGGCACGACAACAATCAAAGCTTCGCCAATTTAACCACATGGCGGGTGACCGCTACCCAGGCGATCACTGCGAATACACGCACTCACGCGAGCTGGGGCCAGGGCTCGGCAAACCCGACATTTTTCGAACTCTTTGGCTTTATCCCTGACAGCTTTCTTGGCAACCCAGACCTCAAACCCGAAACCTCACGTGGCTGGGACCTGGGTCTGGCGGCGGATTTTTGCAGTGGCGCTTGCCGCGCTGACATTACCTATTTTCGCTCGACGTTAAACGACGAAGTCACCACAACCTTTGCACCGCCCACATTCTTAGCAAAAGCGGTAAACATAGAAGGCTCCAGTCGGCGCGACGGTTGGGAGGCGACATTTGGCGCAGACATTGGCAGCGCTGTCGCTTTGGACGCCCACTGGACTTGGCTTTACAGTGAGGATGCCGCCGGCGAGCCGGAGGTGAGGCGGCCGCGCAGGAGCGGCGGGGTGAACCTAGGCTATGCCTTTGCTGGCGACAAAGGCAGGGCCAGTGTCTCATGGGTTTATCATGGCGATATGCAGGACAACGAATTCATTCTGGCCACGCCAGAGGTCAGGGCTAACATAAAAGGGGTATCGCTGGTCAACCTTGGCATCAGCTATGAAGCGTCGACCCATACCACAGCGTTCGTGCGCGCCCAGAACGTTTTAGACAAGGAGTACCAGCAGGTACTGGGGTTCAAAGCACCGGGCGCAACAGCTTCCATTGGGGTAATTTTTTCACTGTGATAGCCATTGAACGCTACAACACGCCCGCGCCAAGTTATTATGCGATTTTGCTTACTGGAATGCCGCTATGCGAATCGCCACTTGGAACGTCAATGGACTGCGGGCACGTCTCGACTACATCACACGCTGGCTAGAGGATCGGCAGCCCGATGTGGTGGGTTTACAAGAACTGAAGACGCCGAATGAACTGTTCCCTTACGACTACTTTAACGAACTTGGCTATGAAGCCTTGGTGTACGGTCAAAAAAGCTGGAATGGCGTTGCCATTCTGACCAAAGTGCATGCAACACTGACTGGCACCGGCGTCGCCAACCAAGATGCCTTCGGCTCGCGGCTCATTACCGCCAACATTGATGACAAGGTGTCGTTCACCACAGTCTACTGTCCCAATGGCAAAAACCTGGAACATGCGGATTTTGCCGGCAAACTAGGCTGGTATGACGATTTGACCCAGCAATGGGAGCAATTAAGGGACGGGCCAGCGCATCGGATCATTTGCGGTGACTTCAATATTGTGCCGAGAGCCATCGACGGATGGCGCGGCGAAGCCGGCGAAGGATCTATTTTCTACACCCAGGAAGAACGCAATCGTCTGCAGACCTTAATGGACACGGGCCTAACGGATCTGTTCCGGCACAAGTATCCAGATGCCCAGGAATTTTCTTGGTGGGACTATCGCGGCGGTGCCTTTCATCGCAAACACGGTCTGAGAATCGATTTTATTCTGGCCACCAGCGGACTGATCGACCTTACTGAAGAGGTAATCATTGACCGTGACTACCGACGCAAGATCGATGACCTAACCGCATCGGATCACGCACCCGTGTACGCGGACATCGCGCTTTAATCTATGGGGCAAATTGTGCTCAGCACAATTCACGTGAGCTTTAGTTTATTCGGTGGTATTCTTCGCCATCGCCATCTCAGCCAAAATTTATTTTCCTTTTATTTCAATGGGTTATAGATTAGCCCACTGATGCTTTCGAACCAAAAATCTGCTACCTACTAAGACAGAGAGAACTGATGAAAGACCTGACACGCTATCGCAATATCGGCATCTTCGCCCACGTCGATGCGGGAAAAACCACCACGACGGAACGTATACTGAAGCTGACAGGCAAGATTCACAAAATTGGTGAGGTTCACGATGGTGCGGCGACCACCGACTTCATGGAACAAGAACAGGAACGCGGCATTACTATTCAGTCTGCGGCAACCAGTTGCACATGGGCAGACCATCGCTTAAACATCATTGACACCCCCGGACACGTGGACTTCACCATTGAGGTTTATCGATCGCTAAAAGTATTGGATGGCGGTGTGGGTGTATTCTGCGGTTCCGGCGGCGTCGAGCCACAGTCAGAAACGAACTGGCGCTATGCAAACGAGTCCGAAGTTGCACGACTGATTTTTGTCAACAAGCTCGATCGCCTGGGCGCGAATTTTTATCGCGTCGTCGAGCAAGTCGAAAAAGTTCTGGGGGCCAACCCCTTGGTTATGACCCTGCCAATTGGTGAGGAAGATGAGTTTGCGGGCGTCGTCGATTTGATGAGCATGCAAGCCTGGGTGTGGGACGACTCAAACGATCCCGAGGCTTATACGGTTTCTGACATTCCAGCAGACTTGAAGGACAGAGCCATCGAATACCGAGAGAAGATGGTAGAGACGGCTCTAGAGCAAGACGATGATCTGATGGAAGCCTACCTGGAAGGCGACGAGCCTTCTGTTGAAGACCTAAAGAACTGCATCCGAAAAGGCACTATTGCACTGGACTTCTTCCCAACCTTTTGCGGTTCGGCGTTCAAGAACAAAGGCATTCAACTCGTGCTGAACGCCGTTGTCGACTATCTGCCGAATCCAACAGAGGTTGAACCGCAGCCAGAGGTAGACCTGGCAGGCAACGAGACTGGCTCGGTCGCGACGGTTGATCCCAACGGCCCACTGCGCGCGCTGGCCTTCAAAATCATGGACGACCGCTACGGCGCTTTAACCTTTACCCGAATTTACTCCGGCACCTTGAACAAGGGTGACACGGTTCTTAACACTTATACCGGCAAGACCGAGCGAATAGGCCGAATCGTCGAAATGCACGCTGATTCTCGCGAAGAGCTAGACGTTGCTCAGGCCGGCGACATTGTCGCGCTGCTGGGTATGAAGAATACCCAAACGGGCCATACGCTCTGCGATCAAAACAATCCGGCGACACTCGAACCCATGGTATTCCCTGATCCCGTGATCTCAGTGGCAATCGCGCCTCGCGACAAGGCCGGTGCTGAGAAGATGGGCATCGCGCTATCTAAAATGATTCAGGAAGACCCCTCCTTCTACGTTGAAACAGACGAAGAGTCTGGTGAAACCATCATGAAGGGTATGGGCGAGCTGCACCTGGACATTAAGGTAGACATTCTCAAGCGCACCCATGGAATTGAAGTGGATGTAGGCAAGCCCCAAGTTGCCTACCGCGAGACTATTACCCAGCGTATCGAAGATACTTACACACACAAAAAGCAGACCGGTGGCTCTGGTCAGTTTGCCAAGATCGACTATGTTATAGAGCCCGGCGAAGTTGGCAGCGGGTACGAGTTCGAGTCCACGGTAACCGGCGGTAACGTTCCCCGTGAATTCTGGCCCGCAGTAGAAAAGGCGTTCGGTGTAAGTATGGATGAAGGCACATTGGCTGGCTTCCCGCTGCTCGATGTAAAGGTCACGCTAACAGACGGCGGCTTCCACGCTGTCGACTCATCGGCCATCGCCTACGAACTGGCGGCCAAGGCCGCATACCGTCAGTCGGTGCCCAAGGCGAAGCCACAGTTGTTAGAGCCCGTAATGAAGGTTGACGTGTTCACACCTGACGATCACGTCGGCGACGTGATCGGTGATCTGAACCGTCGCCGTGGCATGATCAAATCGCAAGAGCCGGGCTTAACCGGCGTCCGCGTGAAGGCCGATGTTGCTCTCGCCGAGATGTTCGGCTATATCGGTGATCTGCGGACCATGACCTCTGGACGCGGTCAGTTCTCCATGGAGTTCTCGCACTACGCACCTTGCCCAACTAATGTGGCGGATCAGGTAATTCAAGAGGTAAAAGAGCGCAAAGCCGCAAGCTAAGATCTCTGCCCGCCAGCACCAGGCATAATTTAGGCGCGCCTTTTTTTCACCTAGGTCTTCGCCGCGCCCAGGCATGCTGACTTGTTCACAACTGAGATGGCTGGCTAGACGTTAAAGCGAAAATGCACAACGTCTCCGTCTTTGACTTCGTATTCTTTGCCCTCTAGGCGCCAACGACCCGCGTCCTTTGCCCCAGCCTCACCGCCAAGACCGACGTAGTCCTCAAAGCCGATGACCTCGGCACGGATAAAGCCGCTCTCGAAGTCGGTGTGAATGACGCCGGCAGCCTGAGGGGCTTTCGCGCCCACCGGAATGGTCCAGGATCGAACCTCGGATGGCCCGGCAGTAAAATACTGCTGCAGCCCTAGCAATTTGTAGCCCGCTCGAATCACCCGGTGCAACCCTGGTTCGGAAAGGTTCAGCTCTTGCAAAAATTCCGCCCGTTCCGCGTCATCTAGCTCTGCCAGCTCAGATTCGATTTTGTTGCTGACTACAACCACTTCGGCGCCTTCAGCGTCGGCAATCTTCTGCACCACATCCACCAGCGGGTTGTCCTGCAGCCCGTCTTCTGCGACGTTGGCGATATAAAGAACGGGCTTAGCTGTAATAAAATGAAATTCGTGCAGCGCGCGTAGTTCTTCCACGCTGAAGTCGATGCTGCGCACTGGGTCGCCTGCCTCTAGCGCCTCGGCAACACGCTCAAGCAACAAAATCTTTACCTTGGCATCCTTGTCTCCGGCATTGGCCACACGGCTCAGACGGTCCATGCCCTTTTGCAGCGACTCCAAGTCAGCCAAGGCAAGTTCTGTGTTGATGATTTCAATATCATCGGCGGGCGATACTTTATTTGAAACGTGGATTACGTTGTCGTCTTCAAAGCAGCGCACAACATGAGCGATGGCCTGAGTCTCGCGAATATGGGCAAGGAACTGGTTCCCTAAGCCCTCACCCTTGGAGGCCCCCGCGACCAGTCCGGCAATATCTACAAACTCCATGCTGGCAGGAATCACTTTCTGCGGATTCACAATATCGCTCAGCTGATGTAATCGTGGATCGGGCACGGGCACAACGCCCGTGTTGGGGTCGATGGTGCAAAACGGGAAGTTCTCGGCGTCGATACCGGCCTGAGTTAGTGCATTGAACAACGTTGACTTGCCCACATTCGGTAACCCGACAATACCGCAGTTAAATCCCATCGTATTCCCCTGCTTTTTGTTGTTTGTCACTGTGTTCGGCGCTTGAAGTGGTAGCGCCTTTTTGTACTGGCGCGTGTAGCGCCGTCATAGCACTCTGCCAATCGCCGGCTAGCATGTCGCGCAAAATGCCCTCGGGCAGCTGCCCTGCGGCCGCGATGCTCGCGCGCTCAGCCTCGGTAGGTGTTTGCTGAGTGAGGTAGTAGTTCACTTGGTTTTTGTTACCGGGATGCCCGACACCGATGCGCAGTCGGTTATAGCCATCCTGATTACCCAGCCGCGCACGCACACTTTTCAGACCATTGTGCCCGTTCTCTCCGCCGCCACTTTTAAGCTTGACGGTACCTGGCTCAAACGCCACCTCGTCGTGGGCGATCAAAATCTCTTCCGCCGACCACTTAAAAAAGTGCGCGGAGGCTCCAATCGCGTCGCCGCTATTGTTCATATAGGTTGCCGGGATGAGCAGTCGGACATCATGGTTCAGCACGAGTCCCCGGCCTATTTCCGCTTTGAATTTACTGTCGAGAGTCATGGGAATCTGGAACTGTCTAGCTAGCTCACGCACCCAGTTAGCACCGGCATTGTGCCGGGTTTTTGCATATTTTGGGCCGGGGTTACCCAAGCCCGCAATCAGTTTCAGTGCAGTAGACACTGGCAGTACGCCGAGCTAGCCCTCGGAGGCGTCGTCTGAAGCAGCATCCTCTGCGGCAGGTGCTTCTTCGTTCGATGATGCTTCTTCATTGTCTCCGATACCACCACCGCGCTTAGCGGTGACACTAGCTACAGGGATATCGCGATCCTCGCCAAGTGTCAGGGCAATAATGGTGACGTCTTCACTTACATTCAGATCGCTCAAGTGAACTGACGTTCCACTCTCTACCTCTGCCATATCGACTTCAATGTACTCGGGTAGATTGGCAGGCAAACAAGAAACCTCGACCTCAGTGAGGGTGCGGGTTAGCGTACCGCCTTGCATTTTCACACCAACGCAGCTCTCTTCATTAATGAAATGCAACGGCACGCTGATAGTAATCGCCACATTTGCACGAACTCGCTGAAAATCTACGTGTTGAACACGCTCGTCAGCAGGGTTGCGTTGAAGATCACGCACAACCGCTTGCTCAGCCTTACCGTCAATCGACACATTTAAGACCTGAGAGTAAAACGCCTCGACCTGCATCGCCTTCAACAATTCGTTACTGGACAAGGAGAGCATTACTGCTTCTCCTTCACCACCATATATAATAGCGGGCACTTTGCCCTCCAAACGTCGTAGGCGGCGGCTCGCACCCTTCCCTACCGTCGTTCGGAGTTCTGCAGTCAGCTCAATGATATCTGACATATGATTTCTCCAATGTAATGTGCTGTTTCCCGCACTTGCGACCAGTGTGGGAACCTATACCCGACAGCGCGATCTGCCTAACGGAACATCGCGCTGATGGATTCTTCGTTGCTCACGCGTCTAATAGATTCTGCCAACAGACTATCCAGGCTTAACTGATGGATCTTTTCGCACGCATTCGCTGCATCAGAAAGTGGAATCGTATCCGTGACCACCATCCGATCAATTTTGGAAGCTGCAATTCGCCCAATGGCTGGCCCTGAAAACACCGCATGAGTGATGTAGCAAACAACGGCCGCCGCTCCTTCTTGTTTCAGCGCTTCAGCTGCCGTGCAAAGCGTACCCGTGGTATCAACAATATCGTCGACCATGATGCAGGTCTTGCCCTTGATGTCACCAATAACGTTCATCACCTCGGTGACATTGGCCTGAGGGCGACGCTTATCGATAATCGCCAGTTCCAAATCATCAATCTGCTTTGCAATCGCTCTGGCGCGCACCACACCACCCACATCGGGTGATACGACAATAGGATTTTCGTAGCGCTGGGCTAGAATGTGATCGACCAATACTGGCGAGCCGTAAATGTTATCAACTGGGATGTTGAAGAAACCTTGAATTTGGTCAGCGTGCAGATCGACGGTAAGAATACGATCGATGCCTACGGTGCTAATCATATCGGCGACAACTTTGGCGCTAATGGCTACTCGAGCTGACCGAGGGCGACGGTCCTGCCTCGCATATCCGTAGTAAGGCACCACTGCTGTCACGCGCTGGGCCGAAGCGCGATGCATGGCATCGGCCATGATTAGCAGCTCCATAATGTTGTCGCTGGTAGGCGCACAGGTTGACTGCATCAGAAACACGTCTTTGCCACGCACATTCTCATGAACCTCGACGGTGACTTCGCCATCGCTGAAGCGACCCACATCCATACTGCCGAGACTTAGGTGAAGCTTATCTGCTACGCGTTTCGCGAGCGCCTCGTTTGATCCCCCAGAAAATAACATGAGATTCGCCATTCACGATCCCCCCAAAGAATTAACAGACCAGATGGTTTGTCGGAAAACTGTGCGTCTCTTCGAACGCCGAATTCTTTTCGCCACTTCTTAAAAGTGGCTGGGGTGGCAGGATTCGAACCTGCGCATGCCGGGATCAAAACCCGGTGCCTTACCGCTTGGCGACACCCCAAAAATTAACTGCCCTTAGCTGATTTGCCGAACACTCTAGGATCGGTCTATGCCTCAGCCGTGTAGCGAAATCTCCGTCGACTTGGCGCTTTATTGGCGCTTTCCTCACGCCATCACGTCTTACTCTCCCTCGCTACCACGTCTCCGTGGCTACCCTTTGCTCAACGAGCTCGGATCACTTTTGCGCCTCATTTTTCGAGCGCGCTATTGTCCAGTTCGCGTGCAGAAGTGTCAAACAACTTTGCCTCGGTCGGACGCTGTGCAGCGTTTGAAGTCATTACGGCCTTAGGCCACGCAAGCACTACCACGAGATCTAGCTGCTTCCCAACAACCGAGACGCGCCCTGGCAACCAGGCATTATTTAGGGCCTCGTGATCGGTAAAGGTAACCCGCCAGGCACCTTGCTGCAGGGCGATAAGGCGGTCACGGTCATCTGATTGTTTTAGATGGACCGGCATGGTGGATGCCGCAACGCCTCGCAGCCAAGCGCCCAGAGCCTCAACGGGTACTGACCAACCGAAGTGCGCGCGCATCAGATCCCCGGGGCTGCCGGATATATGTTGACTGCCGTCGCTGATGATGAATGTCTCCTCGCTGCCCACTAGGTGCGTGCGGCTCATGCCTAGGGCTCCCCAGAGCCATATATCGTATTGCCCGTTTTGCTGCTGCCATCGAAACCGTAGACTTTGTGTTAGGTCTGGCGCGATTATTCTCGCCTTACCGCTGACCACATAGTTCTCTGACGCCTCAGGCATTAACGCTACTGGCCGTATGGGTTCGGGTAAGGACGCGCAGCCAACCAGCAATGCGACCATCGAGATAACCGCGCCAAAGCGCACTGCGAAGAGACCTAACTGCGGCGCGAACCTAGTCGTCATCTGGCACGCCACGTCTGCTGCACTTGCTCTAGTTCTGCTATCATTTCGCCTCTTATCATTTCGTCACTTGGCGGGTCATGAGCATACTGGCATACGGCCTTAACTATCGCACGGCCCCCCTGGACCTTAGGGAGCGGGTCGCGTTCCCAGAAGAAAGTCTGGGCACTGTGCTGCGCGACATTCGCCAAGATCTGCCTGGCATCAGCGAAGTCGCCATTGTCTCAACCTGTAACCGTACCGAACTTTACTGCGCCGCCAACAGCGATTGCGCAGAAGAAATCGGCGACTGGTTGTCTCAAAGCAGGGATATAGCACTGCAAGAATTGCAGGGGGCGAGCTACCAGTACTGGGATCATGATGCGGCCCGGCACTCGATTAGGGTCGCTGCGGGCCTGGACTCCCAGATGCTCGGCGAACCACAAATTATGGGGCAAGTAAAAACGGCCTTCGCCCTCGCTCAACAACACGGCACCTGCGGCCCGGAGCTGAACCTGCTGTCCCGCTTGACCCTGCAAACAGCCAAACAGGTGCGCAGTCAGACTGACATAGGACGCAACACCATTTCTGTGGCCTATGCCGCGGTTTCCTTGGCGGCCCAGCTGTTCACCGACTTGTCGAGCAAGCGTGCTCTGCTGCTCGGTGCTGGTGAGACCGTAGCCCTTGTCGGCGAGCATTTGCGAAGCAAGGGAGTCAGCGACCTGACGATTGCGAACCGCACACCGGCTAATGCGCAAACTTTGGCAGCGAAACTCGGCGCTAACGCGCTTCAGCTGTCTGATGTTGCCAAGACGCTCGCGCAATTCGACATGGTTATCGCCTCAACAGGGAGCACCCTGCCGGTTCTTGGTAAGGGCACGGTTGAGCAGGCGATCCGTGAACGCAAGCGTCGTCCGATGTTCATGGTCGACATTGCGGTGCCAAGAGATATCGAGCCTGGCGTGGGGGAACTGCCCGATGTTTACCTTTACACCATCGACGATTTAACCCAGCTGGTTGAGGTCAACAAGGCGAGGCGACTGCAGGCGGCCTCGGGCGCGGAAGATTTAGTCGAGCGAGGCACCCTGCAGTATCAGCGTGAACGCCGAGTGCAGCGGGGCCGAGGACTATTACAGGCATTTCGAGCCCAAGCTGAGCATCAGCGAGACATTGAGGTAATCCGCGCGATCAAGGCCTTGGAAAAGGGCGCGAATCCCAAGGAAACCATACAAAAACTTGGCAATGCTCTTACCAACAAATTGATTCACCCAACGACCGCCGCCATTCGCGGTGCTGCGTCTGAGGATCGACTGGATCAGCTCGACTTTATTCAACACACCTATGATTTACAGGTTCCGACTGCCGCTGATGGGCAGGCAGCTCCTGAGGAGCCTAGGGAAAACGACGACGAGGCATCCTAGTGCTCTTGACCGATAGCATGATGACCAAGCTAGAGAGTTTGCGGGACCGCTTTGACGAAGTTGCGGCGCTGTTGTCGGACGCCGAGGTCACGGCAGATCGAGAAAGCTTTACGGCCCTCTCTAAAGAGTATGCGGAAATCGAGCCGGTGGTGGACTGCTACCGCAGAGCGATGCAGCTAGAAGCGGATATTGCTGACAACGAGCAGCTATTAGAGGAAGAAGATCCTGAAATGCGCGAGCTGGCACAGCAGGATATTGCGGACTGCAGAGCCCAGCTCGAAGAGCTCACCAGTGAACTGAAAACGCTATTAATACCTAAGGACCCCAACGACCAGTCCAATGTATTTCTCGAGATACGAGCCGGCACAGGCGGCGACGAGGCGGCCATTTTCTCTGGTGACCTGTTTCGCATGTACAACAAGTTTGCGGAGCAGAAAGGTTGGCGGGTAGAAGTGATGAATGAACGCCCCGGAGAACACGGCGGCTTCAAGGAAATAATCACACGCATTGAAGGCAAAAATGTATACAGCCAACTTAAATTTGAGTCTGGTGCGCATCGGGTACAGCGCGTACCTGAAACCGAATCCCAGGGCCGAGTGCATACCTCAGCCTGCACTGTAGCGGTTATGCCGGAAGTCGATGAAATTGACGAAATCGATATCGACAAGAAAGACATTCGCGAAGATACCTACCGCGCTTCCGGCGCAGGCGGTCAACACGTTAACAAGACCGATTCCGCCATACGTTTGACGCACCTGCCTACCGGTACTGTTGTAGAATGCCAAGACGAACGCTCTCAGCACAAAAATCGCGCTCGAGCGATGTCCCTGCTCAAGGCTCGCCTACTGGATGCGGCCCTGACCAAACAGCAAGATGAACAGGCGGCCAATAGACGCCAATTAGTGGGTTCCGGCGATCGATCCGAGCGCATCAGGACCTACAACTTTCCGCAGGGGCGCATTACCGACCATCGCATCAACCTTACCTTGTACAAGCTCGATGAGGTCATAGAGGGCGACCTGGGTTCCGTGGTGGAACCCTTGGTCCAAGAGCATCAGGCAGATCTTTTACAGCAATTAGCCGATGGCTGAACAGCAGCAGCCAACGATTGTAAGCTGGCTGCGCCAACACGAGTCCCTGGCAAGAGTCGACCTGGAAGTTGCCCTTTGCCACGCTCTGAACTGCTCAAGGGCACATCTGCTCAGTCATCCAGAACAGGCACTGGGGCGCCAAGCGCTCGATCTACTCGATCACTGGGTCCATCAGCTGCACCATCACGTGCCCCTGGCGTATTTAACCGGCGAGCAGGAATTTTGGGGGCTGGCCCTGAGTGTCGATGAACGAGTATTGGTGCCACGTCCGGACACCGAGATTTTAGTTGAACGCGCACTAGAGTGCTTGCAAGAGGCCTCAGCCCCATCAGATATAGGGAATCTAATCGCCCTGGATTTGGGTACTGGCAGCGGTGCCATTGCCTTAGCCATGGCTCACGAGCGTCCCGACGTGCGCATTCACGCCTGCGATGTCAGCACCGACTGTCTGGCTGTCGCCGAAGCCAATAGCCGCGAGCTTGGCCTACCTATAACACTGCACTTGAGCGATTGGTTCGAGGGCATTGATCAGCACTTCCACGTCATCGTTGCCAATCCGCCCTACATTGACAGCGAAGACCCTCATCTGTCCCGCTTGCAGGCCGAACCCCGGGGTGCGCTGATTGCGCGAGATCGAGGATTAGCCCACTTACGAAGCATTATTGAGCAAGCACCCCACCATCTGGCACACGGCGGTTGGCTGGCACTGGAGCACGGCTACGATCAGGGACACAGCGCACGCAAGATGCTGGCTCGCCGCGGCTTCGAGCAGATTGGTACCCGACGCGACCTCGGTGGCAATGAACGGGTCAGCTGGGGCCAATTCACAAAGTATCAGGCAGACTTGTCCCATGGATGATGAACAACTACTGCAGTTTAGCCGCCACATCATGCTGCAGGATTTTGACGTTGCAGGTCAGGAGAAACTGCTGCAGGCCAATGTACTGCTGATTGGAGCAGGAGGTCTGGGCTCACCCATCGCCCTGTATCTTGGAGCTGCGGGCATTGGGTGGCTTACCATTGTTGACGATGATGAGGTGGACACATCAAATTTACAGCGGCAGATTGCGCACCGCCGAGCCGCTGTTGGTACTAACAAAGCAGAGTCCGCTGCCATGGCAGTGCAGGCGATTAATCCGTCGACCAGGATTCGAGCACTGCAGCACAGGCTGTCGGAAGCGGCACTGCGAGCAGAGGTAGCTCAGGCTGATTTGGTGATTGACGCCACCGACAATGCGCTCAGCCGCTACCTGCTGAACGGCTTATGCTGGGAGCAGCGCAGACCGCTGGTCAGCGGCGCCGCCGTTCGATGGGAGGGACAGGTCACGGTATTTGATGCCCGACGGAAATCTCCATGTTATCAATGCCTGTATCCGAACACAGAGACGGGTAACGCAGAAAACTGTGCGGAGAATGGTGTGATATCGCCCTTGGTTGGCGTCATTGGAAGTATGCAGGCTCTTGAGGCTATCAAGTGCCTGACGGGGGTCGGCGATAGCCTCGTAGGAACGCTGCTATTTTTTGATGCCAAATATGCACAGTGGCAGCGCATGAAATTAAGCAAGAACCCCGCTTGTCCAATCTGCGCCGGCTAACCACCTACCCTTAAGACTGCAGTTCTAAGCCGAGCTCCTCGCTCAAACTAGACAATAGCTGCTGCTTAACCAGCTGCAGATCTACTGCACAAAATGCTGCCATATGCGTTGTCGTAATGTCGGTTAACCCACAGGGATTGATGCAAGAAAAGGGCTCAAGGTCCATATCTACGTTTAAGCTAAGCCCATGGTAACTGCAGCCCCTTCGCACCCTGAGGCCAAGCTGGGCAATTTTCTGGGCGTTTACATAAACGCCTGGTGCCCTGTCGCGCAGCTGGCTAACAATGCCGTAAGTCTTCAACAGGCGCTGGATCGAATGTTCTATACCGCAGACCAAGTCGCGCACGCCAAGTTTATGGCGCCGCAAATCCAACATTAGATATGCCGTGATCTGCCCAGGACCGTGATAGGTCACCTGCCCGCCACGATCCGACTGGATAACAGGAATGCTGCCGGGGGCCAGCAGGTGCTCCGCCTTGCCCGCCTGACCTTGGGTGAATACCGGCTGATGCTCGGTCAGCCAGATCTCGTCTTGGCCATTCTCATCACGATCACGAGTAAAGCCCTGCATGGCTTCCAAGACCGTCAAATATTCAGACGTGCCAAGGTCTCGAACCTGAACCTTAAATTGTTTGGGGTCGACATTGGGCATGATGAGCTAATCCCGCCTAAGCACTGGTTTACTAGAGAATAATACGGACCGCTTGATGCGCCAGCAGCTCTCGATAGAGTGCCTTCAAGTGATCCTCGCCCTCTGCCCAGAGGTTGACGCGTAACGATACAAACTTATCGCCACGACTCGCCCGACTGTTGATGTCATCTGGGGAGACCTTGGGTGAGTGACTGCGCACAATCTCGGTCACTTGGGCGATATGCCCATCTCCCGACGCCACGATTATTTTGATCGGGTAACGACAGGGAAACTCAATCAACGGCCTTTCATTCATCGACTGAAGATTGATCAAACATCAATGAGATGTAGTCACCGAACTGCGCAAACCACCCTGATTCTTCGACATCGATTTGGGCTACGACATCCCCAGTGTAAATGACTTCGTCGCCAAGTCTTAGTTCGATAGAGCCCAGCACGTCCTCTTTGCCGATTGGCGCTTCAAGGTACCTAGGCACAGTGATTGAAGCATCGATGTCTTGGTAGTAACCCTTAGGAAAGGTAACGATAACGTCCTCTGCTACTCCCAGTGGCAGAGCCTCCACCTCACCGTAATAGATGGGTTGCTCCTGCAGGCTCGTGCCGGGTTCGAAGAGTGTTTTCGTCTCGTAATTGCGAAACCCGTAGGACAAGAGCTTTTGGCTCTCCCGCATACGCGCCTCGTCGTTTTCCGTGCCTAGCACGACGCTGATAAGACGCATGCCATCACGTTCCGCAGACGCAACTAAGCAATAGCCTGCCGCATTGGTGAAACCTGTCTTAACCCCGTCGACCGAACGATCCCGCCAGAGCAACCGATTACGATTAGGTTGTTCAATGTTGTTGTATGTGTAGCTCTTTTCCGAGTAAAGAGCATATTGCTGAGGGTGATTTTTGATCAGCGCCCTTGTCAGCAAGGCCAGATCCCAGGCGGTGCTGTAATGCTGCTCGTTGGGTAGCCCGGTAGCGTTACGGAATTGGGTGTCGTTCATGTTAAGCAACTGCGCTTGCTGATTCATCAAATCCGCAAACTGATCTTCGTTGCCAGCAACATGTTCGGCTAGGGCGACGCTGGCGTCGTTGCCAGACTGGATGATGACGCCCTTCAGCAGCTGCGATACTTCAACGCTAGTTCCCTCGCGGATGAACATCTTCGAACCACCCGTACGCCAGGCGTTAACGCTGATTTGCACGGGCTCGTCGACGCCGAGTCTGCCGCGTCGGATTTCTTCCTCCACCACATAGCCGGTCATGATCTTCGTAAGGCTCGCGGGCGCACTGCGCTCTCGGGCATTGTGCTCGGCCAGCACTTTGTTGGTATCGGCATCGATCAGCAAAAAGGAGGAGGCCTGCAAGTTGGGCGGAGGAAGCAGTGGTATTGAATTGGCTGCGAAAGCAGAACTAGAGGAAAGTGCCAGAAATACCAAAGCGAGGCCAAATCGGCGCATAACGAAAAGCTTCCGTTGAAATGTGAATACTAGCGTCCCGGCACCAGCGTGGGCAATCCAATGTCTAATGCGATTAACAGTGCCTGCAATCGATCGAGCCCAGGCTTCGACGCAAGCGGACCAATGCGCAATGCAAATCCGCCTCGTTCTAGAGCGATTATCTTAACCGATGAGTTTCCTAAACTGGCAAGCCGGCCAAGAGCACTTTGGGCCTGATCCTCGGAACTGAACTGACCCGCATGCAAATAGTAGGACTGCTCGGGTTCTTGTTGCGGTTCTTCCGAGCTTGATTGTTGCAACACTTCAATATGCACCGGCGCGGTTCCGGCCTGGTGAAAGTCAAGTTTTACCGCTGCCGCAAAGGATAAATCAATCAGGCGTTCAGCATGAAAGGGTCCGCGATCATTGATCTTCACAATCGTGCTTCGACCATTTCTTAGGTTTGTCACCCGAGCGAAGACGGGGATTGGGAGCGAACGATGAGCCGCAGTGAGTTGATACATGTCGTAGACCTCACCGCTGGATGTTCTGCGACCGTGGAACTTGGCACCGTACCAGGATGCAACCCCCTCTGCCTGATATCCCTGGGCCGACTCCATAACTGAATAAGTCTTTCCCCACACTTCGTACTCAGGCCTGTTGCCGGTGGCACTGAGTTCCAGGGCAACCACTTTCGGGTTGGGAAGCTGGCGTAACTGACTGAGCTCCGCAAGGGATAGCACGGGGGCCCCATCTTGTCCTGTTCCCGTAGGAATTGGATCGACCGCCACCCCGGTGCAGCCTGTAAGCGCGGCAAATACCGCGGCGCACGCTACCCATCCCATCATGCTTGAGCTAGGAGTGAAGCTAGAACTCATTTACGTAAGGTCGAGGGTGCTCTCTCGGCGTCTACGAATCGCCTGACTTAACTGATAAACGGCCATCGCATAGAGCCGACTGTGGTTGTATCGCGTGATGACGTAGAAGTCGTCGTAACCTAGCCAATATTCGTTGCCGCTTTTTTGTTCCATGCGCATAAGGGTAGCAAGACGACTGTCGTCTTGCTCCGGGCCAACCTGAACACCCATGTTGCGCCACTCGGCAACGGTGACGGTTGGCTTCAAACCACTATTGATTAAAGCCCTGAGTTCCGAGGTTTCATCCCCAAGGGTCACTCGCTCGACCACACCTTCAGTACCCCGCCAATCGTGCTCGGCAAAGTAATTGGCGACGCTGCCGATGGCATCAGTTTTATTGGCCCAAATATCGCGCACTCCGTCGCCGTCAAAATCCACGGCGTAGGCACGATAACTTGATGGGATAAACTGACCAAATCCCATGGCACCGGCATAGGAACCCTGCATACTTAAAGGGTTTTTGCCTTCTTCCCGAGACAACAAAAAGTGTTGGGTGAGCTCACCACGGAAAAACTCCGCGCGGGGCGGGTAGTCGAAGGCTAGGGTACTTAATGCGTCTACCACACCGAAATTTCCCATGATCCGCCCGTAGCGGGTTTCGACACCTATAATGGCTACGATAATTTCCGGAGCGACCCCATAGATCCTGGCCGCGCGGTCCAGTGCTGATTCGTTTTCGCGCCAAAAAATAATGCCCTGGCTTACCCTGGGTTCATCCACGAGGATCTTTCGATACTCGTGCCACACTAACCGACGCTCAGCTGGTCGGGACATCAGCTCAATGATGCGCTCTTGTTTGGATGCCCGGGCAAAAACATCTTCAAGGGCCACCCGAGAAAACCCATGAGTTTCGACCAGTTCATCGATATAAACCTGCACTTGAGTGCGTGCCGCATAAGGCTCGGCCAGTGCAGAGAACGCGAGCAGGGCACCACCAAAAAAAACTGCTAGTCGCGCGACGATCCCTAACAAACGAGCCAAAAACGAAAAGCGATGCCCGGATCCCACCCAAATAATTTGCATATAGTTACCAAGCCTTGTGAGTGCGTACCGACATAATGACACCAAATCCCGCCATGAGCGTAATCGCAGAGGTCCCGCCATAACTGACCAAGGGCAGGGGCACCCCGACCACTGGCAAAATGCCACTGACCATTGCCACGTTGACGAAAACGTATACGAAGAATGTCAGCACGAAGGCACCCGCGAGCAGACGCCCGAAGGTACTTCCTGCCTGGGAGGCCAGCCACAGCCCCCGCGCGATGATTAGCAGATACATTAGCAACAGGAATGCGACGCCAACAAAGCCGAGCTCTTCGCCCATCACGGCCACGATAAAGTCGGTTCGTGCCTCGGGTAGAAAGTCGAGATAGCTTTGGCTACCCTGAAAGAGGCCCTTGCCGAAGATCCCACCGGAACCAATCGCCGTGGTGGATTGAATAATATTCCAGCCAGCCCCTAAAGGATCACTCTGGGGATCGAACAAAGTGATCACGCGCTGGCGTTGATAGCCCTCGAGCACAAATTGCCATATTAACGGAGCAGCGGCACTAATCGTAAGGCCGGCCCACAGGACCAAACGCCAAGGCAGTCCCGCCAACAGCAGAACCGAAAATCCCGCTACAAATACAAGAATACTAGTGCCAAGGTCCGGTTGGCGACCAATAAGCAAGGCAGGCAACGTCATAATGACGAGGCAGGCTGCCGTATATTTCAGCGATGGCGGTAAGCTGCGTTTCTGCAAATACCAGGCTACCGCCATGGGTACTGCCAACTTCATCAGCTCGGAGGGTTGGAAACGAAAAAGCCCTGGAATTTCAAGCCAGCGCTGGGACCCTTTGACTGAGACGCCAAAAAAAAGCACGAGCAGAAGCAGGAGCATGCCCACGACATAAACCAGTGGCGAAATTCGCAGATAAAAATGCGGCGGTATTTGCGCCGCCACGATGAGTGCAACGTACGCAACCGCGTAACGCTGAATCTGCGCAGTATAGAGCCCCTCGTTGCCGTCCACGGCGCTTCGTAACACCACCAGCCCATAAACAATGACGACGGTCAGTAACCCGACCAAGATTGGATCAATGTGCAAACGAAAATACCAGCGAGAGGGTTTAGCCGCTGCACTATCGTAGGGTGATAACGTGCGCTGAAAATCTGCCTGGATCATCGGCGTTTACCGCTGCACCAGCATTTCTTGTTGCGCAACTCTCTCGGACTCCATTTTTTGCATGTGTGCGTCTATGACTGCCCGCGCTACTGGTGCTGCGACTGAACTACCGCCACCGCCGTTTTCTACCAGCACAGCCAACGCAATCGTTGGGTTTTCGACCGGTGCAAAGGCGATGAACCACGCATGTTTGCGGTCGAATTCCGAGAGGGTCTCTTCGTCATATTCTTCGCCTTGACTGATTTCCACAACCTGGGCGGTACCAGATTTACCAGCCATACGATAATCGATGTCTTGTCCAATGTAGGCCCAGGCAGTGCCATTGCCCCGAAAACCCTGATTGCCTCGGTGCACCACATCTTCTAGAGCAGTCACCATACTTTCCCAGTCTTGGGTCGATACCTGTTTCAAAGCGATTTGCGTCGACGGCAGCGAGGATTGCCCATCGCCTGACTCCGGTGCGTCGATCCCGCGCATCATCCTTGGCTGCACCAAGCGACCCCGGTTAGCGAGAGTCGCTGCAACAACCGCCATCTGCAGTGGAGTAGCCAACAGATCACCCTGACCAATACCCATATTGACTGAATCGCCTGGAAACCAAGGCAATCCCTTTGCGCCTTGCTTCCAGACTGGGTCAGGTAACAAGCCCGAACCGGCTGCGGGTATATCTACCGACATGTCACGACCGAGCCCAAACTGCGCGGCAAAGTCCACCAAGTCTTGAACTGGGATTCGGCTTGCCAAGTCATAAAAATAGACATTCGATGAGCGGTAAATGGCGCGGCGTAAGTCCACCATACCCTGTCCGCCAGAATTGTCCTTAGTCCAAGACCAATCGCGATATTCGCGCTCCTGACCAGGTAGTTGGAAGGCACCTCGATCCTCAATCACCGTATCCCACGTCGTCGCGCTCAGGCCAATTCCAGCAAGACCAACGATCGGCTTAAACGTCGATCCCGGTGCGTACTGCCCATTGGTGGCGCGGTTGAATAGCGGCACGTACTTAGACGTACTGAGCGAGTCGAAAACTGCCGTGCTCATACCGGTGACGAAAAAGTTTGGGTCATAGGATGGTTGACTAACCATGGCTAAAACCCCCCCGTCGCGCGGATCTAGAGCAACGACTGCACCTCGACGACCAGCGAGGGCCGCGACGCCAGCGTGCTGTAGATCAATATCTAAGTGCAGGTGCAAGTTTTTACCCGCGGTTGGACTCTGCACATCCAAGGTTTGACGCAATCGACCCAACGCGTCGCTTTCGGCCTTTTGATAACCTACCTGCCCATGCAGCGTGTCTTCGTAATAAGCCTCAACGCCACGCTTACCTATAA
>CABZTD010000031.1 GCA_902528515.1 K189A clade bacterium
TTGACTCCAGCGCTGCTGAGCGCGCCATGGACAGCAACGATCTAGAGAAAGAACGAGGCATCACGATTTTGGCGAAAAATACCGCCATCAGTTATCGCGATGTACAGATCAATATTGTCGACACTCCAGGGCACGCAGATTTCGGCGGCGAGGTAGAACGTATTCTGTCCATGGTCGACGCGGTACTGCTGCTGGTAGACGCCGTCGACGGACCCATGCCGCAGACCCGCTTCGTTACCCAAAAAGCCTTCGCTTACGGCCTGCAGCCCATCGTCGTGGTGAATAAAATTGATCGTCCCGGCAGTGATCCTGATCGCGCTATCGATCAAGTGTTTGAGCTTTTCGACAATTTGGGTGCCAGCGATGAGCAGCTGGATTTCGCGTCTATTTACGCCAGTGCGATCAATGGTGTCGCCGGACTCGAGCTAGACGCCATTGCAGACGATATGAGCCCGCTGCTAGACATGATTGTCGACCAAGTGCCGCCACCGACCGTTGACGAGAGTGGACCATTCCAAATGCAGATCAGCTCCTTGGACTATTCAACCTACGAGGGGGTGATAGGCATCGGGCGCATTACTCGTGGTCGGGTTGAACGTAACCAACATGTAATGGTGATTGACCGTGAGGGTCTCGAGCGCAAGGGTAAGGTGATGAAAATCTATCGTCACAGCGGCCTAGAGCGGGTAGAGGCCTTCGAAGCATTTGCCGGAGACATCATTTGCTTGACCGGAGTCGATAAGATCAACATATCAGACACCCTGTGTGCACAGGATGCGGTGGAGGCTTTGCCGCCATTGAGTGTAGATGAGCCGACACTAACAATGATGTTCTGTGTCAATAACTCGCCGCTCTCCGGCCGCGAGGGTAAGTACGTTACCAGCCGCCAGATTCGCGAGCGCCTGCAGACCGAAGCCCTGCACAATGTTGCGCTGATGGTCGAAGACTCTGATGACCCGGACCGTTTTAAAGTGAGCGGTCGGGGTGAGTTGCACCTTTCTGTGCTGATAGAAACGATGCGCCGGGAAGGTTACGAACTGGCTGTGTCCCGTCCGCAGGTAATTTACCGTGAGATTGATGGCGCCATACACGAACCCTTTGAAACGCTCACCCTCGACATCGAAGAACAGCATCAAGGCAAAGTCATGGAGTCCTTAGGCGATCGCCGTGGTGAGCTTCAAGAAATGCAGCCCGACGGCAAGGGCAGAGTGCGACTGCAGTTTCGTATCCCCAGTCGCGGTCTTATGGGGTACCGCCCCATTTTCCTGTCTCAAACCTCCGGTACCGGCATCATGTCTTTTGCCTCAGATGGCTTCGGGCCACGAATTTCTGAGGACGTAGGCTCCCGCAAGAATGGAGTGCTGATCTCCAACGCCCAGGGAAAGGCTGTCGGCTTTGCGCTATGGAACCTGCAGGCACGCGGTCGCATGATGGTGAAGCCAAATGACCTGATCTACGAAGGGATGGTGGTTGGCATACACTCCCGGAGCAACGATCTAACAGTGAATCCACTTAAAGAGAAGAAGCTCACGAACGTTCGAGCAGCCGGCACCGATGAGAATATTCAGCTCAGTGGGGCCGTTAATCTAACTCTAGAGCAGGCACTAGAGTTCATTGATGATGATGAGCTTGTTGAAATAACCCCGGAGAACATTCGCGTTCGTAAGCTGCTCCTCAAAGAGAGTGAGCGCAAACGCGCCTGAGCCCGCGTGGGTGACTTGGGCTCTTACCTGAGATCATATCTATGAAAGCCGTCGTGCAAAGGGTCAATTCGGCAAGGGTTCAAATCGGCGACCAGACTGTTGGCAAGATTAGTCGCGGATTGCTTATTTATCCTGGTGTCGCGCATGGCGACGGGCCTGAGCAGGTAGCATGGCTGGCGGAAAAATCGTCAATCTTAGGATCTTTGGCCGTGGCAGTACCCTTCAGCCTAGTGATCCTGAGCTGAATTCTAAGACGTTATCCAATTTAATGACTTCCCTGAGTCTTCTGGATATTGCCGGTGAAGCGCTGGTGATATCTCAGTTCACCCTGCTTGCCGATACGCGCTCAGGACGACGACCCTCTTTTTCTCCGGCCGCAGAGCCGGACTTGGCGGAGACCCTATATTGTGCCTTTGTCGAAGCAATGGGCGCTCAGGCTCCTGTGCAGACTGGAGAGTTTGGGGCAGATATGCGGGTAACGAGTGAAAATGACGGGCCTTTTACTTTAGTAATAGACCACCCCCTGCAGCCCTAATTCGGATGAATTGCTTAAGTGTCGCACCTCGTCGGCGATAGGGCGAGCCGTTCACAGTTGACTTGATTCCTCACCTGCCTCGTCATCATAGCTGCTCTTTTTTTCTACCAGCCGCGCCATCGCAACCCCAAACTCGAATAGCACCCACGTCGGTAACGCCAGCAACAGCTGCGAAATCACGTCAGGTGGCGTCAGCAGCATGCCCGCTACGAAACAGCCGATAATGACGTAGGGCCGCTTCTTGGCCATGCTATCAGCGTTGGAAAGCCCCGACCAAGCCAGCAAAAAGGTAGCAACGGGTATCTCAAAGGCGATGCCAAAGGCTAGAAACATTTTCAGCACAAAGTCTAGATACTGGTTGATGTCCGTCATCATCGGCACACCCTCTGGACTTATAGTCACCAAGAAAGTGAATACAAGCGGAAATACCAAAAAGTAGCTAAACGCCATGCCCGCGTAGAATAAGATGACGCTGGAAAACAGCAGCGGAAAGGCAAATCGTTTTTCGCTGCGATAAAGCCCGGGCGAAACAAATCCCCATAGCTGATGCAGCAAAAACGGGATGCCTATGAAAATCGCTGTATAAATGGCGAGTTTGAACGGGGTGAGAAAGGGGGATGTAACCGCCGTCGCTATCATCGAAGAGCCATCAGGCAGCGCCTTTACCAACGGGGCGGATACAAAGCTAAATAATGGCCCAGCAAAGTAATAGATCGGTACAAACAGCACACCAACTAGTACCATGGAGCGAAGGATCCGACTACGCAGTTCAATTAAATGCTCAAGAAAGGGCATTTCCTTGTCAGCGTCTTCCAAGTTAGTTGGCTCGCCACTCATCTATGATGTTGTTTTAGATGGGTGATCATCGGCTTGACTGGCTGTGTCATCGATCGCGGGCGACTGGCTTGGAACCTGTTTGTTTACCTCGATTGCGGTCGCAGTTGCCGCTGCCGGGTTTGCTGGCGGTTCCTGCATCAGCGGCGGCTCGATGGAGCTTTTTACTTCGTCTTCGATTTGTTTCATTTGCGCCATAACCGACTCGTTGTGGAGCTGCCGTCTTACATCGTCCATGCCAATTTCTTGCTCGATTTCGACTTTCATCGCGGTGAAGGATCGCGACAAACGGCCTATCCATAGGCCTAGAGTGCGCATTGTTTCGGGCAGGCGCTCTGGGCCAATGACCAGCAGCGTCACTAGGACAACAAGCATTAACTCCATACTGCTAAACATGTGGCGTTACGCTCTCCGAGTGTACGGCGACATTTGAGATCCCACCCAAAGGCGGGGCCGCACTCTTATTTCGTTTCTTGGTTGGCTGTGGTGGAGGACTGTGTGGTGGCCTCGGCGGTCGTACCATCGCCGTCAATGACTTTTGCTGCAGCGTCATTGTTTTCTGCCGCTTTACCCTCCTCAGATACCGCCGTGCGGAAACCTTTAATGGCGTTGCCCAGATCGGCACCAATGTTTTTGAGGCGTTTCGGACCAAAGATCAACAGCACAATGGCTAATATGACCAACAGTTCTTGCATACCAAATCCAAACATTGGCTATCTCCGATGAATGAGTCTCGATTATAGGACGCTTTTTAGTATCGTTGACAGTCGCCTAACTTAACGCGCTATGACTTTCGCGCAGCTTTTTCGTCGTGGCCGCTAACGCCGAACCGATCGGCCAGTTCGTCCAGCACGTCCTTGGCGGACAGATCTAGCTCACTGAGCATCACCATAGTGTGAAACCACAAATCAGCCGTTTCCTTCACAACTTCAGTTTTTGTTTCTGCGCTGCTGCCAGCGTCCTTGGCAGCTAAAATAACCTCGGTGGACTCCTCGCCGACCTTTTCTAAAATCTTGTTCAGTCCTTTGGCATGGAGTGACGCAACATAGGAGGTGTTTGGATCTTCACATTTTCGCTGGGCAAGCACTTGCGTGAGTTCGTCGATTACGCTCATGACTTGGGCTCCACTTCATATCACTGCTGAGGCCCGGGCATCCTAGCACCTTCAACGTTGGCTAACCCAGCCACAATGCCGCGACTATGACGGACAGCAGAATCACAATATAAAAACAAAGGCGCTTGGTTCGACTCCGCTGGTCCTGAACTTGGTCCTGTAATTGCTCCAGATCGTTTTGCTGCATGGCCAATTGCTTGCGCAGCTCGATGGTTTGCGTGTCATCAAGCAGCTCCGGTAGTCGGTGCAGTTCGGCGAGTAGTTTGGGCGCGCTGTCCAACAACTTGCCGAGGACCGCCGCTGGACCAAGGTGCTTTAGCGCCCAGCGCCGCATAAAGGGTTCCGCGGTCTCCCAAAGATCAAGCTGTGGATAAAGTTGCCGTCCTAATCCCTCGACATAGAGCAGTGTTTTTTGTAGTAAAACCAGCTGGGGTTGAACCTCCATACCAAATTCCCGTGCAGTTTCGAGTAGTTCTGTCATGAAGGCGGCAAAGTTAATTTCGCCGAGTGGTTTGGCGAAGATGGACTCGCAAACGTTGCGAATGACGCTTTCAAAGGCGCCGGCGTCGGTGGTGGCTGGCACCCAGCCAGAACGCAGATGCAGGGCGACGATTTGCCGATAATCTCTGGCAAAGAAGGCGATAAGGTTCTGTGCCAGATATGACTGGTCGGATTCGCTCAGACTGCCAACGATGGCGCAGTCCAGTGCAATCCATCTAGGGTCACTCGGACTGCTGATATCGACAAAGACATTGCCTGGATGCATATCTGCGTGAAAAAAATTGTCTTCAAAGACTTGAGTGAAAAACGTTTCAACTCCTTTGTGCGCTAGCACCTTGAAATCAACACCAGCGTGCCGCATCCGTTCCAGCTCGCCTATGGACGGGGCGTCGATGCGCTCCATAACCAGTAAATTCTGGCGGGTAAAGCGATCGTGCAGGCGGGGTACATATAGTAGAGGCGAGTCGACAAAGTTACGTCGCAGCTTTATCTGGTTGCGAGCTTCGCGAAACATCGATAGCTCCGCTAGCAGGACGGTTAACTGATCTTCCAGGATTTGTGTGAGATGTATCTTTCGGATCAGTGGTATGCGAATCTCCAGCCATAGTGACATCTCGATGAGTGCTTTCATCTCACTTCGTATGCGCATCTCAATGCCCGGTCGCACGATCTTTATGACGACGGATTCTCCCCCGGTCAGGAAGGCGCCGTGGACCTGAGCAATGGACGCGCTGGCAATAGGTTCTGGATCTATGGACTGAAAGGCACTGAGGGATGATTGCCCTAAGGATCGCTCTATGATCGCGATTGCTTCCTTGGCAGGTAGTGGGTCAACCTGATCCTGGAGTTTTGCCAGCGACTGACAGATGTTCTCACCAAGTACGTCTGGTCTGGTGGATAACAGTTGCCCCAGCTTGATATAAACGGGGCCGCGGGAAATTAGCGCGTCGGTCAGTTGCTCTGGTAAGTTGCCGCGGGAAGGTAGCAGCCGCTGCAGGAGCTTTATCATCAAAATGAGGTGGCGGTTGTTGAAGAGCTCCAGCGGGAGTAGGTGGTGTAAGCGGTACTTGAGGATTTGGCCAGCCATCCCGAGCAAAAATCGGCAATTGCGCAGGGTCATCAGTCTGGAGTTTCCGGGTGATGATACCTGTTGAGTTTGGCTTCTAGCCGATCAATGTGCAGCCTTAGTTGATCCAAGCGCCCGGCAAGATTCATACCTTGATCTTGCGTGGCGTAACGCTCGTTGAAGTAGTTTCGAGTCGCATCGTCGGCTTGTGTCCGAGTGCTGGTCAGCAGCTCGCCTAGGGTGGCCATACCCAGCTCTAACAGCGCCGCGGTGCGTTGTCCTGTTTCTCTGCCAAGCCAAGCATCCAGTGGTTTGGCCAGATCTGGCGAGTAGTCCTTGGCGAGGGTCTGCAGCGCCATCAAAACGGCGGCGTCGCCGTCGATGACGACGGTTTCCGATGTGGCGCCGGTCATAAGCGTTAGCAGTAGTCCCATTGGCTTGCCGGTCACGGCGACGTTTGGACTGTCGCTCGCACCCGCATGGACTTCGACGCTGCTTTCTTTCAGGGTAAGGTGCCATGTCAGTGCTGGTTCTAAGCAGTTAATTTCAATGACCTGGCCGGCCAATGAAGCAAATCTTTTCGCTACCACAGGATCCAGATGGATCGCTTGCTCGCTTAAATCACTTAGCAGACGCTGTAGCGCGAGTAGCAGGGTTGCCGAGTCGTGGAGCATCAGCATGAAAGCGCGTAAATTAGTCTGGGGTTGCTTCAGGTTTGACACCGCGATGTATCGCAGCGATGCCACCGACTAAATTGTGGAAGCCGGTTTCAACGAACCCCGAATCCTCGAACATCTGCTTTAGGGTTTTCTGGTTCGGGTGCATGCGAATAGATTCCACCAGATATTGATAGGGTTGAGCGGCGCCAACCAATAACTTGCCGACGGGCGGCCAAAGTGTCTGAAAGGTTCGGTAAGCTGTCTCTAGCAGTGGGTTCGTGGGGGTAGAAAATTCCAGCACTAACAGGGTAGCGCCGGGTTTCAGCACGCGCAAAATCTCAGCTAACGACTGATCTTTGTCGGTAAAATTACGTATGCCAAAGCTGATACAGACGCAGTCAAAACTGTTGTCGGCGAAGGGCAGTTGCTCCGCTGGCGCCTGACAAAATTCGACTTGGCTGATGCCTTGATCGAGTAGGCGATCTCGACCGACCTGCATCATGGACCGGTTTAGATCGGTGAGTATCACGCGCCCTTGTGCGCCGACTGTCGGTGCAAACAGCGCCGCCATATCGCCCGTGCCGCCGGCGAGATCAAGTACATAATGACCTTCACGAACCCCGGCCATTTGCAGCATCATACGCTTGAACAGACGGTGGGAGCCCAACGACATAAGATCGTTCATCAAGTCATAGCGATCTGCTACCTCGGAGAAAACACCACCTACACGACTGGTCTTTTCCTTAGGTGACACTTTCTCAAAACCGAAACTAACGGCCTCGTCGGTCTCAGGTCGCCGAGGATCTGCGTCTCTCGCTTGTTGCGGATTATCGGCGGCTTCGGTCATCGCTTTGAATCTTGTATTGGAGTCGTGTAATCGAGCCGCTTTAAACGGCCAAGGGAACTATAACGCGGATGCACCATAGGTAGGGAGCACGCCTACTTGGGCGTCCACTGATTCACGGGAATATTGGGCAGCCGTGATGCATTGGCTTGTTTAAGTTCCTGCAGATATTCCTGCCAAAACCGTTCTTGCTCAGTACCCAATTCGTATAAGTATGCCCACGCATAAATACCGCTGTCGTGACCGTCGTCGAAGGCGATCCGAATGGCGTAATTTCCCACAGGCTCAATCAGCTTAATGCCGACATTCTTCTTTCCAGTTTGCAGGGTTCGTTGATCGGGGGAATGCCCGCGCACTTCGGCAGACGGGGAGTAGACACGCAACAGTTCTGCGGGCAGTTCGTATCGCTCCTGATCCCACTGCAGTTCAAGAATGTGGGCTATTTTGTGGTACGTGATGTGGCTTGGAGCGTTCATAGATTTCGATCAGATTACGTTTTTGGTCCGAGGATCACAGAATGAAACGGGAAAGATCAGTATTGCTGACGAGGTCGCTTAAGTGACTATTGACGTAATCCGCGTCGATCAAAACCTGCTCGCCCGAATTTTCATCCGCGCCAAAGGATAGAGGCTCGAGCAGACGCTCCATAACTGTATGCAGACGTCTAGCGCCGATATTTTCTGTGCCCTCGTTTACCTGCCACGCCAGCTCAGCGATGCGCTCAATGCCGGTCTGGGCGAACTCTAAAGTGATGTTCTCCGTCGCCATCAGTGCGCGATATTGTTCGCAGAGGCTCGCCTTGGGCTCGGTTAGGATCTGGCGAAAATCTGCAGGCGAAAGTGCCTTCAGCTCTACTCGAATTGGCAGGCGGCCCTGCAGTTCTGGAATGAGATCTGAAGGTTTTGCTAGGTGAAAAGCACCGGATCCAATAAATAAAATGTGGTCTGTACATATAGCCCCGTACTTGGTGCTTACGGTGCAGCCTTCTATTAGTGGAAGAAGATCACGTTGTACCCCCTCTCGCGATACATCGGTACCAGACGTTTCAGCACGTTTAGCAACTTTGTCTAGCTCGTCGATAAAAACGATGCCTGTCTGTTCGACGGCGCTGACCGCTTTGCTGCGAATATCCTCCTCGTTAATTAGTCGAGCGGCCTCTTCGGCATGGAGTCGCTTGCGTGCTTCCTTGATACTCAAACGCTGTTCGCGCTTTTTACCCTGGCCGAGGTTGGAGAACATGTTCTGTAGCTGGCTGGTCATTTCTTCCATGCCTGGCGGCGCCATGATCTCAACGCCCACGGAGACCTGCTCGAGCTCGACGTCAATTTCTTTATCGTCGAGTTCGCCCTCACGCAGTTTCTTACGAAACATTTGACGTGTAGTGGAGTCCGTCGATTCAGACTCGCTATCGGCATTACGCGGTTCGGGCAGCAAGGCATCTAGAATACGATCTTCTACATGATCCTCAGCCTGTACCGCGACGGCCTGCATTTGCTCTTGGCGCAGCAGGTTAACTGCCGTGTCTGCCAAATCGCGGACAATGGATTCCACGTCGCGGCCGACGTAGCCTACCTCAGTAAACTTGGTCGCTTCTACTTTTATCAAGGGCGCATTGGCAAGTTTTGCCAGTCTTCGAGCGATTTCGGTTTTACCAACACCCGTGGGGCCGATCATGAGAATGTTCTTGGGGCTGACCTCATCTCGCAATTCTGGATCGAGCTGCATTCGTCGCCAGCGGTTCCGCAGCGCAATAGCTACAGCACGCTTGGCATCACTTTGACCGACAATGTGGCGGTCAAGTTCCTGAGCGATTTGTTTGGGTGTGAGCGAGTCGTTAGCTGTCATCGGTGGACAAGGTTTCCAAGGTCAGTGAATGATTGGTGTAGATGCAAATATCGCCAGCAATCGTCATGGCTTTGCGAACGACATCTTCGGGGCAGAGTTCGGTGTTTTCAGTAAGCGCAGTTGCGGCTGCCCTTGCATAGTTGCCCCCCGAGCCAATGGCTAACACGTCGGTCTCTGGTTCGAGCACATCGCCATTCCCGCTGATCAACAAGGTAGCAGATTTATTCGCAACGATAAGCATCGCTTCGAGCTTGCGTAGGGCTCGGTCGGAGCGCCATTCCTTGGCTAATTCCACTGCAGCGCGGGTGAGTTGTCCGTGATATCTCTCCAGCGCTGCCTCGAATTTTTCAAAAAGAGTAAAGGCATCGGCAGTACTGCCGGCATATCCAGCGATGACTTTGTCTTGATAAAGCTTACGTACTTTGACCGCATTTCCCTTCATTATCGTATCGCCGATTGAGACCTGGCCGTCGCCGCCTACCGTCACTTGGTTGTCATCTCTGACGCTAAGAATGGTGGTGCCGTGAAACGCTTGCATAGTGAATTCCGTGAGTTGTCCGTTGCTAAATGCCCGGTGCTAGAAAGTGGCTAAATGCTGTCGCGCGAAGGGCTACCGATATTGGCGTTGTCGTTGCCACAAAGCAACGCCGAGTTGACGCTAAGTCAAATTCCCGCTAGTTCAAAATGATGCCAGAAATACCCTGCTCTCTGAGTATTGTCAGGGCTCGGTTGGCGTCTACCTGTCGTTCAAAAGGGCCTAAGATCACCCGATGCCAAGTTCCCGTTAAGCTGTTATTTTCCTCGACGAAGGCAGGTAGATTAAGCAAGATAAGTCTCGCACGCATTTCGTTGGCATCCTTCTCCTCAAGAAAAGAAGCGGCCTGGACTCTAAAGGCCGAGGGCTTCTCTGTGTCAATAGGCTCATTCGGCTTGTAGGGCGAAGTATCAACCTTTATCTCGCTGTTCTTAAGAAGGTCTGGAAATTCAAAAGTGACTCTCGGTTTTTTTGATGATTCTGCAGCGTCCAAAATAGGGTCGTTAGGAGCAGCTTCCATCCATTCAGGTAGGTAGGCGGCAAGCAGCACGATTACGGCGCCGAAAATCGCGCCGGATGAAAAGCTTGGTCCGTGAAAGGTGAGGCTCTTTCTATTACCGTGGGTGGGTGTGGCTCGCCTGCGGGAAGGTGCTGCACGAGGCTTTTTTTTGGCCGGTTTCGCGGAATCACCACGATTAGCGAAGTCCTTAGTCATGCAAAGCCGCCTGTGGCGAGATCAGTCGTTAAAATTATCGCGGATAATAACGCGTGCGTGAGTCGTTGGCGAAGCCGCAATGGCCTTTTTAGCGTTCTCATCTAATCTACATTGCATCATAGGGATCAACGTCAATAGACCACCGCAAGCTGTGATGCGCTTTGGGATGGTTTAAATTGGCAAGGACCCGATGCAGCTCGAATCGAGTTGCCGCCAAGACCACCAATTGAAAGCGTGTCCGTTTCGCAACGCGAGCCATGGGGGCAGGAATGGGGCCGAGAATATCGAGTCCTGTCCTAATCTGTTGGCTCTTCGCTGCCGACTCGAATGAGGCTTTGCAGCGGCTCAGGAAATCCCTTGCTAGCGAGGGGTCGATGGATTCTGCTCGGAGCATTGCCATGGGTTGAGCCGGCGGCAGTCCTGCCTGTATACGACTTGTTAGCTCGGCCTCGGCGAATCCCCGATAGCCTTGAGAAATCAGTCGCTGCAGCAGAGGATTTTCTGGCTGATAGGACTGGATCCAAACTTCCCCTTGCTTTTCAGCGCGGCCAGCGCGACCGGCAACCTGCACGATGAGCTGTGCCGTACGCTCGGGAGCCCGAAAGTCTGGGCTTAGTAATCCAGCGTCGGCGTTAATGACTGCTACAAGTGTTACCTGGGGAAAGTGATGTCCCTTGGCGAGCATTTGAGTGCCTACCATGATGCATGGATCGCCTAGCTGAATTTTCTCAAGTTGGCTATTAAGTTGTGCATTGCTTCGGGTGGTATCGCGATCGATGCGGTAAAGTGGAATATCGGGGAAGAGCTCGGTTAGGCCTTCTTCCGCGCGCTGGGTTCCCATACCAACTGGCAACAAATCATGGTGGCCGCATTTTTCACACTGCTCTGGCGAGTCAAAGCGCAGGTTGCAGTGATGGCAAATTAGCTGCTCAGGTTGAAGATGCAGCGTTAACCTCGCATCACAATCCGAGCATACACTCTGCCAACCACAGGCCTTACAAACCAGTGTAGGCGCGAAACCGCGTCGATTGAGGTAGACAAGCACTTGTCCTCTTGCTTGTAGGTGAGAGTGAATCGCTCGAATCAAAGTATCCGAGAGGCCACCGCGCAAACTCTGACCCCGCAGATCGATGGTTTGATAGCGAGGCATTGTGGCCCCGCCCGCTCTTTGCGTAAGTAAAATATGTTGATAGCGGTTACGCTTGGCGTTATAAAACGATTCGAGGGATGGTGTCGCAGAGCCAAGGACCAATGGTATGTCCAGTTGCTGCGCGCGCTTCACGGTCAGGTCTCGGGCTGAGTATCGCAGTCCTTCCTGCTGTTTGTATGAGCTGTCGTGTTCTTCGTCGACAATGATCAGTCCCAAGTCTTTGAACGGTGTAAAGACAGCGGAGCGTGTACCGATCAGCACCTTGATCTCGCCCGCGCGACACCTTAACCAGGTTTGCAGCCGCTGCCCTTCACTGAGGCCCGAATGCACCATGCCTGTGCCCCCTAACCGGCTCTCAAATCGATCGAGGGTTTGGGGTGTGAGGGCAATTTCAGGCACCAGCACCAGCACTTGTTTCCCTGCGGCCAGAACCGCCGCCATGCTCTGAAGATACACCTCAGTTTTACCCGAGCCGGTTACCCCTTCTAGTAAAAATACGTTAAAGCCAACGGCAGCATGGATCACATTGATGGCCGCTTGTTGCTCATCAGACGGCGTGAGGGGTTTAGTCATTTGGCGCTGAGTGGGAGCTGCTTTTCGTATCAGCACACTCATAGCTTCAAGTTTACGTAGCATGCTTCGATTAAATCCCGCGGCCTCGAGGGCCTCACCGGTTTGTGCGTCGCCGACATGAGCCAGATGATCGACGACGGCTTGTTGGGTCTTTGCCCGGGGCGAAATAAGGTTAGCATTTGCCAGGTGCCATAGGTCTGGAGGGGCCTCGGGCTTGATCTCAAGTGCCGTGCCCCTGCGCGCCGCGCTAGGGAGTACCGTCGCAAGCACCTCTCCCAGAGGATAGTGATAGTAGTGCTGCATCCACTGCGCTAACGCTAAGAGCTCCGGTGCAATGGCCGCCTCAGTATCCAGCACTTCGATAACGGCCTTGGTGCTGGTATGCGGGTTATCAACCTCGGTACTGATGCAAATGCCGATGACTTCGCTGCGTCCAAACGGCACCCGCAGTCGCGCACCTACTTTTGGTATCGGGCGTTCGGCGTCGATGTGGTAGTCATAGACCGAGTGTAGTGGTCTAGGAACGGCGACACGGATGACTTGTTTGGTATCGGCCATAAAGCATTGTAAGGAGGAATCGCATTGTCAGGATAGCCGTGAACGCGATTCATGTAGCGACACTCCAGACGCTTGCGACTGTTAGACGTTCTGTAACGCCCCTCGCTCGATCTTCAACAAGCAAGCAAGCGTTATAAAGCCTGAAGTTCATACGGAACACCACAACGTCAAGGCCACCTGCATCTGTGGCAGTGTGATGGAAATTGAGTTTACGCCTAGTAGCGACACCCTGCTTGACGTTTGCTCAAGCTGCCACTCTTACTATACGGGCAAGCAAAAGACCATTGATGCCGGCGGTCGTATCGAGAAGTTCCGCTAGCGGTTCGCAAAGCGAACCAGTTCAGGCAGTTAACGGCTGAATTCAGTACTCTAGCATATTGCTCTCTAAGCGCTGGGGTCGGTACTAACCCATATCTCTGGGATATCGGCAGAAGGCTCTGTTTAAGAACAGACAAAAAAGGAGGCAATTCGCCTCCTTCCTTTGTGTGCAGATAAACAGACTATCTTTCTACGGCATGCCGCTAGAACAAATCAACCGAACGAATGTCCTCGGTTGGTGTTTCCTCACCGCTCAATGTAGAGGATACGTCGGGTGCGAATTCTGCCAAGAAAACCTCGTTTATTGTAGTGGTGTTGGCGGAAGCTGAAGGCGAGCCGGTTCGCTTGTCTACGCGCAGCGTGACGACGCCCGGTGGCTGTAGCATCGGCACTTCAGGTACTTCTGCCAGGGCGTCTTCCATGAAGTCTATCCAAATAGGTAGCGGTATATTGGAGCCATAGGCATTCCTGCCGAGTGGCTGTTGATCCTTGAAGCCCACCCAAACGCTCGCTACTAAGGCGTGATTGAAGCCGTTAAACCAGGTATCCGATGCATCGTTAGTGGTGCCGGTTTTACCCGCCAGGTCGTTTCTGTTTAAGGTTCTCGCGCGGCGCCCGGTGCCGAGCGTGATGACGTCGCGCAGCATGGACTGCATGATGTAGGCGTTGCGCTCGTCGAGCACTTGCTCCGCCTGCAATGGTCTCTCTTGGCCAGGTTTTTTTGCCTTAAAACCGAGCCAGGAGTCGAGTACGGTGCCACGCAACCAAGTGTCGGGGTCGACGGTATCGCTACTGTTGGTGTTACGCGCTTCAGCTAGGTTATCGCCGACGCGTTGGTCAGTATTTCTGGAGGACTCTGCCGTCAGCACCTCACAGTCTTTACAGACCGTGGCGGGGTTGGTCGTAAACAGAACGTTGCCTCGCTGGTCCAGTAAGCGATCGACAATATGTGGCTCTACTAGATAACCGCCATTGGCCAGGACACTATAGGCTTTCACCATATCGATGGGCGCTACGGTCATCGTTCCCCCACCTAGTGCCAGCTGGGTGTTGCGCGGAAAGGATGTCATGTCGAATCCAAACTTTTTGACGTCCTCAAGTACCTTACCGGCGCCAATTTCAAGCAGCACTCGCATGGATACTAAATTAATGGAGCGGTACAGAGCCTCGCGCAGGCGAGTGGGGCCGTTGTATCGGTTGTTGTCATTTTCCGGCCGATACTGGGATTCGAGATTGGCATCCTCGAAGACCAGGGGTGCATCCAGAAAAATATCCGCCGATGTGACGCCCCGGCTGAGTGCCGAGCTATAAACAAATGGCTTGAAACCCGACCCAGGCTGACGCTGAGCTTGCAAGGCGTAGTTGTATTGATTGCGGTAGAAATCGTAGCCACCCACCAGGGCGCGCACGGCGCCGTTTTGGGGATCCATGGCGATCAGTGCACCCTGAATATCCGGCAGCTGAGTCAGGCGCCAAGTGGGAACACTCCCCGCGTTCTCAGATCCAGATGGGTTTACGCGTACGATGTCGCCTACCTGCACGATATCGCTCATCTGCCGTACTCTAGGTCCAAGTTCGTCTACCGAGATATAGGCTCTGGCCCAACGACTGTCGGCCAGATGAAGCTCGCCAAAGCCGATGTCTCTTGCCAATACTAAGGCGCTCTGGTCCTGAACGCGCAGCACCACGGCAGGAATTTGCTCCTCATAGCTGTCGAGCTCGTCGAGGCGTTGCTGTAGCTCACGAGTAAGATCCTCGCCTACACTGGTGTTACCCCCGAGGGGAGCCGCTTCTGTAGTGGCTGTGGAAATTTCACTAGCGCGGTCTGGTCTGATGGATTGAGCAGACGATGAAAAGTGCTGGTTGATTTGCGTAATCAGTTCAACAGGCATTTGTACTTCAGGCCCTCGGTAACCGTGGTCGTGATCGTACCTGATCAGTCCTCGGCGCAAGGCTTGGGCCGCCTCGCGCTGCTGCTTGGCATCTAGCGTGGTGTAGATTTCGTAGCCGCCCGTGTACAAGTCCGGCACATTGGCCATCATTTCTTGGCGGACCCACTCCGCCACGTAGGGACTTGGTAGGTCGAGTTCGCGCGCATAAACCTTGGCGGTAATGGGGGAAGCGATGGCTTCGCTGTACTCCTGGCGGGTAATGGACACTTGATCGAGCATCCGGCTCAGCACCTGGTTGCGTCGGCGCAATGCCCACTGCGGACCGTTAATAGGATTGCCCGCTTCTGGGCGCTGGGGAATGCCGGCCAACATGGCGAGCTGCGCAAGCGTTAGCTCTTCCAAGGTTTTGCCATAGTAGGTGACCGCAGCAGCTTGCGCGCCATAGGCTCTCTTACCGAAGGGGACGAGGTTGATATACAGCTCCAGAATTTCTTCTTTGCTCAGTTCTTGCTCGATCTTCAGTGACAGCAACATTTCCTTAAATTTGCGCAAAAAACTGCGCTCTAACGTAAAAGACACGTTGCGTGCTAGCTGCATGGTTATTGTGCTGGCACCGCCCAGGCGATCGTCGTTGATCCCAACCATACGGGCGCCTAGCTGTATCAGGTCGTTGGCCAACGAGATGTAGTCGATGCCGCTGTGCTGATAAAACCGCTTGTCCTCGGTATCGAGAATCGCGCTGATGAAATCTTCGGGCACGTCCTCGATTGCAACCGGAATCAAGCGTCGCTCACCAAATTCGCCAAGCAGCTCACCATCTTTTGCATAAATACGCAATGGAGCTTCTAATTTTACGTTACGAAAGGATCTCGCCTCGGGAATTTGCGGGTCGAGGTAGATATAGGCACCGGCAAGGCTGATCACCATCGTGCACAGGGCTGCGACGCCAAATACTGCAAAAAAGCGCAGCAATGGGAGTTTAGGTGAGGGTCGGTTCATTTGGTCGGAGTCGGTAACCAATAGAAATCGAAGAACGAGTCTGAGCATAGCAAACCCAGTGTTTTAGGACACTGCCCACGGCACCATCATCAAACACCCGTAAACCAACAGGTATTGGCTTCCACACTTTGGAGCATCCTAGGGTTCTTGTCGTGGAGTCGCTCTAGCAATCTGAAGCCGTGCATCCAACGGGCTGTCGGTTATGGTTTCTTTTGTTAGATAAATCTGGGTAGCGTTCCAGCCAAGGGTTAAATCCATGGGACTGTCGGATGCTTTTCTGAGGGGCGGCAATCCGCCTGCGCCGAGGCTTTGCGTCGAAAATGTTGAAACCTTGGTGTTGGGTGGGATATTGCATGAGAATGCAAACGATGCGAAACGCAAAACACCGATATTGAGAGACCTGCCGTTACTGGGGCGTCTGTTCAGGCGCAGAATTACGCGGCAAGACCAGCAAGAGCTGCTGGTTTTTTGTCACACCTAAACGGGTGAGCCGAGTATCCACCGACGAACCGCGGGGCCAGCCGCCTGATCGCTCACCATCTGACATCCCGGTCGTCGATTCACTTTTGAAGCCCGAGTAAGCCAGGGGCGGGCTGAGCGCGGATATTTTTGGGTCTGTGTACACGGGTTGGATTACACTTGCACCATGAGCAAACGAAGTATCTATTTAGTCGGCCTTATGGCGGTGGGCAAGAGCACGGTTGGACGCCAGCTTGCAAAAATGCTGGATATGCCCTTTTTCGACGCGGACCATGAAATCGAGAATCGCACCGGGGCAGAAATTTCCTGGATATTCGATGTGGAGGGTGAAGAAGGTTTCCGGGACCGAGAGGCGGCAGTAATCGATGAGCTGACACAGCAGCAAGGCATCGTCCTGGCCACCGGTGGCGGCGCGATTCTACGCGAAGCAAACAGACGCCATCTGGCGGCTCGGGGTATCGTTGTTCACCTAGATAGCTCAATCGAAAAGCTGATTGCGCGCACGAGAAGAGACACCAAACGTCCGTTGCTACAGTCTCCTAACCCTGCACGCACTTTGAGAGAGTTGAAGCGTAAACGCGATCCGCTTTACACGGAGATTGCAGACTACCGCGTCATGACCGATCACCGAGGCGCAGGCGTTGTGGCGCGCAAAATTTTAAAGGTGTTGGATAAAGAATACTGCATGCAAAAGCAGGTGTCCTCGTGACTGCGGGTGTAGGGGAGTCAAACCGGCAAACACTGCAGGTTGATCTTGGCGAACGAAGTTATCCCATACATATTGGCAATTTGGGCATCAGCCAACCCGCTAAATTCGCGGAGCTGTTGAATCCCATGATTGCCGGCCAGCAGGTCGCAGTCATTACGAACGAAACTATTGCGGCGTTGTATTTAGATAAGGTGCTTAACGCTCTTGGTCAGCGGCAGGTAGATGTCTATCAACTGCAAGATGGCGAGGCCTATAAAAACCTTGCCAGCTTTGAGGCGATCACAACGTTCCTGTTGGAAGCGCGCCATAATCGCACCACCTGTTTGATTGCCTTGGGCGGTGGTGTTGTCGGCGACTTGTGTGGTTTCGTCGCAGCAACTTTCCAGCGTGGTGTCGATTTCATACAGATCCCAACTACATTGCTCGCTCAGGTGGATTCGTCGGTGGGTGGGAAGACTGCGGTCAATCATCCCGCAGGCAAGAATATGATCGGCGCCTTCTATCAACCCAAGGCCGTTGTTGCAGATACCACCGTACTGACAACTTTACCGCCTCGGGAGTATGCGGCGGGTTTGGCAGAAGTGGTCAAGTACGGTGTGATCGACGATGTGGATTTTTTTCATTGGCTTGAAGAGAGCGTGGCCGCGCTGCACTCGCGCTCTGAGGAAGCCCTTCAACAAGTCATTTTTCGCTCCTGTGCCAGCAAAGCTAAGGTCGTCAGAGACGACGAGCGTGAATCTGGCCGCCGAGCGATATTGAATTTTGGGCATACGTTTGGGCATGCTATTGAAAAGTTGGCAGGTTACGGCGAGTGGCTACATGGCGAGGCGGTTGCAATTGGTATGGTCATGGCAGCAGAACTTTCGGTTAGGCACTCTGGCTTTCCCCAGTCAGACGCTCAGCGACTGCGGGCATTACTTAAGGCCTTAGGCCTGCCGGTAACGCTAGGTGGTCATAGGCTCGAAACCGAAGCCATGATTGAAGCAATGGGACTGGATAAAAAAGTCAATGACGGTCAGCTGCGGTTCGTTCTGGCGCGTCAGCTTGGCGATGTCTACGTCAGCGACGATGTAAATGCCCAGGTCTTGAGAGAGGTGCTGGATATGCAGCTATGGTGAACGAGCAATCTTTGAGCGGCTCAATGGTCAGTAGTTGCGCCAGATATGCATGTTGCGCTATTGGCATGTTGGCCTTGCTAATGCCTTTGTTGGTGAAAGCTAAGCAGTTTGGTCAGTCGGGGCAACTTCACGACGCGCAATGGCTCATACGCCAATCGGATCAGGCCTTTACGCTGCAACTGGTAACTCTATCCTCTCGCCAGCAGGTAGAACGTTTTGCTGCGGGGGAGCCTGGGCTAAAGGACTATCCGATCGCCCATTACCGATATCAAAAACAGGGCCGACTATTGTATGTGATGACCTTGGGTGTTTTTCCCGACGCGTTCTCTGCTCAGCAAGTCAAAGAGTCACTGCAACTGAAACTTGTGGCCCCTAAAGATGCTTGGGTTCGCCCCTTGGATGAAATTCATGCCCAAATTCGAACCACACTTCAGCTCTAAGCATGGCCGCTCGATAATCGCAAAGAATTCCAGAGTCGACCGGTACCTGCTTTTGTAAAGAAATCTCAATCGAGGTTAATGGCGGGCAAGAACACCCACCTGAGGCTTGTCATTGTCAGCAGTGCCGCAAACAGTCCGGTGGATTTTTGATGGGCGTCAATATTCTTAACAGCGCATTGATGATTCGTGGGGAGGACAATGTCACTTGTTATGAATCGTCGACAGAAGTGGACGTGGGTTTTGCAGGGTTTGTGGCTCTACACTGTTTTGGAAGCCAGAACTCAAGGGTTACGAGTGGGTAGGTGGTTCGGCAGCCCTGTTTGACCAGCCACTGCCCAAGAAAGTTTGTAAATTTAACTCCGTGGCCGACAGGGGAAAACGCTATACCGTCGTCGACGGACTACCACAACACGAGGACTACTAAGGTGCCCGGAACCTAGGGCAGTTCGGTAACGCCCATGAGGTGACGATCAATTTCTCGTGCCGCCTCTCTTCCTTCATTGATGGCCCTTACCACCAAGGATTGTCCGCGTCGGCAGTCACCGGCCACAAACACGTTTTCAACATTGGTTTTGTAGCAGCCGTATTCGGCTTTGTAGTTCGACCGCTCGTCGTAGTCGATACCCAATGCGTCGGAGGCGTCATGCTCTGGACCCAAGAAGCCCATTGCTAGAAAGGCTAGGTCTGCAGGCCAATCTTTTTCCGAGCCAGGCACGTTCTCAAACTTGCCGTCCTTCATTTCAACTTCCACGGTGCGAACGCCGGTCAGCTCACCCTGTTCGTTGCCCAAGAAGCAAAGCGTCGAAACGGAATATACTCGCGGGTCTTCTCCCTGCACCTCGGCGGCTTCTTCGTGACCGTAGTCGACTCTGAATATCTTGGGCCAGGTCGGCCAAGGATTATTAGCGTCGCGACTTTCGGGCGGTTTGGGGAATAGTTCGAAATTCACCAGACTCCTGCAGCCATGACGCAGTGATGTGCCAATGCAGTCAGTGCCGGTGTCTCCGCCGCCAATAACTATGATGTCTTTGTCCTTGGCAGAGATGTGGTTGCCGTCCTGCAGGTCTGAGTCGAGCAGGCTCTTAGTGTTGGCGCTTAAGAAGTCCATGGCAAAGTGGACACCCTTAAATTCCCTACCTTCAATGGGCAGATCCCGGGGTACGGTGGCCCCGGTGGTCAGTAAGACGATGTCGTGTTGCTGCTGCAGCTCGGTCACCGAGACGCTGTCACCGCATCCGTTGCCGACACTGGTGCCGGTGATAAAGGTAATACCAGCCTCGCGCAGTAAGTTGACGCGACGCTCCACTACGTCGTCCTTGCCGAGCTTCATGTTGGGAATACCGTACATGAGCAGTCCGCCAATGCGGTCTGCGCGCTCATAAACCGTGACGGTATGCCCAACTCGATTCAGTTGGTCAGCTGCGGCGAGTCCGGCGGGGCCTGAACCGACGATGGCGATGGTTTTGCCGGTGCGGCTAGCAGGAGTATTGGGCGTAACCCAGCCTTCTTCGAATCCCCTGTCGATAATGGCCATTTCGATGTTCTTGATCGTGACGGCTGGATCGGTAATGCCAAGCACGCAGGATCCCTCGCAGGGGGCTGGACAAACGCGACCGGTAAATTCCGGGAAATTGTTAGTTTTCTGTAGGCGGTCTAACGCCTCGCGCCATTGGTCGCGGAATACCAAGTCATTGAATTCCGGGATCAGATTATGAATCGGGCAGCCTTCCTCTGATTGGCAGAATGGAACGCCACAATCCATGCACCGGGCACTCTGTGTGCTCAGTCGCTGCACGTCGTGGCTGGTGTAAATCTCATTGAAATC
>CABZTD010000032.1 GCA_902528515.1 K189A clade bacterium
AGAGCACTTTTCTCGTCAGCAGCATCTGCTCAAACCCATTCGCAACAAAGAAGTGCTGCTACGTGGCCCTATGCCCTATTTGGCCAAACAACTAGAGCATTGGTTGATCGCTCATCAGCAAGGCTGTATCGCCTTGAATTGGCGTTTTGCACCTTTCAAGGGCGAGGCCACCCGCCTGGTCATACGCCTTGGTCAGGGTAAACAGCGCCACCAAGACATACTGAAGCTCAGTGCGCTAAAATTGGAAAACATCGAACTGCCGTCAGAAGTCCTAACCGTGGGGCTAGACATGACCGTGAGCCAGCCTTGGCTGGACAACAACCAAGACTTGTTTGGCAGCATGGCAAGCGCCACCTTGGCGATAAACGAGCTGGTTGACGAACTAAGGGCACGTTTGGGCCAGCGCGCCTGTTACAGCATACGAACCCAACCACAACATAGCCCGGAACAAGCTTGGCAAGGTGTGACCAGCCTGTCTGCCAAGCCAGCCAACGAACCCGCAACCGATCCTGCAGCCACAGGCCGACGCAGTGCTGGCCTTCTGCAAGGCAGGCGTCCCCTATGGTTATTTCGCCAGCCCCAGGCCATCGCCAGAGAACAGCTAATCCTGGTGCAGGGCCCAGAACGCTTGGCTGATCCGATGACAGAAACTGGCGTTAACGCAGCCTCGGCAGAACATCGAGATTACTATATCGCCCGACATGCTCACGGGGCCCTGTGCTGGGTCTACACCCACCAGACCGCGGCACCCGCTGACAACAACAGCCGCTGGTTCCTGCACGGTTATTTTGGATAAACAGCATCGATGGGCTCAGACACCACATCATTTAGCAACACCGCCAGGAGCTTCCAGGCTGCATCGGTGCCCACGCGAATACGCGATCAGATGCCTCTATATCTCGGCTACAAGGGAAACCACTTCACTCATCGACCCTTTGCTGAACTGCACTGTATAAGCAACTACAGCTTTCTACGCGGAGCATCGCACCCTGAAGAGTTAGTACAACAAGCCCACAAACTGGGCTATGAAGCCATAGCCATTACCGATGAGTGCAGCTATTCCGGCTTAGTCAAAGCCCATAAAACCGCCAAGGCCTGCGGTATCAAGCTGATTTGCGGGGCTGAATTTATACTGGATGAAACCCTCGTATCCCCGGATACCAGTGCGACAGACAGTCGATGCCGGCTGGTTTTACTGGCGCCCAATCGGCAGGCCTACGGTCAAATATCCAGCTTAATCAGCAAGTTAAGAAAGCGTTCTGATAAAGGATCTTATTACTTAACCCAGCAAGATTTGCAGGTCGGCCTCAGTGAATGCCTGGGTATTTGGATCTGTGAAGGCCAAGGTGTGGAGCAGTTATCGGTCATTGGTACTCATTTACAAAGCCTGATGCCGCGCCTATGGATCGGCCTGGGACTATTTCACGATGGTCAAGACTTACACAAAACCGCCAGCGCCCTCACCCTGTCCACGGCTTTAAAGCTGCCCATCGTGGCAGTGAATGATGTGCATACCCACTGCCCAGATCGCCAAGGACTGCAGAACATTGTGAGCGCTATTCGGCTGAAAACCGATATTCACAGCCTTGGCTACCGTGGCTTTTGTAACGCCGAACGTACATTACGCTCTATCACCACCCTTCAACAGCTGTATCCGGATGAAATGCTCGCTCAAACCATGGTGATTGCCGATCTGTGTCAATTCGACATGGATGAGCTGCGTTATGAATACCCTGAAGATTTGGTACCTCCTCACTTAACTCCTGGTGCCTATCTGCGTCAGCTCACTTACGATGGGGCGAGCCAACGCTGGCCCGACGGCATCCCCGACAATACCGTTGCGCTCATTGAAAAAGAACTCGATCTCATTGCTCAGCTGCGTTACGAGCATTATTTCCTCACCGTACAAGATATTGTGCAGTTTGCTCGAGGCCAGCAGATTCTCTGTCAGGGTCGGGGTTCAGCGGCCAATTCTGCCGTGTGTTATTGCCTGTTCATCACCGAAGTCGATCCGGCACGCATGCACCTGCTGTTTGAGCGCTTTGTGTCCATGGAACGCAAAGAGCCGCCTGACATCGACGTGGATTTCGAACATGAGCGTCGAGAAGAGGTTATTCAATACATCTATAAGCGCTATGGTCGTGATCGAGCCGCACTAGCTGCTACATTGATCACCTACCGCCCTCGTAGCGCCATTCGCGATGTCGGCAAAGCCGTGGGGTTGGATCAAGGCGTGCTGGACTTGCTATCTAAATCTTTAGCTTGGTGGGACAAAAAAGAGGCACTAGACGAGCGCTTACGCAGCATTGGCCTAGATCCCCAAAGTGCCAAAGTTCAGCAGTTCGTGCATTTCTTTGGGGCTATTTTGGGTTTCCCGCGCCATCTCTCTCAGCATGTCGGTGGCTTCGTGATTTCTGCTGGCCCGCTTGCTCAACTGGTGCCCATTGAAAACGCCAGCATGCCTGATCGCACAGTGATTCAGTGGGATAAGGAAGATTTGGAAACGCTGGGTTTATTAAAAATCGATGTCCTGGCATTGGGTATGTTGACGGCCATCCGCAAAGCATTAGCGCTGGTAAATTTCGATAAGCCAGGTGGTAAACCGCTGAACATCCAGCAAATCCCCGCAGAAGATCCTGACACCTACGCCATGCTACAGCGAGGCGACAGCGTTGGGGTTTTTCAGGTGGAATCCCGTGCCCAAATGGCCATGCTGCCGCGGCTGAAACCGCATAATTTTTACGATCTGGTGATTGAGGTCGCCATCGTTCGCCCAGGCCCCATTCAAGGTGACATGGTGCACCCTTACCTGCGGCGACGGCAGGGTCTGGAGCCTGTCAGCTACGCCAGCCCCGGCGTGCGCAAAGTACTAGAGCGCACCCTGGGGATTCCTATTTTTCAGGAACAAGTGATTGAACTAGCCATGGTAGCGGCGGGCTTTAGCGCTGGCGAGGCCGATCAACTCAGACGCGCCATGGCCGCATGGAAGAAACGGAGTGGTCTCGACCATTTCGAGGCCAAACTGGTTAACGGCATGCTCAAGCGCGGCCATGATGAAGAATTTGCCTATCGCATCTTCAATCAGATAAAGGGCTTTGGTGACTATGGCTTCCCCGAATCTCATGCCGCCAGTTTTGCCCTGCTGGTATATATCTCAGCCTGGCTGAAATGTCATCAGCCCGCAGCTTTTTATTGCGGCCTACTTAACTCCCTACCCATGGGGTTTTATTCACCGTCTCAATTGGTGCAAGACGCGCAACGCCATAACATTGATGTTCGCCCTCTGGATGTTGGTATCAGTCAGTGGGACCACACACTAGAGCCCTCAGACTCAGCAGCAACTGAACCAGCACTGCGTTTGGGGCTACGTATGATTAAAGGCCTATCCGTGGATGCTGCAGAACGCATCATGCAGGCCCAACAGCAGCTGCAGACCAAACAGCCGTCACAGGCAAAGCAGCGGAGCTTCCGCAATGCCCAAGAACTTGCGCGTATGGCAAGTTTGAATGACCAGCAGCTAGGTTTTCTCGCCCGTTCCGGGGCTTTGTACCAACTAGCAGGACATCGGCATCAAGCCCACTGGGATGTCACTGGCATTACGGCACCACTGCTATTAGAACAACCTCAGGCCAGCAGCGGAACCTGTGCTCCGCAAACCACGGTCAGAGATCCCGCGCTGCAGGATACGATCATCCTGCATGCACCTTCGGTGACCGAAGATATGTTTAACGACTATCGCTATACCGGTCTGACCCTGGGGCCTCACCCTATGACCTTACTGCGCGAGCACCCAGAGCTTAGAGGCTTCCGGCGCGCTATAGACCTCGAGCAGTACCGTACCGGACAAATGGTTCGCATAGCTGGCGTGGTGACCGGTCGCCAGCGCCCTGGCACCGCCAGCGGCGTGGTGTTTCTGACGCTAGAGGACGAAACCGGCAACACCAACATAGTGATCTGGTCTTCTGTGATGGAACGTTTTCGGGCGATACTGCTGCAGGGCCAGTTACTGAAGTTCAAAGGGGTTGTAGAGCGTGAGGGTCGAGTGATTCACGTGGTCGTCGGTCATGTCGAGGATGCTAGTCGCCTTTTGACGGATTCAGTCTCTGCCCAACATAACTTCCAATCCCGCGACTTCCATTAGCGCGGATGTGTCAGCGGCACCAGGGCCCCTCCCGAACTGGGGAGGGAAACAAAAGTGTGTTGGACGAACTACCCGCCACCAGCGCTTTCTATCACAGTATTGTTCGAGCCCTGATTCACCAGTTGCGTTTTGGGAACGTCCCCCAAATAACGAATGGTGGTGAAGCCGAAGAACATTTCGTGCATGGTCTGAAGTCCAAAAAAGACCGGACGGCTAGGATCAGGGTTGCCAAGGTTACGGTCCGAATTGTCCATAGCGCCTTCCGCGATCAGTTTCGTACCGGCCGGTAAAAATAGAGGCTCTTCCAGCTCATACTTAAACTGCCAATTGAAATCGTATTTCGGCACTGACAGCAAATCCTTTGTAGTGCCGTCGGGGAACTCCACCGAGTAGCTCATGTACTTACCACGAAAATGCATATGCGGCATCATCTCGTACAAATAGGCATCACGTTCGATCAACTCCTCTCCACGCAGTTTATGCTCTTTCGCCCCAGGTGGGATCATGAAGCGACGCTGGCCCGCGACGCCGCCAGACATGACGTACTTCGGCGGTTCATCGTGCAGGAAGATACCGATGCGCGTTGCGTCAACCGTCTCACGACCCGACGTAGTGTAGTGCATCTGTAGCAACAGGTTGGAACCTGCGGGTATTAGGCGGCCGCTATTGTCCTGAAAAGAGTCTGGCTGCCTGCCCGGCGCGAAGCCGCCAATACCCAGCCCGGTACCATCATCGTCCCTGCCATCATTCTCGGTTTTGTCAGCGGGGCTTTGTAAATAAGTAATCACGTGGTGCAAGACCTGTCGGTCTCCAGGCAGGAACTCGATCCCGCTTACCCAGACGTCTTTATCGAGGTTGAGTTCTACAGGCACATATCGGTAATCGATCACGCCTGTGGCCGGTATTGCCTGGGGGGGCACATCCAACACAATGTCCGGCTCGCCTAAGGAGAACTCTGGATCATCGAACTTTAGGGCGGCAAGTTGATCTTCGCCCTCACCTCGCGGTGATCCGTCTTCGATCCACTTGATGAGCTTCTGTTTCTCCTCAATTGTAAGCCCGGCAACGTCCTTTATCGGCAGGCCCACATGAGGGTCGATTTGCCCGGGAGGCATACGCTTGGTCATTACCACTTCTTTCATCATTGGGGACCAGCCCATTATCATGGCATGACTAGACATCGACCATGGCGCGATGGCGCCATCGTGATGGCAAGAAACGCAATTGCGCTCGAGTATTGGCACGATGTCTGCGTTGTAGGATACCGCCCCAACGCTTGTGTACTGAATCGGCTCACCCATTACCGCATCACTGGCATTTTGGCTAGGGACCTGTTTCAAACCGCCATTCAACGCATTGAGGCTAGCTTTGAGCCCCTCCGTATTGGTGCGCTGAATCAGCGTGGCTGTTTGAGGGTTTAGTACGAAGACCTCACCAAATTTGCGTGCCAAAAGGCTTTTTGAGACAAGCTGGCTATCATCCATCAATACTGGAAGTTCAATCTGCTCGCTATCGAGAGCTGCCCTAACTGCGTTTCGATCCATCTCCGGGTTGGGATTCAACACCCAAAATACGACATCATCTGAAAGGGTCTTAGCTACATCAGCAAATGCGCTGAGTTGTTCTTTGTCTGCCTGACTCGATAATCCGCTCACTAAAACTGCCACAGCCTGGTAGTCGCCGTAGTAGCTTAGCTGGTGGAACTTCCCCTGATCGTCGAGGAGCGCAAAATCGCCAATACGCTCTTCGGCGACTGCGGAGTTCGTGAGTGCGAGGGCAGATAAGATTAAAAAACCCTTTCGTACAAATCCCATTAATACACCCTATCTATGCAAAATCGTCCCATACCATAACGATAGTAGCTGAACTCAGAAAAAAATGCGTCGAAAATCAACGCCATTTGTAGCAACCTTCCCCGGCAGGATCCATTGCCGTTAAGGAAGAGTTATGGCCACGGACTTAGGCACTTGGTTGGTCCAACACCGGTTTAAACTGGCCGTAGTCGCAGTACTGATTACCATCATCGGTGGCTGGGGTGTACAGTTCATGCGCTTCGATGGCACCAACGAAAGCCTCTTTGCTGAAGCGGACGAGTACAAGGCCGAGGTCGATCAAGCGAGAGTAGATTTCCCCTCTTCTGCGCCAAGCTTAGGTATGGCTTTCGAGGTTGATGGTGACATATTCAACCTGCGCACCCTGACCGCTATCGACGCATTAACCCGGCGCTACATTGAAATAGATTCGGCAATTGCTATGTCGTCTATCCTCACCTACCGCGTCAGGGAGGCAGACAAAGAAATTCTAGGACGCAGTTATCTGTTTCCCGACCTCGATGACATAACTGAGGCCGATCTCCAACAAATTAAGGCGATCGCTCTCAACGACGAGGACCTGACTCAAGGAAGGCTGACATCAGCTGGCAACGCAACGTTTTCGAACATTAGCTATAGCCTGAGCGAGGATACGTCCGAGGCCCGTCTTGCAGTGGCCGAATCAGCGGTTGTACTGAGAGATTCGTTGAGGCAACAGTACCCAGATGTACGTATCTACCTTGTTGGCGGTCCAATGTTCGAGCGAGAGAGCAATCTCGCTCGTGAAAAGGACAACAAGGTGCTGCTCCCCTTGGTTGTCATAGCTGGGGTGCTTTTGCTGTGGTTTTGCCTTGGGTCCCTGCTCTCATCTATCGCTCTAGCTGTCGTCGCGCTGATGACTATTATCGTGACCGTTGGTACCCATGCGTTATTGGACATACCGTTGAATCAAATTTCACGGCTTGGCCCTGCCGTTGCGGGTATTGTCGCATTTGCCGATGGTATTCATGTGCTCTCCGTCTATGCGCAAAAAATATTGCGGGGCGCCGATCGGGAACCAGCGTTGATCGAGAGCATCAACATCAACTTCAGGCCCATTGCGCTGGCGACGGTCACCACGACTATGGGGTTTTTGAGCCTCAACTTGAGCAGCGCGCCAGCTATCTATGGCTTCGGCAATATCGTTGCAATAGGGGTCATCTGGGCATTCTTCTTCACGGTATTTTTATTGCCTGCGATGATCCTACTGATTCCAGTTCGCAATATCGCTAAGCCCCTTGGTGTTTCCGGCTTTATCGAAGGTGTGCTGAGTTTGGTTACCAGGAGAGAAAAAACGCTCTTTTTGGGCTTCCTTGGCCTGATCATCGTGACCTTGTTCATGCTCCCTCTCAACAAACTGGACAACGATCCCTTTGCCTTTATCGACGAAGGGTCAGACCTGAGCGCGGTTTTGGGAATCCAACAGCGCGAATTCGAAAACGATCGGGGACTCGCCTTCGTGGTCCGGAGTAATGAGTACTACGGCATCACGAATCGGGACTTTCTGGACAAAGTCGATGACATCGCAACACAGCTTGAAGCCGACCCGCAAATAACTTGGGTGTCAACCTACCTCGATTATCTAAAGCTCAGAAACAAAGCTGCGAACAATGATGATGAGGCTTATGAGGTGATCCCGGAGGATCGGCTAACGGTGATTGACTACCTTGTGGGTTATCAGCTCGTCGCAGAAATCGACCCCAACCTTGGCCAGATATTCAACAAAGACTACTCCGCCATTTACCTTTACGCGGCCACGTCCGGACTGTCTGACGAAGAGATTTTGCAACTTGCCAACAAGATCGAACTCCTGGCAGATAGTTACGCTTCCGAGGCCTTCCAAGTCACTCACGCTAATAACACTATTTTGGGGGCGAGACTGAACCAGATCATCAGTACCGAGCTATTTACTGGGTTTTCTTTGAGTTTAATCATGATCACCCTAACTATGATGATTGGTCTGCGTAGTCTGCGCTATGGCCTATTGAGCATCGCCCCTAACGTCTTCCCAATCACAATTGTTTTTGGGCTATGGGGGCTACTAGACGGTAACCTAAGTCCCTACGTATTGATGCTTTTGGCGATAAGCATTGGCTTGGTGGTAGACGACTCTGTACACGTACTCAGCAAATACAAAACTGCCAGAGATAGCGGCAAATCGCCGATGCAATCTATTGAAAATTCAATCACTCTCGCTGGAAGTGCAATTACAATCACAACGCTGTGGATGTCGCTTGGCGTAGCCCTGATGGGATTCTCCAGCACCGAGATTTTTAAAAACCTGACTTCGATCATCACGCCAATTATCATCGTCGCTTTGTTCCTGGATTTACTCTTTCTGCCGTCTTTGTTGACTCGCTTTGACACCTGGGTTGACCGAACCCGCCTGAGTAAAGAGGCTGTCGCCACTTGAGGGAAGAGTAAGATGCTGAAAATATGGATTCGATGCGTCGCTCATAAGGCAATAGGCATTATCGGAGCCACGGGGACACTCGCACTAGGTGTGGCCTGCTCAAATGCCCCTGATTCCCAACCCGCCGGGCCCTCCGAGGCCAGCAAACAAATCGTTGACCTTGTTTTTCATAATGGTCACGTACTTACGATAGACGTAGCTTTTAATGTTCATGAGGTGCTTGTTGTTCACGATGGCAAAGTCATCACTAGCGGGACGAGAGAGCTACTAGAAACTTATGAAGGTGAGTCAATTGTTGACCTTGCAGGCAACACGTTGATGCCGGGGTTCAATGATTCGCATACTCATATTTCAGGCGATGCCGCTCGATACATTGATCTCAATCAAGTGTCTTCGATAGCGCAAATACAATCTCTTGTTCGCGCTAAAGCCGAACTGTTGGGACCCGGTGAGTGGATTACCGGCTACGGTTGGTCCGAGGATGAACTGCTGGAACAGCGCAAGCCAAACCGCTATGACCTAGACGACGCGGCTCCCGATAACCCTGTGGTGCTAACCCGCGCGGGCGCTCACAGCGCTGTGGCGTCAAGTCTTGCCTTGTCTGCCGCCGACATTACCGCCAATACATCTGACCCTGAGGGTGGCGTCATCGAGCGAGGCACCACAGGCGAGCCCAACGGTATCATCCGGGAGCGGCACAGTTTGATTTTGGATTTAATACCCCCTGCAACAGAAGGGGAATTGGCCAAAAGCCTTGCCGTCAATCTGAACGCTCTTTTAAGCATGGGCATTACCAGTATTACTGACGCACAAAAAACACCAGATGAATACCGCCGCTGGCAGCGTGTATACGCTGAACGCAACCTTCCGTTGCCAAGGGCCAAGCTGCAATTTCAATGGTGGAATCCTGAGGCGATTTCATTGCTGCGCAAAGAGGTTGGCGATGGCGACGATTGGCTGAAGATCGGGCCCATCAAAATCTTTGTTGACGGTGGGTTTACCGGCCCCGCCGCCTACACTCGCGAACCCTACCGCAATCAGCCTAATTATCGGGGCTACTTGAACATGCCCGTAACTGAGCTGACTCGACAAATCAATGAGATTCACGATGCTGGACTGCAAATGGGCATTCATGCCATTGGCGACGCAGCAATTGAACTGGTGGTAGATATCCTCGTACAGACTCTTGAGCGCAACCCGCGCGAGGACCATCGTCATTATCTCAATCATTTTTCCATGCGACCACCACAGGGCACGATGGATAAAATGGCCAAGCACGGCATTCACATTACGCAGCAGCCTAATTTTACCTATACTTTGGAAGGGCGATACTCAGACAACTTAGATGGCTGGCGGCTGGCGCATAACAACCCCCTCCGCAGCCCAATGGACGCGGGAATTAAAGTCGCACTCTCGAGCGATATCTTGCCTGTTGGACCCATGGTGGGTCTCTACGCTTCGACGACGCGAAAAGGTATGAGCGGAAAAGTTTACGGTCCTGACGAGGCTATAACGCTGCCAGAAGCCCTTCGCGGTTATACACTCACTAGTGCGTTCATCAATTTTGACGAAAAGATCAAGGGTTCTCTGCAACCTGGCAAATATGCTGACATGATCGTGCTGCCCGGCAATATTCTGGAAATTCCCCTAGAGGAAATCATGACTGTTGAAGTCCAGCAAACCTATCTGCAGGGAGAATTAGTTTACCAGCGCACCGCCGAGGGCCGCTACACATCTCAGAAACCATAGGAGACTTTCCTTATGAAACCCGTTTGTTTAATCATAGGTGCCGGAGCTGGCATCGGCGGCAACGTAGGCCGTAAATTCGCTCAAGAAGGATTCCACGCTGTGCTTTGCCGTCGCAGTGACGAGGCCGGCTTGAACTCCATGGTTGAAGAAATCAACTCAAGCGGAGGGAGCGCGTCTGGCTTTTTGTTGAACGCCATTGAGGAAAACTCAATTGAAGAAAGAGTAACGATGGTCGAGAAGGACATTGGCCCTATCGATACCGTGGTCTTCAATCTTGGTGCCCAGATTGGCGATCGACCTCTGGCGGCTACGACCTATAAAGCTTTTGAGATGGGATGGCGTCTGGCTACTTTCGGACTTTTTCGCACGGCGCATTCGGTCATACCGCATATGCAGGAGCGCAGTAAGGGCAACATACTGGTCACCTCTGCCACCGCGGCCGTAAGAGGCAATGCAGGACAACACAGCCACGCAGCAGCTATGGGTGGGCGCCGTATGCTTTGCCAAACCTTGAACGCCCAGTTCTCTGGCAGCGGTATCCACGTTGCCCACGTGCTCGTAGACGGAGCCGTTGATGCACCCGATACCCTAGGCAAAATGTTAGGGCCCGAAAGATTTCAAGAACTACGTGAGACCAAGGGAATGAAACACGACGGTCTTATGCTTCCGGAGAAAATCGCAGAAACCTACTACCACATTGCACAACAGCACCGCTCGGTATGGACCCACGAACTAGACTTGCGCGCATTTTCTGACCGACCTTGGTGGAACCACTAAGCACCGGGTTAATTAACTCGGTTAGCGTGGATCAAGGCGCATCAAATATCGTGGTGGAAACCCAGTAAGTACCCGAAAGGCGAAAGGTAGTGGGTGAGCATCATTTACTCGGTCGTGATCCTCGCCCTCAAGCAGCACTGCCGTGTAGGGGAGCGTCTCACCGTTGAAGGTGATCTCGACCGCTTTGTTTACAAGCGCCGCTTGGTACCACGCGCGAGGCCAATGATTCGCAGCCACGTATAGATTGCCGTCGCTTTCAAGGCGAGCCACCACACGATCTGCCCCGCGACCTTCGCTATCGAAGGTCGTGATCACCATGGTTTGATCATCGGCTGGCTGGAAATAGCCCAACAGGCTTTCAAAAGCCGCGACAATGCCCACGTAAACCATGGCGATAATGATCAGTACCTTTTTTACCACCCTCTTCCCCTTTGAAATTTTCTATCCGGTCCAATTCGAAGTATGCGCACTAGGTTCGCATTCGCAACCCAAGTCGAAGGCGCACTACCTGAATTCTGGCGGCTAAGCCAACATCACCTTGTGCTGGGACTCGGAGTTCGTCAAGATTGCGCTTCTGGAGAGATGGCAGAGCGGTTGAATGCACTGGTCTTGAAAACCAGCAAGGTGTAACAGCCTTCCAGGGTTCGAATCCCTGTCTCTCCGCCACTAAATTGTCTTAATACGCTGTTTTTATTAGTATAAACCGCATCTTCCAATTAGAGATGTGGCTGCTTGTACCACATATTGTACCGTATCACTTCAGCTATTTGCTTACTGCGATCGAACCATAAGCAATACGTCGCACCCCCCCGGAGAGGCAGGAATCCACCCCCACCCCTCCGTAGATATAGGGATACTCAAACATTTTGCGTAAATTTTGCATTGTCCAGTAGAACGCTTTGGCCGATGCGTAAGTTGGGACGCAAATGCATTTCCTAAACATGCGGCCTGAATGCGATGCTGAATTTCTCAACAGTCTCTACTAGCCATTGTTGATATTTCGGCCAATTCCCCTTTTCAGTCGGATCGCAGCTATGTGCTAACTGAATGCGCGAAGCGGTAGCGTTTGGTAGCTCCATCCAATCCAACTCAGCACCTATGGAACCCTCGATGCTTGGCTTGTTTTGAAGAAATTTAGAGTAAAGCTCTGGGTCATCGCGGATATAAACCTCACAGGCGATGTACTTCTTTTGGGAATTGATCGTAAGGGCAAGGTGACATCGGCTCGTCCCGAAAGACACGTTGTACCAATGCTGTGCCCTAGGAGCGGTTCCAAAATTGAGAGTGCTATTTGAAGAGGAACCAAGACCCCTCAGACCCTCCCAGAACTCTTTTTGCAGAAGCTTCAGATCACTAACGCCGTCACCGGTAGAGGACTGCTTTACAGTTTTACTCCAGTTATTCGGCTCGCTGACAATATTGAACTTCGGCGCCGGCTCAGAATCGCCAATTTTATAAACCTCTATCTGAACCAGAAAGAAGCTTATCGACTCTGGCATGTTTCTATTGAACCAATCAATCGCCTGCCTATGCTCCTCAGTGTAATCCGTCACCAGCCATACAATAATGCTTGCATCAAAAGCAGAAGCGTAAGTTAGCAGCTGACCAAGGTGCTTGTGGTCCGTAGACTCAAGCTGATTCTCAATGATTACTTTGCGATTGGACTCAGTCTCATCACCAACAATATCAACGTTGTATCTACCAGCCGACGCTTCGGCCCTGACACCAGAAATATTGATCTGCAGCTCCTCACAGAGAACACTTATGTTCTCCTCGCGCACCAACCATTGTGTGAAATCTAGTGCCTCGTGGGCCCAAATCTTTCTGGGGTTAATTTTGGTAATTCTGCCTAGCTTCACGACTGATCCCTTTACGTCTGACTACTCTTTTCTGAGCAATGGCGATAAATCCCCGCACGATTTCCTAGCAGGTGGTTTATCAAGCCGGCTAACCTACCTCTGCTCTCTTCTGAACCTCAGAAATCAGGTTTACTACTTCTTTGGCCTGTTGCTCACCCATGACGCCAGACAAGCCAGTGCTATGAAAGTCAGTAAAAGGCGCCTCAAACAACTCTCGCGGATTCATAAGGCCATTCTTGACGAGACGCTCAATGATTTCACTGAGGAATCTCATCTGATCTGGCGTTAACGGTGAGCGGGAAATGAATTCTGCGAAGACGCTTTTTGCTGCGTTCCTGTCTAACCCCACGACACTCCTCACAAGAAGTCCAAGGGGTTTTTCTCCATAGATAGAAGAATATTGCTCGCGAGGCAGAAGCTGCTCTTTTTCAAAGAGTAGATCTTCTAAGGCCGATATGTCTGCCTTGCTGATGGGCTGATTGTTGCGCAGGCGTCTTATGGTGATGTGGTCTTGATTGTTACGGATGTACTTTTCAACACGCGTTCGGTAGTCCGTCAGCGTTTCATTTGGCGCGATGATCTGCCGTTCTTCGCCCCCGCCCTGAAACTCATCTTCAAAGTCTGTGAATACGGTTTCTTTTTGCTTGTTAGGATCCACAAACTTGGCAAGGCTCCTGAGCTTCTTTCTAACACCTTCAAGCATCGGAAGAGTGACATCGGCCCACCAATCATCAGTTTGTAGGGCCAACAAAAGCTCCATCTGACTAGCCACGTCGGGTATTGCTTTCTTCTCCTTTAAATTAGCGGCCATTACGCGAATGGCTTTTTGATAGCCAACTTGAGCCTGCGTCTTTTCAAGAATGGATGCCTGCAAATTAAGGATCATCAAATCAAAACGCCTAGCTGTCTCATGATCGTCATCGGCGGAGGGCAAACCTGTAAGCTGCTTTGAGATAGCGGCGACATCCCGCTCGCTCAACTCGTTCCAGCTATCGCGCTGGCTGTAACTCTCAACAGTTTGTCGAACCTTTCGGACTATAAAATTATCCGTATTGAGTGAGTCAACTGTCTCATGCATATGACTCTTCAAACCCTGCTCAAGCTCCCTCAGTGCGTCATCCGCATCGTCTCGCTCTTGAAGTGCGTGAGCGATGTTAAGGCGTTGCTTGAAGATTCTTTGCTTAATCGGCTCCTGAAGACCCGCCTCATATCCGTCCGGATTGGCCTCAAAGAATTCCAGGTTCTGACAAAAATCAAAGATCATGAATTCTTTTTTATCGTCACCGGGGCCAAAAAGATCAGGGCACAAACGCGTACCCCTGCCCACCATCTGCCAGAACTTGATCTTGGAACGCATGAGCTTGAAGAAAACAAGGTTGAGCACCTCTGGAACATCTATCCCTGTATCCAGCATATCCACCGATACTGCTATTTGCGGCATTTTCTCTTTAAAACTGAAATCATCAATCAGACTTTGTGCATAGTTTATTGAGTAATCGATCTTCTGGCAGAATTTGCCAGCAAAGTGCGGATAGTTGCTGTCAAAACGCTCGACGATGAAGTCCGCATGCTTACTGTTCTTGGCAAAGATAATGGTCTTACCAAGCTTGTCACCGCCCTCGACCTTTAGCCCGTTTTCCATCAGGTGCATTAGGACTTTGTCGACGGTATCTTCGTTAAACAACCATTGGTTTAAAGCTGCCGCGTTTACTTCTGTGATTAATTTGCCTTCCTCGTCATAGAACTGCTCTTGCAGCTCGTATTCTTCCTGCTCTTCTTCTGAAAGCTCGTTGTACTTGATTCCTTCTCTTTGAAACTTAAGCGGAACGGAGATGGCTCTGGGAGGCGTTAGCCACTTGTCCTCTACCGCTTCATCTAATTCGTAGGCAAACGTAGGGTCGTTATCCTCCAGCTCAAACAGCCTGTATGTACTGCGGCCTACCTCACCCCTAGGTGTTGCTGTTAGGCCCAACAAAAGTGAATCAAAGTAATCAAAGATCGCTCCGTACTTTTGGTAAACACTGCGGTGCGCCTCATCAATAATCACCAGATCAAAGTGCCCTACCGCATATTTATTTGCGCTGTCCTTTTTCGTTCCGTCAATTAGGTTCAACATTGTTGGATACGTAGAAAATACAACGCGAGCGTCTTCATCCTTTTTTTCTAGAAGACTTCCAACAGATACGTCTGGCAGATGTTGTTTGAACCCTCTCTTTGCCTGTTCTACCAATGCTATGCGGTCTGCTAAGAAAAGAACTCGTCTCGCCCAGTTGGCTCTCATCAACAGATCTACAATGCCAATGGATAGTCTTGTCTTGCCTGTGCCCGTTGCCATAACGATCAAAGCTTTGCGCTTTTTCTGCTGATCAAACGACTCCATCACTCTGGCCGAAGCCTCAAGTTGGTATGGGCGCTCAACTATTTCTTGCTTCGGTTGGAGTTGAAGAAGCTCTTGCTTGCTGCCGCGCCTATTGACCAGCAGCTGGAGCTGGTCACGCGTGTAGAAGCCCTCTACCCGCCTTGGAGGATATTCAGCATCGTCCCAAAGCCATGTTTCATAGCCGTTGGTATAGAAGATAACTGGCCTTTGCCCCGTCATGCTTTGTAGACAATCCGCGTACAACTCTGCCTGACGCTTGCCAACCTTAGGGTCAACCTTGGTTTTCTTTGCTTCAACTAAGGCGAGCGGTTTGTTATCTGCACCCCAAAGCACGTAATCAACAAAGCCCTCTCCACTGTCGCTTGGCATTCCCTGTACTGGATATTCCTCTACGTTTTTTCCCTTAGGGTTCCAACCAGCCTCACGCAGCAATACATCTATGAATGCATCCCTTGTCTCAGCTTCTGTGTACTCAGATGAAAGAATAGATTTTTGATTTTGTTCCTTAACAGCCTGAAGTTCGGCTAACCGCTTTCGCAACCGGGCTAGTTCTTCTTCTGTCTGTTGTTGCTTAGCGAGTGCATCTGCTTCTGCTTTTTCTTTGGCTTCTAATTGCTCACGAACCTTTTGCAGTTCCACAACCGAAGCCTGACTCTTATCGTCTGCATCACTACTGGGTAACAGCGTGATATTAAATTGACCCGGCGCTGCACCACCGCGTGTATAGACGCGTGCCAGCCAACCAAGGAAACGGAAAAGCGCTGAGCAAGTTTGCATTCCCTCTTGCGCAGAGATGTCTTGCTCTTCATGAACAGCCATGTTGCCTAAGCGATGGATGAACTTTATGTCTTGGAGCAAGCCCCTCTTGATGTTGTTCTGAAAAGTCGGCTCGTGAATCATCGCAGCCAAATTTTTGTCATAGGGGGCTTTTAGCGCAGAGTCATTCCGATAAAGCCATTGCAAGGCTCGCTCAAGAGTTCGTCGGGAGTAGAAAGATGAAGTGCGTGGGTCACGCAAAGCAAACGCTTCGACACGCTGAGCGTCTTCCAGAAGGAAGCTCCAATTTTCAGCTAGGAAGGCGAAGTTGGATGTCATGACACTATGCTGATGCTAGATCTATCGAACCATCTATAAAGGCGCTTTGCGACAAACTAGCTGCAAGGCTCAAGCCCATCTTTTCTGAAATTCGCAGCTTCCTTTTATATTGGTTCGTCGCCTTCGAAATTGCAGAAAACTTCTGGAGTAAATTCTTCGGCACGTCAAACATCTCAAAGCTTTTGATTTCGGTTGGCGAAATATGTGGAACTGTTGTCTCTGTCGGTTTGCAATGCAGTGTAAAGGCATCGCTATCAATAAAGTGGTAGAGGTACTCGCCCAGAATTGGAGCTACAGGCCGAATCCTTGCTACACGTTGTACTAAATAAGAATTTTTAAGTCCGTGGCAGTAACTGATCTTTAGCCCTGATGAAATCCAAGGTCTATCCATAGCAAGTACAATATCCGACTCATGAATCTCGTAATCTTCCAAACCCGAAACTTTGGTTATGGGATAAAACTTAGCGTCCGACCAGTCAAGATACCCTGTGAGAACGTTAGCGCCCCTACAAAGCCGCACGGCACCTTCTTCATCATCAACGTAGTGACCGCTTCTGAAGGGATACCCAGTGATGACGTTCGCAAAGTCACTCAAGGGTTTGACAGGCCAATCTAGAGGATTCGTTACAGGATCACCAAACATATCCAGAAACACAGACTTCAAAAACTGATCAGCCAGCTCAATAGCCTGTTGACGCTTTTTGCGGATTGCATCGGCTTTATCAAGAATGGCAGCAATGCGTTTTTGTTCTTCTAAGGGTGGGAGCGAGACGCTCAAACCTTCCAAATCATCTCGTCTTATCGCCAAGAACGTGGATCCAGTTCCAAGCTTAATTAACTCGTTTCTCTGAGATCGGATGAAGTGAGCTAGATACCGAATATCTGAAACGCCCTCAACAGCCCTTATCCCAGCGACTCCTCTGCCTAAACAGTAATCTTTATCAGCCCAATTGAGGTCACCAATCGTAGCCCTGACGCACACTATGAGATCGCCTTTTTTTGCAACTCGACTTGGCGCTATCGTCCATTTTTTTGGCTCAGGAGTCTCCGCGCCATAGTCGCCCGCACCAGCAATCATAGGCATTCCAAGACCTAATTCGTTATAACTTGAGCCGGGGGGTGCGTTCCCCATTTGGACTTTAGCAACTTCGGCAAGGCGAGCTACCAATCTCACAGCATGGCCCTCAAAGCCTTCAAATCCCCCTGAATCTCTGCCTCTAGCGCCTCAAGCTGATCAAGGATTACCTCAGGTGGATCGTATTCAGCCTCCTCATAAACAACCTCTTTGTAGCGATTTATGGATAGGTCATATTTGTTGTCTGCGATGTCTGCTTTATCAACAACGAAGGCTTTCTGCTTTTTGTCAGTGAAATCGCCCTCCGCATTTTTGTACTGCAGATATTTCTCTAGGATGTCGGGGATATCGTTTACATCTTTTGGCTCCCGCTTATCGTCCAGAGAATAACCATCTGCTTCCATATCATAGAAAAAGACCTTGTCGGTTCCTCCTGAATCTGTGCGGGTAAAGATTAGGATTGCCGTAGAGACTCCCGCGTAGGGCTTAAACACGCCTGACGGCATGGATATCACCGCATCTAGCTTTTGTTCCTCAACAAGGACTTTTCTGATGTCTTTGTGCGCCTTACTTGAGCCAAACAAAACCCCGTCAGGAACAATGCAAGCGCACCTGCCTCCCAGTGTTAGCTGTTTGAAGAAGAGGCTCATGAAGAGCAATTCTGTCTTCTTGGTCTTACTGACCTGCAGAAGATCCTTGGCAACGCCATCACCGTCTAACGAGCCTTTGAAAGGTGGGTTAGCTAGGATCAGCGAATACCCTGCCCTCTGATCTGCATGGTCTTGGCTAAGACTATCCCTATCCGCAATTTTTGGGTCTTCAACACCATGAAGCGTCATGTTCATCGCGCCAATACGCAGCATTGAAGAATCAAAATCAGAGCCGTGAAACATGTTCTGATCAAAGTGCTGGCGAACTGCTTTATCACGCAGCGCATCAGCGTGGTTGTCTTCAAGGTATTCGGCCGTTGCCACAAGGAACCCACACGTCCCGCAAGCTGGATCACAAACAACGTCTCTTGGTGTAGGCGCAGTAAGCTCAACCATCATTTTGATAATGTGGCGAGGTGTCCGGAATTGACCGTTTTGGCCCGCCGTCGCGATCTTTGAGAGCATATACTCGTATAGGTCGCCCTTGGTGTCGCGATCTTCCATGGGTATCTCACCGATCATGTTGACCACACGATCCAGCAGATTGGCATTTGGGATTATGAACACAGCGTCGTTCATGAACTTCGTGTAGGCGCTGCCAGCTTTACCATCAAGCGCTTTGATGAAAGGAAAGACCTCATCCTTGAATACGCTGAACTTCCTTTCAGGGTCAAAGTCTTTAAATCTTGACCAACGCAAATGCTGCTGAGACTCACTGAAAATAGGGTCAACAATTGGCTCACCTAGCACGTTGGCTTGAGCCTCTTTTGCCGTGTGCATATCGTCGAGCCGTTTGGCGAATAACAGGTAGGTAATCTGCTCTATGACCGACAAAGGATTTGAAACGCCACCACCCCAAAAGGCATTCCAAACCTGATCAACTTGATTTCGGATCGCACCTGTCAGCATCTGGCTTCGTACCCCTCTGATTCTTTGCAGCCCCGCATTTGCAAAGGTTCTTTCCACCTAGCGTAGGTTTCCAAGATAGCAGCTCCTTTCAAAAAATCCTGCTTGAAACAACGTCACTTGCTAGTTCCGATTTCAAAAATGAAAGTCTTTATAAGTCCACGGCACTTACCTTTACCGTCCTACCACTTCACAGCTGAATAGGCCTCAGAGGCCCTCGTATTGCGTCTCAGAGCGTTTATTCCAAGGAGCATCGGCAAGGATGGGCAAATCCTGTGGCCACTCGTTGTACATCATGAACTCAGCCAGTTCTTTGTGCTTTTCCATCACGATTAACTCGTCGTGCACAGTGATGGCAGGCACACCTTGGAGGCTCAGCTGATAGGCCACATGAAACACAAGATTAGCTTCTAACCACTGGTAGTGCTGTCCCATGGCTTTGCCTTGCATTAGGCATGCTTCGATAGGTTTATTGCGCTCCACGATGGCATTGATCACGGCCCGGACAGACCCAAACCTTTCAATGGCCGCAAACACTGGGGCCTTCTCCGTATCTTTGACCTTATTGTCATCAAGCCAATTGGCAACGGCTTTGGCTGCACCAAAAGCTCCCGATGTGTTCAGCATGATTGTGAAGAAAGGCTTTACCTCTGAACGCTCCAAGCCATCTACTTGATAAGGATCTCCATCAGGAGACAAGCGCGTTCCCGTCATCATCTGATAGAGGATATTTGGCTCACTGGCTGGGTAATCTAGGGCAACGGTTTTACTGTCGTTGATCAAGATTCTGGACCGTTGCTGCTTTGACATCCGCATTACAGGATGAAAGCCTCTACCGCCGAACAAAAAACTACCGTCCCCTGTCCAATCTCTGAAGGTTCGCGTCACGTGATAATGGCTGAGAGGCTCACCATCTGCGGTAAGCTCCTGTTCCTGCATGAAAGCGCAGTACTCAGCAAGCTCTTGATAAGCGCGTTTCGAAAATTCGCACCACTCAAAATCCAGTAAGTTGTCGTTGAGGTCTTTGTATTGGATATGAAACGGGGGCGCCTCAAAGAAGTGCTTGGACGGAATAGTCATCCTTAGCATTTCAAAGAACGCGTCTGTCGCAGTGAACTGGGAAAGCTTTGGCGTCTCTCTCTCCCAATTCTGGTTATAGGTGAATTTTGATGTTCCCGTCTCAATCTCTACCAGCCCAAGATCCGCTAGCGCATTAAGGACTGACTTGATCGGTTTGTTACCAACCATCCCAGGGTTGTAGCGTTTTGGTACGTTGCGCTGGTTCCTCAGACTAAAGTGGATTGGGTTCGTGCCGTGCTTCCAAATATTGGCCAGAATGAAAGCCAAAGCCTTTCTTTGCTTTTGAGTTTTCAACGCCAGCCCTGAGATTTCAGGCGGCTCATGGACCAACATCCCAAGGCTAAGCCTGATCATCAGACTTTTGGCTCGTAGGAGTATTTTTA
>CABZTD010000033.1 GCA_902528515.1 K189A clade bacterium
TCGTACAACCTTCCAGTCGCGACGAGCAGGGCAGTATTAAGCGGCCTGATATCGTCATTCGTTTGCCCGAGGGCAAAGACGTTGTGGTGGATTCAAAGGTAACCCTTGTGGCCTATGAGCAAGCGTTAAGCACCGAGGACGAGCAGGCACGCCAAGTGTTTTTGAAGCAGCATGTAGATGCTGTGCGTGGGCAAGTAAAAAAGCTTGCTGAGCAAGACTATGACCAGTTGCCGGATCTACGCTCTCTGGATTTCGTGCTGCTTTTCATCCCGATAGAATCTGCCTTCACTCTGGCCATGGAGCTGGATCCGAAACTCTTTGTCGATGCCTTTAACAAACGCATCATGCTCGTCAGCCCAACAACGCTGATGATGGCGTTACGGATCATCGACAATCTGTGGCAGGTGGAGAAACAAAACCGCAATGCACAGGACATCGCTCAAAGGGCCGGAGCCCTGTACGACAAACTTCAGGGGGTCGTTGAAGAAGTCGATAAACTCGGCAAACAGATAGGTACCGTGCAGGGTACCTACGACACACTCTACGGGCGACTCGCCGGGGGACGCGGAAATTTGGTCGGACAGGCAGAAAAGCTTCGTGAGTTAGGCGCTCCGGTGAAAAAAGTGATCGCCCCCCAGCTAAGTGCCATGGGTGATGTAGACTCAGACTGATTAAGCCTCTGGCGGTGGAGCAGGCGATGTGACGGCCGCTTGGATGAACGCGGGCGTTTCACAAATTGTATAAGGGTGCAGCTGGTTTTCTTGTAGCGGCCAGCGCAGGGTTCGAGCACCTTCACTTCTTTCACGGCTCAGCTGTTCGTCGCTGGGTTTATGGCACAAGCTATCAATTTCTGACCAGATTGGATTGAAGGCGATTAGGCGATCGAAGTAGCAGCGGCTTTCGCCTCGAGAGTCTGGCAGTTCTAGGACTTCGATTTCTCGAATCATGGCCCAGTGTGAAAACCAACAGGTCTCGTCATCACGCACTGCGAATAGCAGAGGCATGGACTCACCGCGCGTTTTCGCTTTTTGAAAAAACGGCGCGGCGACTCGCCACAAATTTTGATCTTTGAATAGACCGCCACTATCCGCCTCTAGCATTGCCTCGATGCTTTTGGGTAGGACGACTGTCGCAAGACAATAATCTGCCACCTTGGTTGAGTGATTCATCGCCCTTCCATATGCCCTTGTGCGGGCCACAAGCGTCACACGGCGAGCATAAGGCTTGCAACTGATATACTTGGTTCATGCCTTTCCCACAGACACAGATAGAGAGATCGGATAACGCTTGCATTGCGCCGAGCGAACCAAGAACTCGCGCGTTGAATGCTGATCAAGCCGTTACGGGTACACCCCTGCTAATAGCCAAGGAGGCCGCCCCAGCGGATTATTATCAAAATAATTTTGCTGAGGTCTTTGCCTACGTGCTGGCTGCCTACCAAGAAATATTGCCCGAGGATCTTGAGCAATCCTTAGGCGCCTATCTGCAGGCAGACGACGATGCCCAACGCTTGTTCGCGAGACTGCTAACACGCAACGGCCCAATTTTTCTTCAGCGATCCCTACGCTATGCCGAAGTCAGCAATTCACATGATGCCTTAGCAAATTTAGGGACTCTTGGTCTGATCAGCCGTAATGCCGCTGTACCGGCCGACTGGCTGCTGCGTGTGCTCACTAAGTCTGAATTGCTGGGTTTGTTTGATGCAGCTAATCAGTGTCATCGAAATTGGGCAAAGGAGCGTATCAGCCACCATATTCTGGGCGGCTACTCCGATCAGCGTATTCGTCAAATCGCCAGCGGCCACGTGACATGGTTCAGCCTCATCGCACCGTGGCACTGGCAGTTGGTTCAGCTACTGTATTTTGGCCAATCCGACAGAAACTGGTCTACCCAAATTCGTCGCGATTTGGGACAGGTTCGGTACGAAGCAGTTGAGTTGTCCCAGTCTCGATTTACCAGTCAGCAGAGTCTTCAGACCTACCTTCGCGAGCGAGAACTGCGAAGCTACATCTTTCGGTTGGACGAGCATCCCTCACTACTCCCGGGGTTAGTCGATGAACTAAGTGAGCCCATAGCGGTTGTTGAAGCGAGAAGGCTTCGTCAAAGGAATTTGCTGCGACTGGGCAAATGGTGCGAACAGCATCAGGCGCTAGGGGAGGCGCTGCGTCTCTACGCCCAAGCGGAGGTTCCGCCGGCTAGAGAGCGACGGGTTCGTATCCACGCCAAGCTTGGTAACAATGAATCCTGTGAACAATTGCTTAGGCAAATTACCCAGTCGCCGCTCAGCGCCACGGAAAAAATTTTCAGCGAACGCTTCGGACAACGTTGTAAGGGCTATCAACCACCAACAACGATATGGTCTGTGGAATCCGACTGTGATTTCGAGGACACGTCTGTTGAGAGATTTGTCCTTGAAGCATTACTCGAACAACACGGGGGTTGGGGTATTCATAGCGAAAATGCCGTGCTCAAGACGTTCACGGGACTAATCTATTGGGACGCCATCTACTCGGCGGTGCCTGGCGCTTTTACCAACCCATTTCAAAGCGCTCCCCATGATTTGTTGGCACACGAATTTGCCTCAGCCCGAATCGGGGAACTGGCCATCATTGAGGCTTGTGTCGCTGATGATCGGGAGCTTGTTGAACGGATGACTGACACAGCCGACCTAAAATGGGGGACCGCAAATCCCTTGGTGAGTTGGGGTCTTTTGCAGTCAGTGCCGCTAATCCATTGGCTTGAAGTTGTTCCGCTTAAGTGGGTGCGCCAGCTCAGCGCATTTTTGATTCGTAACTTAGGTGATTACCGCAAAGGCTTCCCAGATCTATTTTTGTGTTATGAGGATGGGAAGGCAGAGTTCGTCGAAGTAAAAGGACCCACAGATCAACTTCAGCCTCAACAGCGCGCTTGGTTTGCGATTCTACGCGACATGGGAATTGATGCTCGTATCGTTAAGTTGAAAGCAGCGAAGTGAAACCGCTGGCCGTTAGCGACCTAGCGTCCTTTGTGTTTCGTCATGGCGATTTATACCCAAGTGGCGGAGAGCGCAGTGTCGAAACGTGGGAGGGGGCGGCAGCCCATTCCGCCATGCAAAAAAAACGAACCAATGCAGATGCGAATTACCAAAAAGAGTTCAGCCTGAAAGTACCGGTTCGACTACTCGATCAGGATTGGCGGCTGCAGGGACGCATTGACGGACTGACCTACTGCGATGGCGGCGATCCAGTCGTAGAAGAGTACAAAACATCACGACGCTCTCTGCCAACGCTTCGAGGGGCTGACGAGGCCCAGGCCTGGCTTTATGCTGGAATGCTGTGCCAGTTTGATTCCAACATCCCAAGAGTTAGCACGCGGGTGATTTATCTCAATCCAGAGGGTGACGCCTTAAGGACATATGAGCACACGTTAACGCGTTCCCAGGCACTGCTCTTTCTCGCCTTTGTACTGACTTGCTACGGCACTTTTTTGCAGCGCATCAACGCGCGAGCAAAAAAACGATCGACCTGGGCGAAGGATCTGAGCTTTCCCCACGCGGATTTTCGAAAAAACCAGCGCGCGATGGCGGGACAGGTTTATAAGAGCATTGTGAATGGCGACAATCTGCTATTGGAGGCTGCGACGGGAAGTGGCAAAACCCTTGCTGTTTTATTTCCAGCGCTAAAGGCTCAGGCATATGATGAACAGTTTTTCTTTTTAACCAGTAGAAATCGAGGCGCGGACGCCGCCCTGAACGCCGCACAATTGATAGCTACAGACGATGCGCCCCTGCGCGTGGTGCAAATTACCGCAAAGGAAAAAACCTGCCCGCAAACAGAAATGCACTGCGATGCGTCCGTGTGTCCGAATGCAGCAGGCTACTATTCCCGCCTTCCTGCCGCTCTGTCGGTGCTGGAACAGCGAAGTATTGCAGATCGGTCAGCTATCGAGAGCATGGCCGCCGAATTTTCACTGTGTCCCTTTGAGCTGAGTCTCGACATCGCAATGACCGCAGACCTCGTCATCGCGGACTACAACTATGTTTTTGACCCATCGGTTCGCCTTCAGCGCTTCGCCTATCAAGCACATCGGTCATTGCTCATTGACGAGGCCCACCAGCTTAGCAACCGCATCAACGACATGCTTAGCGTTGAAATCAGCTCTCGCGACGTCTATGCCGCATTGGAAGAGGCGCCACAAGAGATCACGGAATCGTTGGTAAAGCTCAAGGCCTTCATGGATTTGCTTTATGAAGCTCCTCAGTTAGGACGCGGAACTCAGTTCGTTCTCGATGACAACGAGGCGCTTAGCACGATTCTTCAAGAACTGCTGTTTCGTTGTGACCTAGTGATGGGAGCGGAAGGAAGCTTTGACAGTAAGGCAACTGAAAAACGCGCATATGAGCATCCCATCAGTACAGAGCCCCAGACCGAGTCGCTCTTTGACGCAAACAACCTTGTTCAATCCGATTTGCCACCCGAATCGCGACGCTTTAGCGCCGAAAATGCCAACAAACTCCTGCCGGAAAACGTGCTGGCGGTGTATTTTGCCGCGCTACGCTGGCAGCGTTCTCAACAGTGGACGAAGGACGAACACTATTGTCATGTGGTTAAACGCCCGCGTGGTGAGGCAAAACCTGCCTGCCTCGGGCTAAACGATCGCAGCGAGGAGCAGGCCATTTCGATTCATCGTCGGTGTCTTGACGGCAGTAGCTACGGCCGGGCGCTGATGGATGAATGTCGCAGCGTCATTCGATTTTCAGGCACCGTGTCACCGCTGAATCTTTATCAGCGGCTCCATGGCCAACCCTTAAATGAAGCAGAGGATGGCGCCCAGAGTACCCAGGCCATGCGGGCGATCGCACCATTTAGCTCAGAGCAAATCAAAGTGCTCGCGGTGACGGATATCGACACGTTTTATCGGCGTCGACTGCAGTCATTGCCACAGCTTTGCGACCTAATCGCAACTCTGCAGCGCGGGCACTCGGGCCGCTACCTGGTCGCCATGCCGTCCTACGAATATCTGCATCACTTAGCCAAAAGTCCTCACAGACCTGACAATTTTATCGCTCAAACCCCTGCCATGGACGAGGCGCAACAACTGGCCCTGCTCAAGAAGTTTCGCCAAGCATCCTCGGCAGTTTTGGGTATTGTCATGGGCGGCGTCTTCGCCGAGTCCTTAGACCTTGGGGTAGGCGTCGTGGATGGCGTCGTTGTCGTAAGCCTCGGCCTACCTCCAACAGATCTTATTCGCTCTTTAAGCGTCAACTATTTTAATAGCTCTCATGGCAGTGGCTGGGGTGAGCAAGTAGCCTACTTTCAGCCGGCAATGACACGTGTGGTTCAAGCCGCAGGTCGAGTCATTAGGGGGCCCCAGGACAAGGGGGTGATCTGCTTGGTTGACCCTCGCTTTGCTGACCCGATCATCACACGCTTCTACCCCGAGTACTGGCGGCCGGAAAATATTATGATGAAAGACGTCGAATCCCGGTTAGAAACGTTCTGGTCGAATGACTTGTCCTCGTCAGAGTACTAAGCTACCAAGATGCGGCGGCGTACTAAAATCATTTGCACTATCGGTCCGGCCACAGCGAGCTTCGAAGGCCTCAAGGCCTTGTGCGAAGCCGGCATGGACATTGTCAGAATCAATATGTCCCATTCTGATCATGAAAGCGCCGCGAAAATCATTAACTGGATAAAAACGCTCAACCGACATGTCAATTATCCTGTCCCGGTTCTACTGGATACCCAAGGGCCCGAAATTCGTACCGGGGTTTTAGAAACCCCAATGGAGCTAAATTCAGGCGACGTGGTCGCTTTGAGTGTGCGCGACGGAGACCTAGTTGAACAACGCTCCATACATGTGAATTACACTGAGTTGGTCGACGTTGTCGAAGTAGGGCGCATCATCACCGTGGATAACGGTCTGATGAACTTCAGGGTTCTGCAAAAAAAAGATCATCAACTCACTTGCGAAGTCATCGATGGTGGCACGCTAGGAAGCCGTAAACATGTCAACTTGCCGGGAGTACGAGTGAACCTGCCCGCCATTACCTCTAAAGATCGTGATGATATTGCTTTTGGAATGGCTAACGACGTTGACTTCATTGCGCTGTCTTTTGTAAGGAGCCCGGATGACGTCGTTGAGTTGCAGCAGTTACTAGGCCGAAAGCGACAATCTACAAAGATCGTTGCAAAAATTGAAGACCAGGAAGGCGTAAATAATATCCATCAGATCGTGGCCGTCGCAGATGGTGTGATGGTAGCCAGGGGCGATCTGGGTATCGAAACTGATATCGCGGACTTGCCCAATGTTCAGCGACGAATCGTGCATGCTTGTGCTCGCCAGGGTAAACGCTGCATCGTGGCGACTCACCTGCTCGAATCGATGATCGACAACCCGATTCCCACCCGTGCAGAAGTCACCGATGTTGCAAACGCTATCTATGAAGGCGTCGATGCAGTGATGCTATCTGGAGAAACCAGCGTGGGTCAGTACCCCAACCGCTGTGTTGAGCAACTCTCAAATATCGCTGACAGAACAGAGCGCTTTCCAGGCTTAGGGTACGAGAAGGCGCTAGAAATTGAAGGTGATAAACAGCATGTCGCCGTACATGCCGTGGCTCTTGCAGAGTCTGTAGAAGCGGCGGGCATTATCGTAATCACACGACGCGGTATCGTTGCCGACTATGTCACTGCCGCACGACCTCAGCATGTCCCTATTTTTGCATTCACAAATGACAGCCAAACACGTCGTCGCCTGGCGCTAAATCGATCGGTGTACGCTCATCGCATTGCATTTAGCAGTGACCCAGAAAAAACGCTGCAGAGAGCATTCGACGTGCTGAAAAAAGAGGGTTTTGCTCTGGATGCAAAACTTGTTCTGATCTCGGATGTTTTAGCTGACCAGCCAACGGAAGCCATTCAGATTCGCCGTCTTTACTAACGATTTAAATGCAGCAAATCGGTGGAACCCTTCGCGGGCCATGAGCACTAAAGCACCATACGCACGGCAACCAACATTAGCATTACTGAAAAAACCTTTTTCAAAGTTGCCGCCGGTAGCCGTTGGGCAAATTTAACTCCCACCGGAGCAGCAAGAACTGAACCTATGACGATAAAAAAAAATGCTTGCAAGTCGACGTATCCCAGCAGTGCTTCATGGTTGGGTGCAGGAGCGAGCAACATGTAACTTAATGCGCCTGAGGCCGCTATCGGCACTCCTAGAGTGCTGGCAGTCGCCGTCGCCTGATGCGCGGTCACATTGAAGAAAACCAAAGTCGGCACAATGACGTTACCTCCGGCAATGCCCACCAACCCAGAAATCAGACCAGCACCGAAGCCGATGGGTGCCGCTCTTACCCCATCAGGAAACTGTCGATGCGGGGAAGGTTTCCAGTCAAAATACATTACGGCGGCCACAGCGGTGATAAATATTGCGAATCCAGTCCGCAGCCATACAGACGGAACCATGGGGGCGAGATAGCCCGCGAGCACGCTACCTAACAGCACCGTTGGTAAAAGGCGTTTCACAATATCCCAAAGCACGCGTCGGCCTTTAATTTGTGCATAAGCCGCAGACGCGGATGTGAAAACGATGCAGGCGAGGCTGGTCGCTATGGCGACCAAGAGCACAAGATCCTCAGGATATCGACTGCTTTCAGAGAGCAATAGAAAGAGCATGGGAACAATAATGATTCCGCCGCCTACTCCCAGTAAACCACCGATGAAACCACTGCCCAAACCGACGACAAGGTAAAGAACGATCGAGAATAAAATTTGCTTTCCAGAAGTGTTTGCTCCGACACTGCCAATTGTATCGGAGTTTATGCATATGCAGTATCGAATAGCCTTAATAGTGGGGCTGTTAGTCCTGAGTAACGGCCTTCATGCAGCGCGCGAAGCTTTCACGCTACCAAACGGTGATCGCTATGAAGGTGATGTCATCGATGGGGTGCTCAATGGCAATGGGATCTATACATGGGCCGATGGTGATCGCTATGAGGGTGAGTTCAGCAATGATCTCCCAAGCGGCCAGGGTCTTTACATCTGGGCCGATGGGCGTCGCTATGAAGGAGAGTTCGTTGACGGAAAGCGTCAAGGCTATGGCTCTTTGACCTGGGTCAACGGCGATGTCTATGAGGGCGACTTTTTCATCAACCAAATGCATGGCAATGGCATATTCCTCTGGGCCAACGGAGACCGATATTCAGGCTCTTTTATTGCCAACAGACGTCACGGTGTTGGAAGTATGTCGTGGGCAGAAGGACAGCGTTATGACGGCCGATTTGAAAACGACACTTTGCAAGGAATCGGGACTTATCAATGGCCTGACGGACGTTATTTTGAAGGTAACTTCCTTCGCGGTCAGCGTACGGGATTAGGCGTATTCAAGGCATCTGACGGCACGCTTTATCGGGGCTACTTTGTAGACGGTCAGCGCCACGGTCATCTCATAAAGCGACTCCCAGAGGGCGAACTTTTTCTTGAAGATTACCGCGCCGATGCCTTGGTTGAATCATCGCTAATTGCCGTCAATTCGCGGTGCAAATTTCGTGACGCCAAAGGCGAATGGATGGTGAAAGCCAACGCATGTATCAACGGCCTCGCTCACGGCATCGGCAAAGCTGCGAGTCTTACGGGGCTAGCGCTGATAGAGGGTGGGGAATGGGTGCTGGGTCGGCTGGTCGTGGGAACAGTCGTCGCGCTGCCACAGCTTGCGCCCGAGACAGGTTCGTCGTTCTCGGGCGCTTTGCCTGCCGGCTCTGCTGGTGTCGAAGAATGACGGATGCCGCTTTGCCTATTAGCGTGAACGACGTGATCGATGGTTTCACGGTGGTTCAAGTGCTAGGCTCCGGAGACGCTGGTAATACCTTTTTGGTTCGACGCTCTATCGGCGCCGAAGAAGTCGTTCTCAAATACTGCCGTCCGCAAAGTCTTGAAGCTGAAGTTCTGCAACAGGTCTCCCATCCGGGAGTGTGTCAGCTTGTCGGTCGGGGCGGCGGAACGTCCAGCGCCTATTTGCTTTTGAGTAATTACGGACAGCGAACCCTGCAAACCTGCGTTGAGCAGGGGATTGCCGTTAGGACACTGCGAGATTTCATACTGCAAATTTCCGCGGCATTGGAGGCTCTCCATGCCGGTGGTTTTGCTCACGGCGATCTACGCCCAGAACACGTACTGATAGCGCCAAACCAGCAGGCCGTGTTGATTGATTTGCACTGTGCCTATCGCTGGAATGATGAATTCCAAGCAGCTGATTACAACGCCGGATCACTCGCATATCTGAGCCCCGAGCGAATCTGTAAAACGATACTCGGTGAGAATCTTTTTCACACGAGCGCAAGTGACTTCTACAGCTTGGGTGTCATCATTTTTCAAATGCTCAGCGGTCAGCTGCCCTTTTCTGACGAAAGCCCGGAGCTGCTCATTCAGTCGCACCTCAATGACCCTACTCCGCGATTACCGAGCCATCTGCAGGCGTTCCAGCCCTTGGTTGAAGGTCTGATGCGGAAAGATGCTGCGCAACGAATCGCGAGTTCGTCAGAAATACGAGAACTTCTAAATGCAGTTAATGACGATTCAGAACTGGATCATCGAGTCATTCGGAACTCAGCAATCGACACTCAGGAACTTTCTTCCTTATTCGCGGATTTGCGCCTACGACCAGACGAGTTGGAGAAACGCGATAAACGCCTGCGCCGCAAACGCCAGCGACGTATTGCGCTACAAAGTACCGTAGCGATCATTTTCAGTGGCTCGGTTCTCGCCGGGCTCTTTTCCTTCCGCGAAGAGCTTTTGCCCGTTGTTGAGGAAGCCGCAGCCGCCATCGGCATAATTGAGAATCCCGAGCTTACCGCCGCGTGGCGAGAAGCCCAATCACTCGCCTCGGACCCAAACCAGGGCCTGGGCACTATCGTTGCTGCCTATCGCCGGGTAATCGACATAGCGCCAACGTTTCTTCAAGCGGGCGAGGCTCTGGATGCGACAACGGCGGCCTGGAAACAGTCGATATCACAAGCCATGACTGACAATGACCTTGAACGCGCTCAGGCAAGGCTGCAAGAAGCGGAGGCGGTATTTGGTGCGAATCCTGAGCTCACGGTTCTCTCTTTGCGTCTGCAAAATCGGTTTCGTGCGGAGCGACTCTTGGTCAGCACTCAGTCCTTGTTGCGCAGCAGCGGATTGTCCGATGAAGCCAGCGCTGCTGCCGCCGTACAGGCTTTTGAAGAAATTCTTCGAATTTCACCCGATCACTCGGCAGCCGCGGCAGGACTCACTGAAATCAGCAAGCACTATGGACAGCTAGCCGCCGTGGCCGCGCAGGAGGGTAAGGTGGCCGAAGCGATTCGTCTGCTCCAGCGTGCAACAGCTGCCCGCAGCGACTTACGAGAACATGACCGAGTGAGATTACTTATCTCCCAGGCCACCTCAATCCAAAGTGCTGTTGCCGACCTATTGGTTCGGGCCGAAGCGCAGATAGCCAGTGGGCGTCTAATGGCGCAGGGCGATGATAGTGCTGCTCAACTTTTGTTGCAGGTGCTCGCTACAGATCCAGACAACGAACGCGCAACGCAAGGCTTACAGCAAATTACGGCGACGGTAATGGCTCAAACACAGCAAATGCTGAATCAAGGAAAGATTGGCAGAGCTCAAGCTATGCTGGATCTTGCAGAGACAGAGGGTTTAAACGCAACGCCCATTGCCAGCATGCGAGAAGTTATCGACAGCGAAATTACGCGCCAGCGACAAATTGCCGTGGGCTTAGAGCAGGCGAGCGTATTATTCAATCAAGGTTTCATCACTGCGCCCGAGCCAAACAATGCGGTTGCTCTCTTGCGCGATGTATTGCAACTTGACCCCGACAACGAGCAGGCAGATAGGCAATTGCGTCAGTGCGCGAACCGTCTTGCAGGGGTAGCATTGCAGGCAAGGGAAGTGGATATGTTCGATCAAGCACGCAAATATCTTGCGCTGGCCCTAGCCATTCGACCGGACGTCGAGCAATGGAAGCGTTGGCAAGATGAATGGTAATAACGGCATTCTTTGCGTTAACTAACCCCCAACCCTACATTCCTGCAACTTTGGCCGCTGGTACCAATGCGGCTTAAAGGGCATTAATAACCGAGGCACGACATATGGTGGATATTCCCTATCGCCGAGAAATGGAATTTAGTTATGGATCCGTAGCGCAGCTTGCTCCGGGTATCAGGCGCGTTATCGCGAATAATCCCAGTCCTTTCACCTTTCATGGCACGGGTACCTATATCTTGGGCAGCGGACAGGTCGCGGTTATTGACCCAGGTCCAAACGACGCTGACCATATTGATGCAATCCTCAATGCCCTTGGAGACGAAGAGGTAAGCCATATCCTTGTTACCCACACCCACATGGATCATTCACCGGGATGTCGTTTGCTGCAGGCGAAAACTGGCGCGCCGACCTATGCCTATGGACCCCATGGTGCGGGCAAAGTAGAACAGGGGGTGCAGGTAGAGGAGGGCGGCGATATGGATTTTAAGCCGGACCATCTCTCGAAACACGGCGACATAATTCGCGGTGAGGATTGGACAGTCGAGTGCGTCTACACCCCGGGCCATACCTCAAATCACCTGTGTTTTGCCTTACAAGAACAGAAGGCTCTTTTCACCGGCGACCATGTTATGGGCTGGTCGACGAGTATTATCTCTCCGCCCGATGGCGATATGGCAGCCTACATGGACAGCCTGCAGCTGCTTCTAGAACGCGATGATCAGGTTTATTGGCCAACCCACGGACCCTCTATCATCGACCCGAAGACCCATGTTCAGGCCTATATCGACCATCGTCTAGATCGCGAGCGCCAAATCCTGCTGTGTATCGAACAGGGCACTCATCAGATACGCGACATGGTGCCGCTGATGTACAAGGATACTCCAGAATTTATGTATCCAGCTGCGGCTAGGAGTGTTTTAGCCGCCATCGAAAACTTATTGCAAAAAGAGCAAGTACGGCAGGACGGTGAGGGCCCCGCCATGGATAGGGCCTATCACTTGGCTTAGCGTTCGGTCGTCAAAATAGGCGCTTGATCACCCGTGCGATCTCCTAGGGCGTTGGCCAAAGGCAACCGAACGATAAAAGCGACCCCGCTAGCGTCGCCCAGGTTGAGCGCGGACACGGTGCCACCGTGATGTTCGGCGATGATTCGCACGACATGCAGACCTAACCCAAAGTGCAGCCGATTGTCCGGCCCGCGGTGACTGACCATAGAGTCAAAAATGGTGTGCAGCCGCTCCTCTGACAGTGCAGCACCGCGATTGGCGACCACAATCTGCAGAAGGTCACCGTAGCACTCTAGCTGTACGCGTATTGGTGTACCAGCGCGGTGAAAATCCACGGCATTGTCGATTAGCTTGTCTAGCATTTGTTCGATTCGAAAATCTGATACCAAGGAGTGCACTGGCGCTAGACTGCCTTTGTACTGAAAAGAAACCCCTACATGGGACGACCCACAATTCGCAACATAGCTGGCTAGAAGCTCGTTGAGATCAATATTTTCAAACTCCTCGGCCTCCAAGGCTTCTTCCAAATTAGCTGCGTCTGCCAAGTTCTGAACAATGGAGCCAATCCGGTTAACGCCACGTTTCGCGCTCTCTAAATACTTGCTGTCATCAATATCTGGATGCTCATCCGCTAGGTTTTGCAGCGAAGTGCTTAAAGTATTCAGTGGATTATTGATCTCGTGTCGCAGGGTTCGGGGCATATTTTCCAGAAAGCTGTTGTGCTGCTTTAGCTTCTCCAGCATGTTCGAAACGCTTCGGGCAAGGTCGCCAATCTCATCGCCCGCATTCATTTCATTTAGTAAACCTCCCCGGCGAAGTCGGCCGCGCACATCGATGGCTGCAGAGGCTTCTCGGCGCAAGTTGCGAATTCGCCAGGCCAGACGACCTGCGAAGGCAATCAACGCCAAAAATATCGCGAATAGGCTCAACAGGGAAAGCAGCAGCACTTGTTCGAGCGCCGTGCGCTGAAAACGCAGAATGTCATCAATATTCTGCTCTACGATGACGGTACCGATTACTTGATCTGAGGAAACAATTGGGTGTGCGGCCAAAATAATTTCTTCGCCACTCACCAAGGGGTTGCGTAGTGCGATGGGATCACCCTGCAAGCTCAGCCGTATTGCCCGGTCAGAGGCGCTTTCATCCTCAGCCTCACTGGCCTCACCGCCAATACCGTCCGGTGCAACCGGTTCACCCGACAGACTGATAAAGAACGTTCGGATAAAGTCTCCCACCCGAGTGAGTTGGCGAGTCAGAGAACCTATTTGGGTTGAACTATCGTCCTCCACGGCAGCGAGACGCGTGGCGCCAACCTCCGCGCGCACCCGGCGCTGGTTATCGATCACCACTATTTTAGCTCCTGAATAGCCCAGCCCCTGTACGATATTTCGCACCTCAGGCGTGCGCAGTACCACAAGATTAAAGCTCTGCGTGGCCTCGGGAGGCAACGTTTGAGTGACCCGAAGGATGTCGCGCTGCAGCTCGTCGTCGACATCGACATAGGTCAGCCCGAAGTACTGCCGAGAGCCAAGCAAACTCAGTGGAATACGAAACTCGAGGGCCACAACGTTCACACCCTCGACCCTGCGAAGGACCCCCTGGATCCGATTGTCGGCACTACCTGTGGCTGCGTAGCGCCATTGCTCATCCATGCTAAACCCTGTCACGACATCAGATTGGTCGAAAACCAGAGACATTCGACCATCGCGGCCATCTGCGCCAATAAAATTCAGGCGAATATGATCAGCATTGTCCAGTCGTAAGTAGTCTGGATCGCGATATACCAATCGGTTGTCCTGAACGCGCATGTGCGCATAGAGATAGTCCGAGCGTTCGCCGAGCATCAGCGCAAAGTCTGAGTCCTGATCACCGCTGCTAGTGCCAAACTGCAGGTAGTTTCGATCATCGGTCTGACCCCAATCATCAGCGCTTCCGTCTAAACGAATCGTATTTCCAAGAGGCTGAGCATAAAGCGGTTCGAAGTCTTCGAGCGCGACGGGAAGATCGTTGAACAGATCCTCCCGACCGTTGAAAAGGGTCGATATTCCCTCGGCAGTTAGGAGTTGGGCCTGGGACTGGCCCTGAATCAACAGGCGCTCCATCTCAACCAACTGCAGATAGCTGAACCAAGGTACGACGAGCAAGGCTAGGCCCATGAGGGCTAACTTGGTCCCTAATCTTGGGCCACGAAAGTTCAGCTTAAACGCCATTCGTAGTGCAACCTATTGCTTGGTCCACCGGTACCCGAAGCCGTACTCACTTTTGATACAGGCAAAGTCTTTGTCCGCGGCCTCGAACTTTTTGCGAATATTGCGCATATGGGTGTTGATTGTGTTGTTGGTAACCAGACTCTGCATGGTCGCATTCATAAGGATCTCATAGCTCACCGCATGCCCTGGTGCCCGCACGAGTTTGGCAAGCATTCGAAATTCCGTACCAGACAAGTCGATGCGTTCGCCTTTCCAGCTAACTAAAAGCGCATCCTGATCCAAAGCTAAATCACCTATGGTTTTTTGACTCGCCGCGTCTGCCTTTGACAGCGCGCTTCGTGCCTCATTAATTCGCAGTAGGGAAGATATTCGCTCTGCCAGATAATCCAGCGAAATCGGTTTTGGAAGGTAATCCCAAGCGCCGAGACGCAGTCCGGAAATCTTGTCGATTTCATTAATCCGCTCCGTCAAAAAAATCACTGGCAGACTGGGCGAGCGGGCAAGTAGTTCTCGACATAGTTGAAATCCAGCATCTACTTCATCGCCCAAAATAATGTCGAGGATCGCCAAATCTGGCAGGGCATGATCGAAAGCGGCAAGAGCCTCCTCGCGGTTACCATAGGCGCTCACCTGATAGCCTTTGTTGGTAATGGCGTCGGCATAGTTCGACCGTTGATCCGGATCGTCTTCCACGATGACAATATGTTTCGCCACGAACAAATCCCTGCAAATAATCCAGACGATAGTCTATCTCGTTTGCCGCCGTGATTTGCAATCAACAAAGTGACGTAAAGAATGTCTCCATCACTCTCAACCAATTCTCGTCGAGTTCTAACGCGAATCTAGGCCAGAATCTGGTTAATTGTTCATCGTCGTTAACGTAGCAAAACTTATTTCTGGAGCACGTAACCTTGGCGCTTAAACGAGATCCTGGATCGCCCGAAGATAAGACCGCTGATACACTGCCGAAGCAAGGTAAGACGAGGAGCAATCGCAACGTGGTGTTTTGGAAGTTTTCAAAGGCCCTTGTGACCATGCCGAAAGATCAAAACGACCAATATCTACCCTGCTGGCAACGACCGGCGGCCAAAAATGTACGTTCAAGGAATAACTATCCGACCTTTGCGAACCAGCAGGAGGCCGCGACACCAATGCCCGTGCCCCTCAACCGCTCTTCCGTGTCTCTTTGCGTGCAGCTCAACGGGCTGTGGGAATGCATTGATCAAGAATAGAGCACGTGGCTTGCGCGTACCACGCGGTAACGGCACTCTGTATTGATTCAACTGCGGCCTGGCATGAGTGCAATTTTTCTTCGAAAACTGGCTTGAACTAACAGGCGTCATTTCTGGTCTTTTGTGTGTTTGGCTGCTTATAAAAGAACATGTTCTAACCTTTCCCATTGGTATGCTCTATGCGAGTGTCACCGTCATCGTGGTGGCCAGAGCACTGCTCTATGCCGACGTGGTGCTAAACCTTTACTACGTTGTGATGAATGCCTATGGCTGGTACTACTGGGTATACGGTGGCAAGCAGTTACGTGCCTCCCAGGGTGAATTGCTGCCCCAGCGTCTAGCACGGAGCACACTGATCCGCCTGCTGGGAATCACCTTCATCGGCAGCGTCGTTATGGGGTTTTATTTTGCTCGTTATACGCAAGCAGAGATGGTCTATTTTGACAGCCTGACTACTGTTGCCAGTTTTGTAGCCATGTGGATGAGTGCCCGAAAGCTCCTGAGCAGTTGGGTAGCCTGGTTTGTAATTGATGTGGTGCAAATTGGGCTTTACACCGTAAAAGGTATGGACGCCAACTCGGGCCTATTTTTGTACGCAGGGCTATATGGCGTGTATCTGCTCATGGCCGTATACGGTTGGCTGCAGTGGCGGCAAAGGATGGCTGAATGATTTTGGTCCTCACTGGCCCTGAGTGCAGCGGTAAGTCCACCCTTGCCGCCCAGCTTCATGCGCATCTGGATTGGCCTCTATTGCCAGAGTTGGCCCGCGCGTACTTGGATGATCGCCATGCCCAATCTGGTATCTATTGCTACCGTCCATCTGATCTACTGAATTTGGCCTCCATGCAGACGAGGGCGGAAGCGATGAAGTGCAACAAGGGTGATGCCATTCTAGATACCGATCTGTTGACCCTTATTGTTTGGTGGCAAGAGAAGTTCGGTCCGGTTCCTCGGCAGCTATCGTCTCAATGGCAATGCCAAGCCATGCGACGCTATTTGCTGTGCAAGCCAGATATGCCCTGGCAGCCTGACCCACAGCGTGAAAACCCATCGGATCGAGATCGTTTATACGCACTTTATGAAGCGGAGTTGAGTAACCGTGGGTGCAAATATTCGATCTGCGAGGGCAATGAGCAGGCACGTTTAGCGCAAGCCCTGACAGCAATTAAAAGTGTCGACTAAAACTTAGGCAATGACTCCAGCTGACGTTTAGCCTCGCGCTCTTGATCGACGATTTCTGCTCGTCGATCGCCATGACTAATTTGATAATTCGCCCAGCACCATTCCCGTAGCCAAAATTGCGCGACCGCTCGACTGAGCTGTTCGGACGAAGCACTAGGCAAAAAATCCCTCGCGAGCCTAGGCAACGATCCAACATCAAGTCGCAAACCCTGATGTAGGGAGACCAAGTCAAAGAGGGGATCATTGCGTCCAACGAACTCCCAGTCGAGGGTTTTCCAACCTTGGGAGGTAACAAGAATGTTCCAAGGGTTGAGGTCATTGTGACAAGTCACTAACGTTTTTGATCTCGACAAGGGTGTCGCGTCGCTATCAACAAACATGGAGTGCTCGATATCCGCGGGCCAGCCTGTCTCAATAAATTGCGGCACCAGAGTAGGGACATGATATTGCTCCGCGACCCCTGGCAGTTGCCCGTGTAGAGCCTGCAGATAGCTGGTCAGATCATCCTCGCAGTATCTTTGATGAAACACATCGACCAATAAATCGCCGGTAAGCAAAGGAGTGATCATTTCTCCGCTAGGCACGTCCAGCACCAACGGCGCAGGGCCGACCGACTTTGGCATGCGCTCATACCATGCCGCTTCGGCCCGGCGATTGACGTACGGCTGTGGGCGTTGGGGTAGACGAAGTACATAGAAAGTTCCCAGCGAATTGTTCCGATCGGACGCGGCGTTGTTGTGCCTGAAGGCCACATTTACGTTGCTGTAGCCACCGCTGAGGTACCGAAATTCGTCCAGCTCGTCCTCGAGCCATTTTGGCACAAGCGTGTAGATTTTTACGCGCAATTCGTCCGCGGACAGTCCAAGATTTTCGATAACGCTATTCATGAAAAATGAGCCTCTACCGAGCTTGTGCCACTGCAGCGGACATAACCTGACCAATCGATTTGTGGATCACTAAGTCAGATAAATGATCTTGATCTGTGGCTTCACGATTTACGATAACGAGTGATGCGCCCAACTGTTTCGCGTATTGTGGGAACCCCGCTGCGGGATAAACGGTCAGCGATGAGCCTAAGACAATCAGAAGGTCACAGGCTTCGACCATTTGTTGTGCCTTTGTCATCTCGCTTTCTGGCATGCTTTGACCGAAGGATATTGTAGCGGTCTTGATCAGACCGCCACAGAGAGGACAGGGAGCTACCTCGCCTTGACGATGAAATTGTTCGCGAAGCTCGCTCAACTCATATCGTGCCCCACAGGACAAACAACTCGCGTAGGTAGCGTTGCCGTGGAGTTCGACAATTCGATCTTCATCCAATCCAGATAGCTGATGGAGATTGTCGACATTCTGGGTTATGACACCCCCGAGCTTACCGGCTCCAAACCACTCCTGAATGGCAAGGTGCCCCGCGTTCGGCTCCGCTCTTGCCATCACATCACCATCGAATTTTCGCTGCCATGATTCATTCCGAGCATCCTGCGAGTTCACAAAATCTTGGAATTGTATCGGTTTAATCTTGTTCCAAAGACCGGTTCCGGGGCTGCGGAAATCAGGAATACCTGATTCGGTACTGATGCCTGCTCCGGTGAAAAATATGGTGTTTTGACTTTGGCTCAGCAAGCCAGCGAGTGCAGCTACAGATGATCGCAAGTCAGTCATTGGTCCAGCATCTCCTAATTCACGTCTGTCCGCGGAGGGGTTAGTGCTAACATTGCCACAGCCAAAGCTTGAGGCGTAGTTCGGTTTAACGACCTGCGCGAGACCGAAAATTTACGCGACAGATTTTGATAAGAATGAACTCTAAACCCTTGAGAATGAGCATACGGACGACGGCCCTCTATTTGCTGCCGCTAGCGCTGTTGGCCAATGCAGCGGGCGCTTTTTCGGAAAATATAAGGCCTGATGAAACCAAGGCATACGTCTCCAATGCCCCAGTGACGGTTCAGTGGATGGGTCAAATCGAATCAAGACAACTAAGCGAGTCCAGCGGCCTAGCCGCGAGCAATTTTCACGAGGATATCCTTTGGTCAATTAATGACAGTGGTAGTAACGCGGAGCTATTTGCGCTGACGGTTCGGGGAGAGCATGTTGGTCGATGGCCCATAGATCTTCCGAAGCCATCTGACTGGGAAGCCATGGAAAGTTTCCGTTGGCGGGGTAAAAACTATCTGCTGATTGCAGACATCGGCGACAACTTCGCCACGCGAGGTTCTGTTTCGTACATCATTTTGGAGGAGCCAGACATCAAAACCCTCGCCGTAAGTGCAGTTTTGCAGCCTCTCGTCTCTCAGCGCTTTGTCTATCCAGGAGGTCCTCGAGATAGCGAGGCCATCGCAGTCGACCCATTGCGGGAGCAGATACTGGTCCTGACCAAACGCACCAGGCCACCGGAACTTTATCGACTGCCACTGTCCTCTGTTGAATCTCATGAATTGCAAGCACAAGCCGCCCAGGCTCAGCCGATCACTGCAAGCTACGTTGCGTCCCTCCAAGGATTTGAAAAGCCAGAGGTTGCCGATGTCGATTTTTACGGCAGAATATGGAAATACCTTGGCATGCCAACGGGCATGAGCATCGCCAACAATCGTTTGCTAGTGACCACTCTTGAGCATGCCTATTTATTTGATCTCGATGCGTTAGAAACGCCGCCCGTGCGTTTGACGCTGCCCTTTGCAGGACAACGTGAGGCTATCGCTTTTGCGAAAGACCAGGATGACCAGGCATACGTCTCCCACGAACGTCGCTACGGTCTTCGTGCTGCAGACATATACCGCTTAATTCTGTCTCCAATCAGAGACGGTCAGCTACCATCGAATGAAACGCGGTAGGGGCCTGCTGCAATCGCGCAGCAATTTCTTGGGCGACAGTTGTGGAATTTTTTCGACTGGTATCTACAGTCAAATCGTATGGCCCACCATGGGCATGGACTTGCTCGAAATGTGACACGGCAGTGCCGGGGAAGCGTCCCGGACGAGAAGCTTCACGTTCTCTCACGATTTCGAGAGAGCAAGTAACGCTAATAAACCAGGTGCTGTCAGGATTCAGGACCTCTACGTAATCCGCCAAATAGGCGGGTTTAAAGAGCAAATCGTCGACAATGACATTGCACCCTAAATTAGACAGCGTGGCAACAGTCCGGCGCATGCCCGCCAGAACACGCTCGCCATATTCGCCAAATTGGATATGGGTAACTGCTTCACCATGCAAAACACCGGGCACCACATTTAGACCCGTCGCCCCTGGATCTCCCGCTGGTGAATTCAATCCCCTGACCCTGCCGGGCATGCCGTCACGAAACTGGTCCAAAG
>CABZTD010000034.1 GCA_902528515.1 K189A clade bacterium
TGAATGGCGTGATCTGGCGAATAGGGGCGATGGGGTACAACGCTCGCCCCGACGCGGTCTTGAAAACTCTGGCCTGTCTTGAGCAGTGTTTGCTCAGCGAAAAGCACGGGCTAACTCCAGGTGCTGGGGTTGTCTCCGCTAAAAGCGTTTACGCCTCAATAAGCTAGGCGCAACTACCACAATGCTGGTCGCTAGGAAAAACAAAGAGGTAATAAAGACTCAATCGTTGGACGCCGCAGTGCGCATAATGCATCGCTGCGATACTTTGGCTCAGGCCTCTTTAAGTTCTGAGCACATAGAACGTACATATTTGAGCAATGCCCATGCTCAGGCAAATAAAATCATTGAAGGGTGGATCAGTGAAGCGCAAATGCAGAGCTGGCAAGATGCTGTCGGCAATGTCTGGGGGCGTTATGCCTCTGAAGATGTAGAGGCGCCTGCTTTAATAATTGGCTCTCATCTCGATAGCGTTGTAAACGCGGGTAGATACGATGGCATTCTGGGTGTACTGCTTGGGATTGAGCTCGGCAGTTTTCTTGCGAAACATCGGGTTAAGTTACCTTTTCATCTGGACGTTGTAGGGTTTTGTGACGAAGAAGGCGTTCGCTTTGGAGCTACTCTGTTAGGAAGTAAGGCGCTGGCTGGGAAATGGCAGCCTGCTTGGATGGATTTAACTGACGAAAATGGCGTGAGTCTCTCGGAGGCCATGACGGAGTTCGGCCTGGACCCTTCAAAAGCTATAGATGCGAAGCGGGATCCGGAAACAATCAGAGGATTTCTAGAAGTACACATAGAGCAAGGTCCGTTACTAGAAAAGCGGGGATTACCGGTTGGTGTAGTGACAGATATTGCAGGTGCCAGGCGTTTTGAATTTATCATTGAAGGGAAAGCAGGGCACTCGGGTACTGTGCCAATGTTTTTGCGAAATGATGCCTTGCTAGGAGCCAGCTTCTGTATCCAAGCTGTCGAAGAAGCCACGAAGCGTTTTGACGTATTGGCCACTGTCGGCCAGATTTCCTGTGAGCCCGGAGCTGTAAACGTTATCCCAGGGAATGTGAATTTTTCTCTAGACTTAAGAAGCGCTAAGGACGGCGTGCGTGATCGTGCCCTGAGTTGGCTTATGAACAAGATGCGTTTTGAATGCCAGCGGCGCGGACTAAATATTGACTATATTGAAATTCATAGTGCCGATGCAGTCGCTTGCGACAGTGAGTGGCAGCGTTTGCTTGAAAGCGCTATGCGTGATTCAGGCGTTGAAGTGAATTCGCTTGCTAGTGGAGCGGGACACGATGCCATGGCGATGTCTGGTTATACCCCAATGGGTATGCTTTTCGTTCGTTGTGCGGAAGGTATTAGCCATCATCCCGCTGAATCTATAATGGTAGAGGATGTTTCCGTAGCACTTGAAGTCATCACACGTGCTATTTGTGATAAAGCAAAGGTGGAAGTGCCGCGTTAACGATTAAAGCAAGGAGGGGTAGGGTCGTAACCTTTAACGCACAAATTAATACTCCTCAAAACCCTCGATAACAATCAGCTTGGAGGTAGCGTTCGCCCGACGCATATCGTGTATCGGTTTTACGTCCTCTGAGGTGACCCATTGCAACGCATCCGTTTTATTTGCGAACTCGATTACCACCAGGCGATCGGGCCTCCACGTCGTGTCAGAGAACAAAATCTCTCCCGCTCGAATGACGTACTTGCCGTTGTACTGTTCCACAGTTGGCGTGATTAGTTCGAGATATTTTTTGTACTCTTCCCCGTTATGAACTTCGTTATCGACTACCACGTAAGTACTCACGTCAGAAGACCTTTCAATTGGCGATTCATTTAGAGCTTCTCCATGACTACTGATTAGTGGTCACATCTTCTTGGAAGCGCAGTACCCCGTCCGGTAGGCTGACTGCTCGCCGCATTTGGTCGGGGTACTGGATTATCGGCTACCTCAGAATTTGTACGAGAACATTAGTGAGATTGTTCTTCCCTCTGACGGTTTTACAACAACGCCGTCAAAAAGGTCAGCCTTGGTGTAGTACTCTTCGTCGAAGAGATTGTTTACTGTCGCCATAACCTCGTAGTTGTTGGTTAAGTAGCTCAGCGAAGTTGTCCACACAAAGTAGGATGGTAGAAGGGTTGATTCAGTGACGTCCATATATGTCTCGTCAGCGTATGTGAATCCCAGACTTGCCACCATTTCAGCATCACCGGCTGCAAACACGTAACTGCCGTACGCGCTAGCCACCGTATCCGGTAGTCCAGGAGTATCTACTTCAGTTTGACTACCGACAAAAGTCGACCGGCTTCCGGAAATTCTGCCGTTATATAAATCGGTGACAGCCAATCCATTCTGCTCCGCGAATTGCGCATGATTGATCACCGCTAATGCACCGTCACTTATTTCTGTTATGTCACTGTTGGTCAGGGTAGCAGTCAAATAGAACGATTCGTTAAATACAATCCGCGTTTCAGCTTCGAGGCCCTTGCCAAACTGTGCGATAATCGCCTGTGTTTGGCCGTCTCTGAATGTGCGCTCTTGATCGTAATAAGCAATCGCGGCGTAGAAGGCGCCGTCCATTCCGCTGTATTTGAAGCCTCCTTCTGTTATTTCCGATGTCTGAACAAAGCTCATATCGGCGACTGCGCCAGGATTGATTCCACCGACTTGATTCGTGCTCAAACTAGATGACTCTGCGACTGTAATGTACGGACGCAAGCCAAAATCGGTGCTGTAAGAAAGGCTGAAGTTATAGCTAGTTGCATCGTCGTCATCAGATAACGTGCCTCGGGTGTCATACGGTATGCCCATAAGCGCTAAAGCATCGTCTCTGGAGTCGACGTCGAATTGGTCATAGCGGCCTCCAATCAAGAGATTCAGCTTCCCAAAGGAAATGTCGCTTAGGAAGAATAAGCCAGTATTGAGCATTCTACTCTTTTGCTCGCCATTGAAATTTCTCCTGACCGTGCCCTCGAGCCCGCTAGGCGCTCCGTCTTCGTCATAAAGGATCGTCGCATTAGCCCAGGGGTCTACCACCGCCCAGTCTATTCGGTCGTCCGGCGTTGGTCCTACGAGCATGTCTCGTCGATCGAAATTCTCGTCCCACCAAGCTTCCTTGTGATCAGTATCTTCTTTTCGTACGTTAAGACCGACGATAGTCTGCGTTTCGAAGGATTCCGTGCTGTAATCGAATGTCAGGCTTGACCTAACCTCCATGTGCTCGACTCCGGGGTAGAGTGCCGTGAAGCCCCAACTCTGGTGCTTCGTGTGATCGAGATAATCATAGAAGAACTGGTTTTTCCAAGTTAAGTTCTCGCTCAATTGTGTAACAACATCAAAATAAGCGGTAATCGCTTCGGTATCAGCAAAATCTAACGGGTCGATGTATGTCGTCCGATGGTTGATTGAAGATATGCCGATATTAGTAATCGGATTTACAACTGGAAATGCACAAACATCTCTTGTGACTCCTTTGTAGGTAAAAGTAAGGCCCTGGGCGTCGCTGGGACCGCAGAAATTAGTGGTTTTACTAAAAGAGTTGTTCAAAAAGAAGGGCGCAAAAGCGCCGACGGAGCCTGATTCTTGCGGAGTCAATCTGTCTGCGCCTACGAGAGACGTCAAATCATTCAGAGCGGAAGGAGTTCCGGTGATGTATTGGCCACTGTCTACAAGCTCCTGCGTCACTCTCGTCCAACCTGGAACCTGAACGCTGTCGGAGGTCTGGTACTGAATGCCAAATTCGAGAGTTGTATTTTCAGAAAAGTCCATGTCGAAAGCCAATTGTGCAAGCTCGCTTGTCGGCGCGTAACCCTTGTAGAAAGAGCCCGACTTTTCGACCTCACCAAAGAAGTAGACGCCTGCTTGCTTACCCCCAGGAGTCGTGAAAGGTGCGCCGTACTCAACCGCAAGTAATTTTTGATCATAGCTGCCGAGGGTCGCGTCAACGCGTCCTGTAGGACTGGTGATATATTTGGCCGTTTCACTTTTGGAGGTCTTTGGGGAGTAATTTAACTGACCGCCAACACTTCCATGACCGTACAACGGTGAAACTGGACCACGCAGTACCTCTAAAGACTCAGCTCCTCTTACAATCGTATTGAATGCGCCTGGGTTCGCGATTCGTCTGAATCCCCTGAAATAGTTGTCTGCTGCGGCGCCCCTTATATCCATCGCGCCACGAATTCCGAAAAAGGAGCTAGTGAAAGCTCCGGGAGTTAATCTCACCAAATCATCGACGCTTCGAAGACCGTAAGATTTAATCAAATCAGCACTGACTTCGGTGACCGATCTCGGCGTCTCCAGCAGGGTGAGATCCAGTCCGAACGCGCCATCAGATGGTTCGCTCGGGAGAATAGTTAGATCGTCTGTCACCTCGGAAACGACAAAATCTTCAAGCTCAGCAACGCTAGTTTCGTTGTCTTCTTCTGCCAGGGCTGATTGCGCCAAAGCGCTAACCAGGAATCCTGAAATTAGAAACAGTCTTGAAAAAGAAAGGATGCGAGGCTGGTTTTTACACATATTTGCTCTCCAACAAAGTGTTTGGTGATTTGAATTTGCAAGTCTTATGCCATGGTTTCCGCAAAAACGTGGCCTCCGCGAAGCAACGTATTTGACATTTTTCGAAACGATTTTTGGCTTTGAAAAATTCTCGATCACGCTTGTCTGTAACTCTCAACTTAGAGGTTGAGTTTATTCGAATTAGAAAAAATTCAGGGCTATACCCCGAAAAAGCAAAGTTTTTGCTATATGCACGCCTGGCACTGCTTTTGCAGCAAAAAATTAAACGATTCTGGAATCGGAACGCTGACAGCAAGTTGGGGATTTGTTTGCCGGTAGTCGCCGGCGGTGGACCCTCAAAACTTTTCAAAAAAGACGCATTTAAACGCCCTGAAAGTTTTGATTTGGTGCAGGTGTTTTCGTGGATGCGCCTTAATAGTGCTGCCAACCCTAGATTCGCTCGTCTCTCGCCGGCCTTATCCTTACAAGCGAGCAACCCCCGGCTGTTACATTAACAAAAACCGCCAATTGGAGAAAATATGAACCGAACAATGACCAGCTTCTTTTTCATCGCATTTTGTTTTGTAGCTCCCCTCTTGCTGGCTAACCCTAGTACGACGGCGAGTCGATCCGAAAAGGAAGTAGCTCTTCGTCAAGATTTGATTCAGGTCGCTTTAGCGAAGCGAGGAGCGGATCTGATTATTCGAGGTGCCACAGTGCTCAATGTCTTCACCGCTTCGTGGATGGCTGATCAAGATATTGTCATTTACAAGGACCGCATTGCGTGGGTTGGGCCTCGTGAGCGATGGTCAGGAGACGCGAAACAAGTGGTAGATGCTTCTGGCTTATACGCAGTTCCGGGCTTTGGTGAGTCGCACAAACATATTGAGAGTAGCTACTTAACTCCGGAGTATGAGGCTGCGTTGGTTATTCCTGGAGGCAATACTTGGACTGTGGAGGGATCTCACGAACTTTCAAATGTAGTTGGAATGAAAAATGTGGAGTTCTGGTTGGCCGCCGAAGATGCGGGCAGCCCTCTTAAAATTTTCCCTGCTATTGGCTCCGCGACGCCTCCAACGGTATACGAAAAGGCTGGAGGGTATTACGGCTACGAAGAAATGCTCACTTTTTTAAAGGAGGACTCTAGAGTCGTCGCGTTGGGCGAGGTAATGGATTGGCCCGCAGTGAGCAATCCAGATGCTGAGGGAAACGAGCGCATATGGGGCATGATGAGGGCTAGTTGGGAGCAGCGCGCTGTAATTGAGGGGCACGGAGCCGGCTTGACGACCCTCAATGAAATTAATGCATTCGTCGCGGCGGGTTTGTCGTCAGACCATGAAGTAAGGAGTGCAGAAGAGGGAATTGACAAGCTACTACGTGGCGTATTTTTAGAGATCCGCGCAGATACTGCGCGCCTCTTTTTTCCAAGATTGATCGAGGCAGGCATCAAAGACTGGAGCAATATTTCAATCACCACAGACGATAGGAACGTGTCCGCTACGCTTGCATTAGGGGCGATGGATTATAACGTACGAAATGCCATAAAGGCCGGTGCCCCTCCTGAACAGGCATTTCTGATGGCTAGTTACAACACCGCGAGGCATTTTAATATCGACCATCTGGTCGGAGCAATTGCTCCCGGGCGGTACGCTGACGTGGTTCTGCTAAGCGATGTTAGTAAAGTAGAGATCGATCGCGTGTATGCGAACGGGCGGCTTGCGGCTCATGCTGATGACGGGGCCTATGCTTACAGGCTGCCAATTCCTCAAATCAACTATCCGGCGTGGGCAAGGAATACCATGAATGTGGGGAGGAGGGTAACCGCGGACGATTTTTTGATCGCAGCGCCTAAAGACTCTACAACCGTTTCAGCTGCCCTGATGGAGCCGTTTTTCTTTCTCGACAGATTTCCCACGGGTGAACTGCCGGTCATAGACGGGCTTGTTCATTCGGACCCGTCTCAGGGCGTGAGCAAGGTGGCGGTGGTTGATCGCTACTCGGGTGCAGGCGAGGTCTCCAAAATGTTTTGGAAAAATGTTGGGCCCATCACGCCCGAGTCAGCTGTTGCTAGCTCACAAATGCATGATATTCATAATATTTGGGTGTTGGGTAATAACGATGAGGCGATGGCGATGGCCGCCAATACAGTTGCCGATATGCAGGGCGGCTGGGCTTTGGTTAGCGGAGGCGAGGTGGTCGCTACGGTATCGTTAGACGTTGCTGGATTGATGTCTGCGCGTCCCGTAACGGAGGTGGCAGCGGAGGTGGAGGCCCTGCACCAGGCCGCGGATCGCATGGAATGGATTGGTGGTGGCGGTTTGCCTGAGCGTATGATTTTCGCTTTTTTGACCGCTTCTCCTTGGAAATGGCAGTTAGTTGCCCCTTATGAGGGCAACCCTGGTGGATTCGTTAACGTCACGACGGGAGAAACACATCCCGTGATTTGGTGAAATTAGGGTGCTGATCCGTCCGCGAAGGCGATCGACTGTATTTGTTTTCGCGCTAGCGTTTTTGGCTGCGCTCGACGCAAATAGCCACCTGTTAAATATGACAGAGGCAGCTATACGCGTTGAGCGCGACGGTTTAATTAATTTATCTCTAGATATCGATTTGTCCCGGTCGATGGCAACGACACAGGATTACTTCAATTTAACGAGCAGCCTGAATCAGTCCCAGAACCTGCCGCTATGGCAGCAAATAGCGGATGCAATAAGGGTGGAAAATGCGGGGCGACGCGTACCTCTTTTCTTTGTACGGGCGAACCCAGTCAAAAGATATACGTTGGAAGATTTTTCGGACCCTCTGGTTTGGCCTAAGTTACGCCTAACTTTTGCTAGTCAAGAAGCTATATCAACCCAGGATCTTTCGCTCGATGTGATCTTCACTTCTGATTTTTTCTTTGAGGAACCCATCGCCGTCGCTATGACATCCGAAGGGCATCAACGCCGCATTAGCCGATGGCTAGTGACTGATCAAAAAAGTCCGGTATTTAGTGGCGAAAACAGAGTCATCGCTAACGCTGAACCGGCGGCTCTGGCGAATTTACTCCCAATGATGCGAAACGGATTCGGACATGTACTGCCAGGCGGTATAGACCACTTGCTTTTCCTGGTGGGGCTAAGTGCGCTGATCATAAGCATGAAAAGACTAGCAGCCGTCTCAAGCCTCTTTGTGTTTGCACACTGCGTTAGTTTGGTGGCGTCATCTTACAGGGTAGTCGAAATCGACCCACTCATGATAGAGCTGGGAATACTAGGAACTATTGCGTGGCTGGGTTTGCGCCTACTCCAAGTTCGTAAACTATCTGGGCATGTTGGGGTGCAAGCGTTTACTCGCCATGCTCCAGGATATGGCTCAGTTTTTGCTTTCGGTTTGATTCACGGCTTCGGGTTTTCTAACGCGTTCCTTGCGCTGGATGTCACCGACAATTTAGTGATTCAGTTAATTGCTTTTAACGCCGGCGTCGAGTTCGCCCAAATCGTTTTTATTGCGCTGACCGCCATTCTACTGCACCGGCTAAGAGGTCATAGCGAGTACTCACAAACAGCTTACTACTCGATCGGTTGGCTGCTTACATTGACCCCCCTGGTTTGGGCAGGTGTGTTAGTAATGCATGCAGTTTAAGCCTGAGTAACTGTGCTCGCTCCTGTGGGTTAGAGCACTAAAATTTTGCACTCGCATCTTGCCAGTGAGGGTTCCGAGATTCCGGTTGTGTTTTTCCCTTCGTGAAGATACCCACGTGAGGTAGTGGAGGCGCTCCTTTTTAGAGCAGTGAAACTCGACGTGTCTCACTTTTGGTGCAGTTAAGGAGCTGTTTCGGATACTTTTGGCGCCAAGTTCTTGCCCGGTCTCACGGCTGAGGCCGCGATTAGCGGTGCGTTATCACAAAACACAGACTCTTTCTTCATTGGTACGGCCGCTTGGTATATTTCTTGCCTAATACGAGTTCGGGATGAGCCTCAAAAAATAAGAGTTGCGAGAAAATCAGGCAACCCGACGAACAGAAACGTAGCCGAAGAAGGGTGGAAATATGAGAAATTTGTGGCCGCGAGTAGCGGGGTTAACATTCGCGATTGCGATTAGCAGCGTAGCTTTTGCTGAAGCCGAAGAAGAGGAAGCAGTAGAGTTGGAAACCTTCATTGCTGAAGAATCGATTTCAGACGATTTAAGTATCTTGCAATCCGAGCCTGTCGACTCTGTATTTGGATTTAATAAAAGTATTTTGGAAACGCCTCGCTCGGTCAGCTCGATCAGCGTCGAGCTATTAGAAAAATTTAACGTTAAAGGCATTAACGATCTAGTTAATTTCGTTCCCGGCACATTTACAACATCGTTCTTCGGGGTGGCAGGCTCTTTAGATGTCAGAGGCACTTCGGCAGAAAACTATTTTCGAGGAGTGAAGCGGCTTAACAACGAAGGGAACTACCCGACGCCAATAGGCGCCAGCGACAGGGTAGACGTGGTTCGAGGACCGATGTCGCCAATATCGGGCCCCAGTAAGGTCGGTGGCGCGCTAAACTTCATTCCCAAATCTGCTAGGGCGGAAACTGGCCAATATCTTGAAAAGGCTACTGGTGAAATGAGCTATACGACTGGCAGTTGGGACAAGAGCATAGTCACCATTGAGACTGGCGGCCCCGCGGAATTTATGGGTAATCCCGCTGGCTATTACGTTTACGCGGAGCTAGAAGACTCAGGAAGCCACTATAACAACGATTTTACCCGCCAAACACTGCTTCAGAGTTCGTTTAATACAGACCTGGAAAGTGGCTGGAGAATCGAGACGGGGTTTATGTTTCAGGATTGGAAGGGACACGAAAACGGGGGATGGAATCGTGTGACTCAAGACCTCGTTGATCACGGAACGTATATCACTGGACAACCAGCGACAAACATTGACAGCGAATTCGGCAATGGTGATGGATTGATCCAAGGAGCCGAAATCGATGCATGGGTAGATACTTTGGGCGGACCAAAGGCAGGCGACGGGACGCCATTTGTGGACGTCACATGTTTCCCGAACATTTCGGCATTTTGCATTTTGCCCAACGGGGATGCATCAGAAATTACTCAAGCTTTGGTTGATCAACTCGGCATCGGGTTAGATCCTGCAACGGTCGGTTCCACGACCCTGCGTCAAAGCCAGGTCTTAATCACACAAAGAGATAAATACGATAACGAAATCCACACAGCCTATTTTGATGCTAGCAAGGAACTGTCAAACGGCTGGGGTTTCACTTTTAAATTCCTCTACGATTCGCAGGAATACCACAACATCGACTCTTATGGTTTTACCAAGTATGGCGATTCGTGGATGACCGAGGGCCAGGTAATTCTCGATAACAGCTTCGAGACCGATAACGCCAGGATCATGGTCCAAGTTTCCCCCAGTCTTCGTTTCACAGACGCTTTTTATGCTAACGACTTCTCCGACGAGATATTCGACCGAGCTGACCTCACCGTTGGATTCAATGCACTTTCTACGCAGGATTTGCCTACGCTGACTGCGGGCAATGTTGAGACATGGAGTGTGTATACGGGCGCCGAGTACCTTCAAGCTGGATTAGCAGCGCTGTCAGATATTTCCATTGGTGACGCGTTTAGCGCCCTTGTAGGTGTCCGCTATGATTATGTAGATGCCGAGGGTCTCTCGGGCGATGGGATTGAAGCTGGAGGTCCCGTTGAGGTTGTTTGTTTCAGCGACGTTTGCGAGTTCGATGCAGACGAGTCGGACTCGGGAGTCACCTGGACCGCGTCTTTCTCCTATCAACTACCGGGCAATATCACTCCCTATGTCACAATGGCAGAACAGAGCACAATTATTAGCGGTGCTGCGGCAGATATTTCAACATCAAATATCCTGGGTAAAACGTTTTTAGGCGACTCAGAGCTTCGGGAGTTTGGCGTCAAAACCAGCCAGTTAGACGGCCGTCTTTTCGCGTCAGTAGCAGTTTACGAGCAAGAGCGTGTAGCGTTTAACGCAAATAATCCTGTAAGCAATCAGCCCACAAATAGCGAGGGCTTTGAGTTTGAAATGAGGTACGTGCCCACGGAAAAGCTATCATTAGTAGCAACTTACTCTGACGCAGAAACCAAAGTGCTTACTCCCGGAGGGACTACTTTTAGCTATATCGGTGCTACCGACTTGCCGAACGTCGATCCTGCGACGATTTTTGGAGGTATTATTGGTGGCAATCACGCTGTGGGCACCGAGCCGCTGCGAGGAGCGCTACCAGAAACGATTATTTCGGTATCTGGATTTTACAAGTTGAGCGACAAGATAACTGTGTCGCTAAGTGCGACTGACGTGGACGAGACCGAGCCTTCAGTCTTGGGTGGTCTGGTTTTGCCTGACTACACCCTCGTGAATGCGTCGGTCGTTTACGCCACAGAAAGTTTTACATTAGGTATTTTTGGCAACAACTTAACGGACGAAACATATTTTAGAGGTAACTTCCCTAGCCTCTACGGTAACAATGCCATTTTACCAGAACTCCCTAGAAACTGGAGAGCTGAGGTTTCCTATAAATTTTAGGGGGCGATTCCTCGATTTTGGATGTAAGGACCTGGCTCTATCTAAGAGCCAGGCAGGTTTTTGAGCTTTACGTTTTATCATCGTGCTCTTCCAAGTCCGACTTACGCTGGTTATATCTCCGTCGTCATTTCATGCTTTTGGATCTGAAGAGAACCGGCGTAAATTCATATGTGCGAGCAGTTCAACGTGATTTTTCGTAAAGTCTTTTTTGGAAATAGCCTGATCCTTTAAGGATGAGGATAGGCATTTGATAGCAGGCGCTGTTAAACAAAACGAGCGATATCTCGGCGACTTGTTATCACTCTCAGCAAATGCACTGCTACGTGCTTCACTGTCGCAAGCCCTTACCTTTAGCTTATCAGCCGTATTGTGGTGTTCTCTGGCGGGTCAATCTGCGAAAGCGGATACATTAATATATGGCGGAACTGTCCTGACGATGGCTGATGAGCAGGCTGCGCCCTTCATCGGCTACGTTCAAATCGAAGATAACAAAATATCGGCGATAGGTCCGATGACTGAGGTGCCGACTCACGCCCAGCGCAAAATAGACGCTTCCGGGAAAGTGATCATTCCCGGTTTTATCTCAGGTCACAATCATCTGTGGCAAAGCGCTTTTCGCGGTATTGCCTCTGACCAAGCGCTATACGGTTGGCTAGGGGCATTGCACTGGACCTTCGGCGACTATTTTGCGCCTGGTGATTTTTACACATTTACTCTTCATGGAGCGCTAGATCAGCTTGCACACGGCATAACTACAACTTACAACCATTCACAAAGGTTAGGAGCATCAGAGCAACTTTATTTAGAGAGTTTTGATGCGGGCGTTGACTCGGGCCAGCGCTTTATTTTCTCTTATAACGCTAACAGTGATGCTGATGTCTCTCAAATTGAGCCATCTGTTGAGGCTTTTTTAGCCTATGTCAAATTAAAAGGAGGTCCTACGGTATTGGGCCTGAGTATAAATGCCGTAGGCATTTATCGAGACAATCAGCTGTTTTTTGATCGAGAGATTCAGGTTGCAAGAGCAAATGATATGACTGTGCAAATGCACTACTTAGAGGACTATGCAAATCGTGAGCTCGAGCAGGATCGGTGGTCGAGAATTGTGCAGGCAAAGGCCGTAGGTAAAGACGTTTCCTATGCCCATTTCATACATACGACCGATGCCATATTGAAACAGACCGCGGAACAGGGCGGCGCCATGATATGGAATCCTTTGTCGAACGGTAGACTGGCTTCGGGTCTGCCGGCTATTAAGGATTATCTCCAGCGCGGTATTAGAGTCGGGCTTGGCGTAGACGGAGCGGCTAGCGCTGATATAGCGGATCCTTTTGAGAACATGAGGATGGGACTTTACAGTCTTCGAATGCAAGCCATGGATCCTGATGTATTCTCGCCACTTGATATCCTAAGGATGCACACCCTGGGTACTGCTGCGGCTTTAGGGGTGGACGAGCAGATAGGAAGTCTAGAAGTTGGTAAGCTAGCCGACCTGCTGATTATAGATCTGGACCAGCCTGTAACGGGTGCGCTCTTTGATCTACCGGCTTCCTTAGTATTTAGTGCCAGCGCGGCAAATATCGAAAGCGTAATGGTTGGTGGAGAAATCAGAGCCTCGAGGTTGTCTCCATTAAACCATGATATGAGTCAGCTTCAGGCTGAATTGAAGGATCGCGTAAGAGCCCTGATAGCGAGACAGCAAAAGGCTGTTACTGAATAGCGTAATAGGTAATAAGTGTTAATGCCAAGAGCACGCTTAGCCAATGTATTTCACGAATCGCTCCTGACATTATCATTATGCACACATAGGCGATCAAACCAATCGCCATGCCGTCGGAGATCGACGTAAGGGGCATGAGAAAAATCGTTAGTACTGCCGGTGCGGCGTAGGCCATGTCGTTGAATTCAATACGCCGTACCTCCGAGAACATCAAAACACCGATAATTATAAGAGCCGGAGAGGTTGCTGCAGTAGGAACGATAGCAATAAGCGGGCTAAAGAAAATTGATGCAGCGAACAATAGCCCAACGACGATTGCAGTGACGCCAGTGCGTCCTCCGGATTCGATCCCCGCAGCAGATTCGGCATAAACATTTGTCGTTGAGGTGCCCAGCATAGCTGCACCAATTGTCGCTAACGCGTCTGCAGATAGTCCGCGCACCGGATTCTTCATAGACCCCATTTCATCGGCCAAGCCGGCTCGCTGGCACATGGCGTTGAGGGCAACCAGCGAACTGAAGAGATCAAGAAAAATTAACGTGAGCAGGCCTGGTAGCGCTCTGTCAAACTCTCTCCAAAGGAAAGAGATATCTAGCTGCATAAAAATCTCATCGGGAAAACTCGGTAATGCCAATATCCTCTTTGGCAGCTGGGTGACCGACTCACCCGCCGAAGAAATAAAAATGCCAACGGATGTTACCAACGCAATTCCGATGAGAATCGCGCCTGGGACTCTTAGGCGCAAAAGGGCAACGGTAACCACGAGACCAAAAACGGAAAGCGTCGTGGCATTATTTTTGAGGTCACCGATAGTAATTAAAAGCGGAGCATCTGCTGCCGCGACAAGCCCTGCATTTTTGACTCCAATGAACGCTATAAATAGGCCTATGCCAACGGTCAGTGAATATCGTAGAGCTGGCGGAAATGCATTTAATAGTATTTGTCGAATACCCAACACAGTAAGCAATAAGAAGATGACGCCAGACCAAAAAACAAGGCCCAAGGCACTCTGCCAGGGTATTCCCTGAGAGAGTACCAACGTGTAAGCGAATAGAGCGTTGGCTCCCATACCGGGTGCCTGGGCAATCGGGATGTTGGCGATTAATCCCATAAGAATTGAGAATACTGCTGCGGCAATGGCGGTAACCACAATCAGCTCAGAGGCGGGCATACCCGCTTCAGATAGAATGGCCGGATTTACGGCAAGAATATAGGCCATCGTGGCAAAAGTTGTGACGCCTGCGAGTGCTTCGGTAACGTATGAGGAGTTTCGTTCCTTGACGCAGAAGTAATCTTCGGACGCGTTATGTTCGCTAAGAGGAGTGCGATTCAAAACAAATTTCAGCTAGCTGTAAGAACGGTTAATGCGCAACGCTACAAGATTCGTGCCGCTATTGGCCCAGAACTTGCAAATTTCCTGCAAGAATCAGCAAACGAAGTTTGCGCCGCGCCTAAGGGGGAGTTCATGACAATAGCCCGGCATTGGACCCCAAGTTCGCAGGACCTGATGCAACTTAGGGATGTGGCGCTTGGCCTTTTACCAGCGGATTTGGTTGTTAAGAATAGCCGCTTATTTTGCATGCATACTGGTGAAATCAGAGATGTAAATATCGCCCTGAAGAGGGGTTTCATTGCAGCGGTCGCGCCCGCTGAGCACCATTTTAGTGCGGAAAAAGTTGTGGATGGACAGAATAAGTACCTTCTGCCGACCTTTATTGACACCCATATCCACATCGAATACTCCCTTGTGTCGCCCGGCGAGTTCGCTCGGTGCGTCGTACCACACGGCACTGGCTGTGTGCTTGCTGATCCCAACTGTGTGGGGAATGTTTTGGGCGGTAAAGGCATGGCCTGGGCTGGCGAGACGAATACTCCTCTAAAAATATTGCAGCAGGTGAGTCACCGCATTCCCAGAGCGCCGGCTTTGGAGCTGGGTGGTGCAGAGGTTACTGCAGCGGAGCAATTCGACATGCTCGAAAAAACTAATGCAGTTAGCGTTGGCGAATCCGTTCCATTTGGTTTTGATGAGAGGGCGGCCGATTTTCAGTCGTTGGCACTGGGGCTAGGGAAGCGAATTACCGGGCACAGCGCTCGAGTCAGTCATCAGGCTCTGTGGGCCTATGCGGCGACAGGGGTCAGCGATGATCACAACGCATTTGAAGTTGACGAGATATTGGATCGACTGCGTCTAGGGCAAATGATAACTGTGATGTCGGGATCGATGAACGACAATGTTGCTCCAACGTTTGCCGATATTGAGGTCATTGAGAACAGCTTCTCGCAGTTTTCGTTTTGTGCCGACGACAAGCATGTTGGTGATTTGGACAGAGAGGGGCACATCGATCATCACATTCGTAAGGCTATCCTTGAAGGCATACCTATTTTGGAAGCTTACCGTATGGCGACGCTCTATGCGGCGAGATTCTATCGATTCGACCACGTGCTCGGTTCCATATCCCCTTCAAAACGTGCCGACTTTGTCCTAATCAACGATTTGGAAAAAGTGGAGATTGCGAGTGTCTGGCTCGATGGAAGGCCAGTGTACGATGCGGATATTTCGTCCAGTGTCGCGTTCCACAACAGTGATCCGATCCCTGATTGGTTGTACGGCACATTCAACTTGAGTGAATCTTTGTCAAAAGAAACTTTTCGAGTGGAGGCTAGCGCGGCGGAAGGAGAAGTTGCCGTTGTTGCCGCAATGGAAATGTACGACGGCTATTTCAAACGCGCTTTTGAAGCTGAGCTACCAGTAGTGGATGGTAATGTCTTGTGCGACCCCCTTAACGACGTTGCAAAGATTTCAGTCATTGACCGGCATCACGGCAGTGATACTAGCGCTACAGGCTTTGTACGCGGATTCGGTTTGGAACGCGGCGCGCTCGCCGCATCGACCAACTGCGAGAATCAAAACTTAGTTGTAATTGGCGCTTGTGAAGAAGACATGTTGATTGCAGCTCGAGCCCTGCAGAAGTGCGGTGGTGGCTATGTCTGTGTGGACGACGGTGAAGTTTCAGCGCTGCTTCCCTTGCCATTAGCTGGGATTATGTCGGATCAACCCTGGGAGCAGGTGGTAAAAGGAGTGGACCGAGTAAATTTAGCGGCTCGAGCGATGGGTTCGAAAATACCAGCCCCATTTATGATTTTAGCTTTCGTCGGTTTGGCAGGTGTTCCTGACTATGGCCTAACTGAGAAGGGCCTCATTGATAGCTTGACGCAATCTTTTATACCTGTCGTGCAATGCTGTCGGTGTCCTACTCACGTCCACGAACAAAGTCTGACTCTATAGAGAAGGTGCCGATAAACATGACTCTGCTGCTAGGGGATTTGATCCCGTTACCTGACATTGAAGCGCGCGAACTAGAGATGTTACGTGCTGTTGAAGAAGCGATGTTGGCGCTCGCTCCTGGAACTGCGGCTCGCGATCTCCAAGGCCGTTATCCTCATAAGGCTATCAGCGTACTGGCCGAGACAGGCGTGTTTAAGACCGGCCTAGTCGGCGAAAAGGAATCAGGAACCCCTCCTTATAGCCAACGCTTCTCATTAGAGGCGCAACTTCGTATAGCTGCGGTGGACTCATCGATCGCCCAGATTTTTAAAGTACACGATGAGTTACTTCGGGAAATGACCGATTACGGCAGTACTGCACAGATCGATAGACTGCGGAGTTTGGTATTCGAAGAGCAGGCGGTTATTGGTCTTGCAGTAGCGGAAGCCGGTCGGACGGCAGCAGAACCCATGCAAACGCTTTGTCGGCGCGTCGACGACGACACTTTCGAGCTAAACGGGCAGAAGATTTATACAACAGGCGCTGCGGGAGGTAATTACATCGCAGTTTGGGGCGTTAACCCGGAAGAATTTCGCGAAGAGGATCCTGTTAGAGGGTTGCAACTCGCGTTACTGCCGCGTCAGCACGCTGGTATTCATATTCATGAAGATTGGGATGTACTCGGGCAGCGGGCTACAGACAGCGGCACCGTTACCTTCAATAACGTCACCTTTCCCGAGGCATGGCTTGCGTCAATACCCGGTCGGGCACCTAGGCCCGAGGCCAGTTTGCGCTATCAAGCTGGATTCGCCGCGATTATGGTCGGGCTGGGCATTGGAGCTTTGAATACGGCAGCACCCTTTGTGACGCAAAAAAGCAGGGTTTGGGTTACGGCCAACGTTGCCAACGCGGGCGACGATATGAATGTACAGAGAAAGCTGGGTGCGCTTGCGTCTAACTTGGTTGCCGGATACCACTCAGTAATGAGCACAGCCCGTTTGTTTGACCAGTTTGCGTCAGGTGCTATAACCCGTGGGGATCTGGCATTACCGGTCAGCGCCGCAAAAATCGTCGCCCAGAATGCAGGTCTGGAGGCATGCTCTGAGATTTTTGGAACCATGGGAACCCGGAGCGTAAACAAGAAGTATCCGCACGATTTGTTTTGGCGGAACTGCCGAACTATCTCGTTACACGATCCCATCGACTACAAGTGCATTGAGTTGGGCAAAAATTTACTGCACGGCGAACACCCAGAACCAGGGGTTTATCAATGACCTCGGTGTACTTGAGCGAGCGTCAGCGCTCGGCCATCAAGACGTTGCCAAAGGTGGAACTTCACTTGCACTTTGAGGGCTGCATTCAACCCGAGAGTATCGAGGCACTGGCTCGTTCCATCGACCAGCCAATGATCAGGCGCACGCAAGATCTTTACAGTTTTAAAGATCTTGAAGAGTTTTTGTCCACTTTGGATTGGATATGCAACCTGGTTGGTTCAGAACATGAGATCACGACGCTTTCGCAGTCTTTAGTGAATTATTTGCGCGGGCAAAATATCGTTTGCGCCGAGATCATTATCAATCCTTCCCACTGGCGGTTGTCTCTAGATTCGCTTTTGCCGCCAATACTCGCGGAGTTTGCTCGCGCGGAGTCCCAGTTCGGTATCACTCTGGGGCTGCTTCCGTCGATCGGCCGACACCAAAAAAATGCAGACGCAATGCAGCTATTGGACTGGTGTGTATCGAACTCGCACCCAAACCTGAGAGGATTCTCTATCGACGGATCTGAAAGGGGCGGCAGTCGAACGGACCAGTTCGTCGGCGCCTTTAAGAAAGCTAAGGAATCAGGATTAGGCATTACAGCCCATGCCGGAGAGTCGTCCGGATCTCAGGGAGTTGTTGCCGCATTGGATCAACTCGGGGTTGATCGTTTGGATCACGGCGTCCGGGCCGTCGAAGACCCGGGCTTAATGAGTCGGCTTGCTGCTGAGGGCATCCCGTTAAATGTCTGCGTTTCCAGCAACTGCCACAATCTTTACCCTTCTTTTGATCAACACCCACTACCGCAGTTGTTGGCGAAGGGCCTGATTTGCACGATTAATACAGATGACCCTGCGATGCTTGATATTAATTTAAGTAGCGAATTAGTTGCGGTTGCCGACGCCTACGATTTGTCTTTGGGAGATCTTAAGCAGCTTCAGCTCAATGCTGTAGGAGCTGCTTTTTGTCCGTTAGATAATAAGGCACAGCTTGCTAGGCAAATCGAAAACGAATGGTCTGCGATTACTTGAACGGTTATGAATGTACTGAATTTTGGTGATTTTGATGGTGCCAGTGCAACTGCAAGGACTCCTGTGGTTGGTAAACTGGATGAGGCCCTAAGCCATTTAGGGTTCTCGGTTGTGCGAAATATTGGCATTGAACAGGAACTGATTGATTCCGCTTTTGCGTGCAGCCGAGAATTTTTCGATCAGCCATTTGGCCATAAAATGGTCTACGAATACGCCGGTCCAGAGCAGAATTTCGGCTACCAGCCGACTCTATCGGAGCGACTGTCGCCGGATGCCCCTGCGGACCTCAAAGAAGCCTTTACGATGCGCAATCTCATTGAACGATTGGATGAGGAGGCTGCCTGGCCAAGCCCGAGATTTAAAGCGGTGAGTGAAGCTTTGTTCAAGGCATGTTTCAACGGCGCGAGTCAGATCCTTCAGGCCTGCGCACTGGCGTTGGGCGAACGGGCGTCTTTTTTTGAAGACATGCATTCTGGTGAGAATGCAACTCTGCGGTTTCTGCACTATCCCTGCAGTGGATTCAGTGTTGAACAACTGCAGATGGGTGCAGGAGCTCACACCGACTATGGGTCAGTTAGCCTTTTGTTCCAAAATAAAATAAACGGTCTCCAGCTTCGTGACCGAGGAGGCAATTGGGTCAACTGTCTCCCCGTTGAAAACGCCGTGAACGTCAATACCGGAGACATGATGGAGCGCTGGAGCAATCGAAGGTATCCCTCAACGGAGCACAGAGTACTGCCCAAAATTGGTGATTCGGATAGGTATTCCATCGCTTTTTTTATGGATCCTGATGATGCCGCAATGATTGAAGTGCTTCCGGCCTGTGTGGTCCCAGGTAGTCAACCATACTTTCCCGCGGTTCGAGCAGGCCAGTATATTCAAGAAAAGATCAAACGATCCCAATCAAGTTAATGCTTATGCGAATCTCACGATCCAACGACCATAAAAAAACAGCGGTCTTATTCGTCCTTTATATGCTGCTGGCGGGCGTTTGCAACGAGACTCTGGCTGGCTCTCTACTCGTAAAAAACGCTGAATTGATCACCGTGTCTAAGGGCGATAATGCCGTCTTTCGCGGTTTCATGTTTATCAACTCTGAAGGGCGAATTGAGCAGATCGGGCCGGGCGAACCGCCCGCTGAACTGCAAGCGGATGAAGTACCGGACGCCCTGGGCAAGGTCGTTGCGCCGGGTTTCATTTCAGCGCATAGCCATATTTACATGAGTCCGCTACGCGGACTCGGGCACGATGAAAATCTGTACGGCTGGTTTAGAGCATGGAACCGCTATCTGCAACACACTACTAGTGAGGACATCTATTGGTTCACGCTGCATGGGGCTATAGATTTTTTGCGAAACGGCATCTCCACCGCTTACGACTTTACGTATTCCGG
>CABZTD010000035.1 GCA_902528515.1 K189A clade bacterium
TGTTGCACGCCTACTCTCTCAAGAAAAAGAGCGGTTGCTCCAGCTGGAGCAGTCGCTTGGCGAGCGCGTTATAGGCCAGGCTGAGCCGATTGCGGCGGTCAGTCAGGCTGTGCGACGCGCCCGAGCAGGCCTGTCGGATCCGAGTAAGCCAAATGGTTCATTTATGTTTCTAGGGCCAACTGGCGTTGGTAAGACTGAGCTTTGCAAGGCTCTAGCCGAAGTGCTCTTCGACAGCCCAGAGGCCATGGTTCGGGTCGATATGTCGGAGTTTATGGAAAAGCACTCGGTAGCTCGGCTGATTGGTGCTCCTCCAGGCTACGTAGGGTACGAGGAGGGTGGCTATCTCACCGAGGCTGTGAGGCGAAAACCGTATTCCTTGATTCTGCTCGACGAAGTAGAGAAGGCCCACAATGACGTCTTCAACATTTTGCTGCAGGTGTTAGACGACGGACGGTTGACCGATGGCCACGGGCGCACAGTTGATTTCAGTAATTGTGTTTTGGTGATGACATCTAATTTGGGCTCCGAAGCGATTCAGGCTTTCGCGCAAGACGCCGTCGAAGGCGGAGGTACGCAATCGAACTCCGATTCAAATAGTGGGGATGCCAATGGACGGCTTAACGACATGGTAATGGGTATTGTCGCTCAGCATTTTCGTCCTGAGTTCGTCAATCGGATTGATGATGTGGTCGTATTTAGGGCCTTGGATACCTCTGCTATCAGACGAATCGCTGCGCTCCAGTTGGCGCTGCTGAACCGTCGTCTAGCGGAGCAAGGATTGAGTTTGAATTTGACGAGTGCCGCCATGAATGCTGTCTGCGAGGCGGGTTATGACCCTGTTTATGGTGCTCGGCCCCTCAAGCGCGCAGTGGTTCGGCTTATCGAAAATCCATTGGCGGAGGCTATGCTAGGAGATGGCTTCGCCGCCGGTAGCGTGCTTTGCGGAGATTGGCAGGACGATCGCCTGGTCATTCGGAGCGAAAAAACTATCGCCTAAATAGGTTGTATAAATATACAGTAGTTGATATTAATAGGGTATGGGAAATCGAAATCAGTCCGATTTTTTAGTGCAATCATCGAGTCCACCCCTGCAGTTAGCGCTCGACGTGCGCGCTGCTGGGGATTCATCTGGGGCGAAAGCACCCAAAGCCGAATCTGCTCCGCAGCCAAGTAACGTGAGTCTTGAGAATGCCCTGCTGCGTGATGCCCAAGCGCATTGGCAGGAGGTGGATAGATTGGCCAGGAGTTTACGCAAACGCGCTCGAGGGCCTCGACACCGATCTTCGAGTGCAGCAAATAAGCATTCAGACACCCAAACCTCAGCGCAGCGAACCTTTTGGGTGACGGCTGAGTCCAATGACCCTTGCGAGTCCGAGTCGTATCGGGAGATCCAGCCAGGTAGTGATGCACCTCGCGTAAAACAGCACCTGCGCTCAGATCCGGGTGTGGAAATATGCAGGCACTTGGTTGCTGCGCTTCGTCTCCAGCATGAACAGGATCAACTCAGACAGGCGAGCCAGGAAGCAAAACGGTCGGCCTGATATTTTTCCCGCCTATTAGATGCTGCTATTCGGCATCTATCCCCGCTATGATGGCGCTCCGAGCGAAGCATATTTAGTGAGGTGGGCATTGTCTGCAGCAGTAGAAATGGCGTTAAAAGCGGTGACCTCCCGTCCCGTTGAACCGATCATGCTTAGTCAACCAATTTCTGTCGACCAGCTACCCACTCCTGCCCTCGTGCTTGATCGACCCATCATGGATGCCAATATCCAGACCATGGCCAAGCACTTGAGACACCATAGCAAGGGCTTTCGCCCCCACTCGAAAACTCACAAATGCCCAGAGATTGCCAAGCAGCAGATAGCCGCAGGAGCGGTTGGAATTTGCACCGCGAAGGTGAGCGAGGCTGCCGTAATGGCCAACGCCGGTATTGGTTCGATTTTAGTGACTTCGCCAATCTCGACCCCAGACAAAGCACAGGTGGTGAATGCGATTGCAACTGAGCAACTGGAGTTATTACTCGTAGTAGACTCTATGGAGGGTATGTTGGCCCTACAAGCCGAAGTCTACGATGACAAACACATCGGGTTACTGCTTGATCTGGATGCCTCTACCGGCAGAACGGGTTTACGCGACAACGATCTGCTGCTGCGCTTGCTCGGCGATATTCAGGGCGACTCACGATTCTACTTCGCTGGTGTTCAGCACTACGCCGGCCACGTGATGCATGTGCAAGACTTTGATGATCGGCGCGATAAATCCATGCGCGCCTGGGAGCGCTTGGCGGATAAATTTGAGTTGCTGGATCGGCAAGGTATGCGACCGGAGATCGTGACCGGCGGGGGCACCGGGACATTCGACATTGATGTGACGCTTGAATATCTCACGGATATTCAAGTGGGAAGCTATATCTTTATGGATGAAGAGTACCGTCAGGTCGGCGGCGCAGACTCTAATCGCTTCCAAGGTTTTGATCTCGCACTCACTGTCGCCTGCACCGCGATAAGCCAACCACAGCCGAGCACGATTACCGTAGACGGCGGCTATAAGGCATTTGCTTCTGACAGTGTGAATCCAGTTTGCGATGCGCTTCCTGACATTGAATTTCGCTTTGCTGGTGATGAGCACGGTGTGTTGATTCTGCCGAGCTCCGATACAGTACCGGAAGAAAACGAGGCCTTGCGGGTTAGGATAGGTCAGGTACTAGAATTTGCCGTACCGCATTGCGACCCCACGGTGAATTTGCACGATCAGTACTGGATTCGCGAGGCCGACGCCTTGATACACAGCTGCTGGCCGATTTCCGCAAGGGGTTGTTCTTGGTGAGGCGCATCCGAGCGCGCCGAAGAACCCGCGTTTCGGACCAACGCCCATGCTAGACCTGTTTCGGGCCGGCGGTATCCTCATGTTGCCCATCGCGTTCTGTAGTGTAATTGTGTTGGCAATTTGTCTGGAGAGATGGTGGTCGTTGAGGCGTGCCCAGGTATTGCCGGAGCCCCTGCTCGCGCGCATGGAGGAAGTGAACGGCTGGCCATCAAACCCCTCGTCGCTAGCAGAGCTTGGCAGCACCTCGGAGCTTGGCTATTTGCTTGCGGTGGGTCTCGCGAATCGAGCTGCGCCTCGCGATGAGCTGGAACAAGCCATACAAGGCGCGCTAGATGTCACTGCACATAATCTAGAGCGTCACCTGACTGGCCTCGGGGTCGTGGCTTCAATCTGCCCATTACTAGGTATTCTAGGTACCGTCGTTGGATTGATAGACGTATTCGATCAGCTGTTTGCAGCGGGACAGACCGATCCACAGTTGCTGGCGGGTGGTATTTCCACGGCCCTGATTACCACCGCTGCCGGACTGTCGGTGGCCATTCCAGCATTAATCTGCCACCGCGCTTTACTACGGCATGTGGATGCGCTGCTGATCGAAATAGAGGCCGTGAGTAATCGCTTTCTAGCACATCTAAGGCAGGCGGATTAGATGGCTCGATTGAGTGCTGCTAGGCGTGAGGCAGGTATAGAAATAACACCCTTGATCGACGTGGTTTTCTTACTGCTAATCTTTTTCATGGTTTCCTCAAACTTTGTACAAAAGCAGGCGGTTTCGGTCACTCTGCCGAAATCCGAGGCGGCGACCGCGAGCGTTAGCAATACCATCGAGATAGCGCTCGACACGTCAGGCACGTACTTTGTTGCTGGAGAGCAGGTCGGAAGGGAGCGTGACCAACTATTGAATGCGTTGAGGGCTGTTATTGGTAGCCTCGACGCGCAGGCCTTGTCGCAGCAACCCGTTGAGATTCGTGCCGATGCCAGTGCTACTCATCAATCGGTGGTGCGAGCATTGGATGTCTGCGCTACGCTGGGATTGGTGCGGGTTAGCTTGGCGACCGTGCCGGTGACAAAAACAATGGATCCTCAGTAGTTGATGGACGATAGCGCATTGAATGCCACCGACAGCGTGGCAGGAAAATCTGACTGGACAATATACAAGCGCCTGTTGACTTACGTCGGACGTTATTGGGTCCTGCTGATTTTTGCCTTTGCAGGCTTTGTTACTGCTGCTGCTGCAGAGGGCTACTTTGTCACCCTGTTTGGCAATCTTATTGATGACTGGGATAACGCGAAGGTGCGGGCCGCGGCGACCATACCTTTCATGATGGCGCTAGTAACCGTGGCAAGAGCGGTAGGGGCCATCGTCGGCGAGGCGGCGATGTCTCGAGTCTCTTTTGGCGTGGTCTACGACCTGCGCGAACAGCTGTTTGGTCATATCCTGAAGTCGCCTAGCAGCTATTTTGATAACGCGAACCAAGGCCATATTGTTTCCCAGATCACCTTTACCGTAACTCAGCTGCGGGATACAGGCACAGATGCCCTGCGTGCACTGATTCAAGACGGTCTAAAGGTCGTTGCCTACTTGGTCTTCTTATTCTTGATCGATTGGCGGTTGACCCTGCTGTTTATCGCCATGGCACCTGTGTTGGGTCTGATCGTCGTCTTCGCCAGTAACCGATTTCGTCGCATTAGTCGTCGCATTCAACATTCCATGGGTGACGTCACTCATGTGGTCGCAGAGGTTGCCAACGGTTTTCGCGAGGTCAAGATCTTCGGCGGGCAGCAACAGGAAGAAGACCGGTTCTTGCGGGCGAGTAAAGTGAATCGCCAGCAAAACATGAAAATGGTAATCACCAAGGTATTCAGCTCGCAAACCAACGAGACCATTATTGCGCTTGGTTTATGCGGTCTGATTGTTGTGCTTTACAGTCCCGAATTTGGTGTCCAGCTTTCTAGCGGCAAGGCGGTTGAGTTCTTGGTGCTCGCGGGGATGCTCGGACGTCCCATTAGAAAGTTGTCAGAGATCAATGCGAAGTTGCAGCGCGGCTTCGCCGCAGCGGAGGATATTTTCAAGCAGCTAGACTCTGGCATTGAAAGCAACGAGGGTAATTTCGAGCTCGACCGGGCCATGGGTCAGGTGTCTTTTAAAGACGTTAGCTTTCGCTACACCCCAGATGGTCCGGACGTACTCAAGAATATTCACCTGGATATAGCTCCCGGTCAAACCGTCGCCTTGGTGGGCCGTTCCGGCAGCGGCAAATCAACCCTAGCGAGCTTATTGCCACGATTTTACGATGTAGCACAAGGCCAAATTACGCTCGACGGTACCAACATACAGAGCTACGAACTATCGAATCTGCGCAAACATATTTCCTTTGTCAGTCAGCAGGTAACATTGTTTAACGATTCCCTGCGAAAGAATATCGCCTATGGTGATATGGCCAGCATCTGCGACGAGGAGATTCAAAAGTCGCTAAGCCGTGCCTACGCGGATGACTTCGTTCAGAAACTTACCCACGGTTTAGACACTATGGTAGGAGACGACGGTGTGCTGCTTTCTGGCGGACAGCGTCAGCGAATCGCCATTGCACGCGCTTTGCTGAAAGATGCTCCGGTCCTGATCATGGACGAAGCGACTTCTGCACTAGACAACGAGTCGGAAAAGTACATCCAAGCTGCCCTGCAAGAGGTAATGATCGGCCGTACCACCCTAGTCATCGCTCATCGACTTTCAACAGTTGAGTCCGCGGACATGATCGTAGTGATGGATGAGGGGCGGATCGTTGAGCAGGGCACCCATTGCGAACTCCTAGAAAGGCAGGGTCTCTTTGCGGATCTATATAATGCTCAATTTCAGGACGAGCCTGAACAGAGCGAAGAGCCCTCGTCTACTGATTCCGCCGTGCGAGGCATCGGCTTTTCCGCCCAGGTGCGATCAGGAAACTTATTGGGCCAATCGACCAACGCGCTCACTCGCGCTTGGTACAGCAGGGCGGTTTGGGTAAAAACACTTTTGCCGCTGGCGTGGGTTTATGGGTGGCTTAGTCGTTGGCGGGCACGAGCGCAGAAACGAGCAAATGAATCTTCTAGCGATTTCGCTATGGGTCGGTTACCGATTTTGGTGGTTGGCAATATAACGGTTGGTGGTACCGGCAAAACACCCGTCGTCGCGGGCCTTATAGAATTTTTGCGCTATCAAGGGTTCAGTCCCGGTGTCGTATCGCGGGGCTACAAAGGCGGTTTAAGCCGGCAAGGCGCGTTGATTCCAATGGGCGGCTCGGCAGCCCTGTACTCGGACGAGGGAGTCATGTTGCGGCAGAGGCTGCATTGTCCTGTCGCTATTGCTGCCAAGCGCCTCCGGGGTGTGGAATTGTTGCGTGAGGTCGGCTGCGACATCGTCGTGGCTGATGATGGACTGCAGCACTATGCAATGGAGCGCGATATCGAGATCGCTGTGGTTGATGCTTCCCGAGGTGTAGGCAATGGACTTTTACTTCCTGCGGGGCCGTTGCGTGAGCCAGTAGACCGGCTAAATGAGGTGGATTTCGTTATCTGTAACGGCGGTACGGCGGGTTTGGTGGCGAAGGAATACGTTTCGATAAATCGTCCCGTCGAGTTCCGACGTCTGAGTGATGACGAAATCATTCCTGTAACGGCATTTCATGAGCAATACCCTTGGGTCCGCGCCCTTTGCGGTATTGGCAATCCGGAGCGGTTCTTGCGCAGTCTGACGGAGTTAGGCATTACGGTGGAGCCGCATATCTATCCAGATCATCATGGCTTTACGGGTGACGAGCTGAGTTTCGCTGACGGCTCGCCTATCGTTTGTACTGAGAAAGACGCAGTCAAACTTGCCGCTCTTGATATCGATCTAAGTCATACATGGGCGCTTGCCGTGGCAACAGAATTCGGTGATGGCTTTCAGCAGGATCTGTTGCAATTGTTGGAGAGTCTCAACATACGGCCCAAGATCATATCGGAGTTCAAGGAGCAAGGCGCCTAATGTCGGTTCATATCGTCATACCGGCGAGATACGCATCCAGCCGCTTGCCCGGTAAGCCGCTAGCCGACATTGCTGGAGAGGCTATGGTTGTGCGAGTTGCTAGGCAAGCGGGCAAGGCGGCAGTCGACAGCATAGTGGTCGCCGTCGACGATTCCAGGGTTGCCGATGCAGTAAGGGACAAGGGAATTGCCGTGCAAATGACGCGAGCAGACCATATTTCTGGCTCGGATCGCGTCATGGAGGTGGCTGACAAATATGGATGGGCCGATGATGATGTGGTGATTAACGTCCAGGGGGACGAACCCTTGGTACCCCCGACAGTGATCGAACAGCTGTGCGAAGGAATGCGACAACACCCTGACATGCCCATGGCAACATTGTCTGAGCCCATTGAGTCTCTAGACGACTATCTTGATCCGAACGTCGTTAAGGTTGTTTGTAATGATCAGGACTTGGCTATGCTTTTCTCTCGCGCGCCTATTCCCTACCCTCGCGAAACCTTAGGCCGCTCGGTGCCCGAGACTGCCTCGAGGCATGTCGGGATATATGCTTTCAGAGTGGATGCACTGCGACGATTTATTGCATTGGGTGCGTCGTCTCTTGAGCAAATAGAAATGCTGGAGCAGATGCGATGGTTACAAGCAGGGTTTCACCTCTTGGTAATTCAAGCTATGGAAAAGGTGCCCGGCGGCGTAGATACGCCTGATGACTTAGCGAGAGTTCAGGCGCTCTTTGGCACCTGAACCCCGATTTTTTGCGTCCTTACTTGGGTGCCATACGTATCGCACCGTCTAAGCGAATGGTTTCGCCATTTAAATAGGGGTTTTCTACGATTTGTTGGCTCAATGATGCGAATTCCGGTGGCAGTCCGAGTCGTTTCGGATACTGAACCATGTCGATGAGAGGGTCGCGTACTTGGTCTGGAGCACCTGCCATCATAGGTGTGTTGAAAATACCCGGTGCGATAGTGCAGATACGAACGCCCTGGCGGGATAGATCGCGGGCGATCGGCAGTGTCATGCCGGAAACACCAGCCTTACTGGCGGAATAGGCGGCCTGGCCTATTTGACCATCGAACGCTGCAACAGAGGCCGTGTTGATGACAACACCTCTCTCCAGCGCTTCGCCCTCAGGTTCATTGACCTGCATGATCGCCGCACACTTGCTGAGAACGGAAAATGTGCCAATAAGATTTACCTGTACAATGAAATTGAACTTGGCGATATCTAGAGCGCCCTCGCGGCCAACGGTACGTGACGCTGCACCAATGCCCGCACAATTCACATTGATGTGTATAGCACCGAAATCTTCAGCGATTTGGTTGATGGCGCTGCTAACAGACTCGTCGTCGGTTACGTTCACTTGATAGGCTTTGGCGTCTCCTAAGTCGCTGGCGGTTGCTTTTGCCAGATCTTCGTTAAGGTCAAGAATCGCGACTTTTCCCCCATTTGCAATAATCATCTCAGCGGTGGCTCGACCTAGACCTGATGCGCCGCCAGTAATAACCGCTAATTTTCCCTCGATGTTCACTAGCTTCCCTTCCATTGGTTGTGAAAATAATCCTAGTATACCCTAGAGCCCCTCCAGATTCGGGCACTTTTGGACTCATGAATGCTATTCATAGAAGGTTTTTTGTCGCCTGCCCAAGCTCGCGACTGGTTACAGAAAATTGAATGTGCCGACTGGTTAAGATGGCGGCGCGAGACGTTTCCGATTTTTGGTCGTGAAGTCGAAGCTCCGAGATCATTGGCTTGGTTTGGCGCACCAGGACTCAACTATCGCTATACAGGTATAGATCATACGACGCAGGGTTGGCCAGATGCTTTGGAGAGACTTCGAAAGGAGGTAGAGTCAGCTACTGGCCAAGCTTTCAACTTCTTACTGATGAATCGATACGCCGATGGGTCGGAATACATGGGTTGGCATCGCGACGATGAGAAAGGGTGCTCCTCGTTAATTGCTTCCCTCAGTCTGGGCGCGCCTCGCCGATTCTGCGTCGAGCATGCCGTGGCAAATGAAGGATCGGATCTGGGACACGATGGTGCAGAGACGGAGCGTACTAATCTCGAATTAGGCGCGGGCTCGTTGCTGCTATTCGATGGTCGTCAACGGCATTGTCTGCGCGCAACCAGAAAGAATTGCGGCCTTAGAATTAATCTTACTTTTCGGCAAATTTTCGTATGACCATCGCGCAGCGGCGGTTGCCGAACACCTTGAACCTTGCCGCCACCGCTATCGCTGCAGTGGACGTAACGTCCCTTGCTGATGCCAAGGAAGCGATTTTCTATGCTGAAAACGCCGGTATTCGGCTGCGCTGTCTCGGTGAGGGCTCAAATGTTGTGCTGATGCCTAAGGTCGAAGGGCTTGTCTGCTACGTCAAAGATGCGTCAGTAACCCTGCTGTCCCGGGACGACGAATTTGTCAGGATCAAAGTTGGGGCGGGCAAAAACTGGCACGAGCTGGTTAAGGAAACACTTTCGCAGGGATGGTTCGGGCTAGAAAATTTGTCGCTGATACCTGGCTCGGTCGGTGCTGCACCTATCCAGAACATCGGCGCCTATGGTGTCGAGGTTGCGCAATTCATTGAATCTGTTGCCGTGATGGAAGCGAACCAGATCGTGCGCGAAATGCCCGCCAAAGAATGCGCCTTTGCATATAGAGACAGTATTTTTAAGGCGCGATTAAAGTCTACGGCAAATGCTCCAGTGATCTTAAGCGTAACTTTTTGCCTGAACCGCCGCCCTGATGTAAATCTGTCCTACGCCGAGCTTGCTGCGTTTTTTGAATTTAAATCCCCTCATGTGGCAAAACCGAAAAGCAAACTGCCTTCGCCAGAGCAGGTGGCGGATGCCGTTACGGCCATAAGACGCGCAAAGCTGCCTGACCCTCGAGAATACCCAAATGCCGGCAGCTTTTTTAAGAATCCAATGATCAATGCCTATGCTACGCCGAGGCTCGAGGCGCGCTCGGTCCGCCCTTACAAGTTTGGTGAGGGATACAAGGTATCCGCGGCTCAGCTCATTGATCATGCAGGCTGGAAGGGTAAGCGTAGGGGCGATGTGGGCTGTTGGGCTAACCAGCCCCTAGTGCTTGTAAATTACGGTCGGGCTTCTGCCTCGAACCTCTTGGCATTTGCCCAAGAGGTCCGGGAAAGCGTCGCTGAACAATTTCAGATTCAGCTCGAGCTGGAACCCTCAGTGGTATCTTGAGAGTTTGTGCCGTTAGCAATTGATACGCCCTGTGCCCTGAGGGCGGCCTCTCGTTCCCGCCTCTTTACTTCTCTAGGATCGTTTGCAGCCCGAGAAGGACGTTTAGTTTTTGGTATCTCTTTCGCTAGGCCAACTATTGCGTTCTGCGCAACACTTTTATCTGCTTCTTCCTCCAGGATTTCAATGGGGCCTGGATTATGATCAACCGCCTGCGCGGGGCTCGCTAAGTCTTCTGGCGCTGGTTTCGCTTGAGTATTTTCAATCTCCGAATCAAGATCGGTAACGTCTGCTGAGGCGCCCAAGTCAGCAGTCGGGACCTCATCAGGCTTACGGTGAGCATCTGCATCCATGCCGGCATCTGCAGGCTGCGCATCAGTCTCCTGTTCAGCAGCATTAGTTGTTTTGTCTGCACCCCTCTCCTCGGTCGTCAGCTCGTGCGACTTCGTTGTTACTGTGTCTGCAGCCGGAAGATCCAAGGCAGGTGGTACGGCGTCCGTATAGTCTAGCTCTGACAGCGCGACAGCTTCTGCTTCGTCATCAGTAGCAGTCTTGTCTTGATTTCGCGGATCGTTGGCGGCTCGAGCTGGCCTGGGTGCTCGCTCAGCTATCGCTGGCGACTTATTCAATGTTTCCTCGACGACTGCTATAGATTTTTCGGCACGGGTCATCGCCGGCCGCTCTGGCTCATTCTTTCTTGGTGCGCCTCGATCTCGCCTTGGTTGACGCTTGCTTTCTGCAAGCGCCTGCTCCGATGGCTGTCGCTCAGCGGGGTCAACTGCAGTGAAGTCTTCACCGGTTTGATCAATTCGGCTGATGTTCTGATTTATTCGAATTGATTCGCTACTACTCTGTGGTTTGTCTCCTTCTCGCTTTCGATCGCCTCGGCGTCTATCGTCTCGCCTCGGGTTGCGGCGACTACTTTTTTCTTCAATATCCGTGGTGGCGTCGGCCTGTTTCTGAGTGACCTGATTTTGCTCTCTTTCCTGGGTTTTACCATTGTCTTCAGGGTTTTTCTCACGGCGGATGCGTGAACGTTCGCCGCTTTGATCTAAGTGGTTTTCTCTGTCCTCTCGAGAACGCTCAGAATTTCTGCCACGTCGTCGGTTCCTGTTTTCGTCCTCCCGTTTGGATCGAGATTGACGCGATTTGTTTCTGCTATCTTTGCCGTTGTCCCGTACGACTGGCTTATCAGAAAATAATGCAGTGGCTAAACGGGTAAGCAGCCCAGGTTTTTTCGTTGCTGATTTTCCCTCCGTGGGTCTCGCCTCAACCGGCGCTGGAGGTATGGATCGAAACTGAGGTTTTACGGCTGCTTCTTTCTTCGCGGGAGGCTGCGTCTCCATAGGAAGCTCTTGCGGCTGGGCTTGATTTGCCAGTTCGGAGAGGACATAACTGGGAATCTCTCCCTCGTTTTCGGCTTGATCACTGCGCAGTCGCTCAACCAAATAGTGCGGAGTTTCCAGATTTATGTTCGGAATAATCACCATATGAGTACCGGTACGGCTCTCTATCTCGGCCAAATCACTACGCTTTTCATTCAAGAGAAATGCGCCAATTGATAGCGGTACCTGCACTCGTATTACGCTGCTGCCTTCCTTCAACGCTTCTTCTTCCATTACCCTCAATATCGCCAATGCCAATGATCTAGTGTCGCGAATGCGTCCTTGACCGTTGCATCTCGGGCAGAGCCCTGTGCTGATTTCCTCTAAGGAAGGTCGCAGTCGCTGTCGGCTCATTTCCATCAGTCCGAATCGGGATATTCGGCCGGTTTGGATCCGCGCGCGGTCGGATTCGAGCGCCTTACGCATGCGGGATTCAACAGCGCGCTGATTTGAGGAGTTGATCATGTCAATAAAGTCAATAACCACTAAACCGCCGATGTCGCGAATCCGAAGCTGCCGGGCAATTTCATCGGCCGCTTCCAAATTGGTATTGGTGGCGGTTTCCTCGATGTCATGTCCTTTGGTGGCGCGCGCTGAATTAATATCGATTGATACCAGTGCCTCAGTAGGATCTATGACGATGCTGCCTCCAGAAGGAAGCTTTACCGTGTGCTCAAAGGCGGTCTCGATCTGACTTTCGATCTGATACCTGCTGAAGAGCGGAATCGAATCACTATAGGTCTTAAGTTTCGAAGAGTAGTTCGGCATTACTTGGGCAACGAAAGCTGAGGCTTCCGCGTAGGCTTCCTCGCCTTCGACAAGGACCTCGCCGATGTCGGCTCGTAGGTTGTCGCGGATCGTTCTAAGAACTGCGCTATTTTCTTGATAGAGTAGTGACGGTATCGGTTCGTCTTGCTCGGCCGTTTGAATCGCGTGCCATACCTGGAGTAAGTAGTTTAAGTCCCACTCCAGTTCTTCTGCGCTCCTGCCGACTCCTGCGGTCCTTACGATCACGCCCATGCCTTCGGGAATTTCGAGTTTCGCCATTGCTGCGCGGAGTTCCTCTCGCTCTTCGCCCTCAATGCGCCGCGAGATTCCACCAGCTCGAGGGTTATTGGGCATTAAAACCATATATCGGCCCGCGAGGCTCAAGAATGTGGTGAGAGCGGCACCCTTATTACCGCGCTCTTCTTTTTCAACCTGAACCAGAATTTCTTGGCCCTCTTTTAACATTTCCTGAATAGGTGTTCGTTGACCAGCGCCCTTTTTAAGATAGATTTTTGAAATTTCTTTTAAAGGCAAAAAGCCATGACGCTCAGAGCCAAAGTCGACAAAAGCGGCTTCAAGGCTTGGCTCCACTCGGGTCACCTTGGCTTTGTAGATACTTGCCTTTTTTTGCTCCCGGGCAGTGTTTTCTATGTCAAGGTCATAGAGTTTTTGACCGTCAACTAGGGCAATCCGAACTTCCTCGGATTGAGTAGCGTTAATAAGCATTCTTTTCATATTTCGTCCTAAGACACCGAGCCCGCCAATTCGGCATGCCATTGCCCGTGTCGTTATATGACGCATAAGGGGAGCAAAATGTTAGAGGTCAGTGTTCAGACAAATAGAAGCGGGCTTGGGACTCATCACGGGGCACAGCATGACGAGACGATTGTCGCGTTATGGTGCTTGCTCGAAATTCACAGATCTATTTTACCTCTTAGCGAGTATCGATCGTCGTCTCAAGCATGGATGGATTCGCGCACTTCCTTGCGTTGTCCTAATCTCTGATCGGTCGCGTAGCAGATGCGGAGCGCCGATCCTTTATTACCTGACTTAGTCAAGCAGATCGTTGAACAAGCCTAGGTCACTGAAATCTGAATACTGCGTTGACCGCCACATTAGCTAAGAGTCTTGTGAGGTTTTTTTCTTTTACCAAGTGTAAGCCTCACACGCAGACGTCAGCGTTATTCATTTTGTATGTTCGGACTCCCGCAAAAGCGTGTCCGAGTTCGCCCCTTGAGCGTTAAATTAATTTGTCTTCGTTCTTCTCGTCGCCAGCAGCTTAGACATCTCGGTCGACCAATTTGGCCGCCTCTCATGCTGTTGAGAGTCCGCGCGATTGCTGAATAGCCGCCAATACGTATCGTTCAGGCTTTTTCGCATGTTCCAGAATCTGTCTTGGGTGCCGCGGCGATCGGATCAGCATCACAACAGGGAGCAATCTTTAGCCACAAAACAAGAAGCGTTTTCGATAAGGTTAGTGAACAGGCTGTCTTTGCTCTTGTTTAATCCGTGGGTTTCTGAGCAACCCAGCCGCTTTAATCGCGGTATCTTATATAGGCAATGTATCTGTTTGTTACCTTAATCGTCGCTCTTCGACTGGCATCATGCGCGAGCAGTGACGTTTGTCGATAAGGTGACCGATTGCACCTTCTGAGTGCTCTCTTCTATGTGTTGTTCGTCCTTTTTTATTTAGAAACTCGCTGTAAGCTCGTCTCTCTGTAGTTTCCTATTCCTTCCCCAAGCGCTGTCACATGCCATTCGCCAGCCCAGAACTTTTTTCATTGAGACCTACGGTCGTATTCGATCCGGCGACCGGCGGTAGTCAAAAACTTCGATGCCGTTATCAGTTATAATCCATGACCAACGGCTTTCGAGTACCATGCTAATCAGAGGACTTGACGTGAAAGTCACGACGAGTGCCGACTGGTCCGAGTGGAGATGTTAACAGTGAATGCTAAGCCCCTCAATCCTTTGATTTTTTGTGAGAGCGCACGCAATAAGTGAGTGTCACCTTCGTCGACATTTCTGACAAGAATGATGTAGGTCAACGCATCGATAATTTTCTGATGCGTAGGTTTAAGGGTGTGCCAAAGCAAAAAATCTACGCCATATTGCGAAAGGGCGAGATTCGCGTGAACAGTTCTAGGGTCAAGCAAACCTATCGCCTGCAGTTGACGGATCGAATCCGAATTCCACCCCTCGCTAGCAATCGCCAGGCGCCAGTCAGTCTTGATGGTCGTACGCAGGCGCTGCTGGAAGCCTGCATCCTATTTGAAAATGACGATTTGATTGCCATTGACAAACCCCCTGGATTCGCCGTGCATGGTGGTAGCTCCATCGCAGCAGGCGTTGTCGAGCTTCTTCGAGTGATGCGCAATCAGCCAAGCATTGAGCTTGCGCATCGGCTAGATCGAGACACTTCAGGATGCCTGCTGTTGTGTAAAAAACGCGGCGTGCTAAAAGAGGTGCAGGCGGCGTTTCGTGCGCGTTCTGTAAAGAAAAGCTATAGCTTAATTGTTGCAGAGCGATGGCCAAAAAAAGCTCGCACAATTCAACATCGGCTCTTGAGATATGTAACGGATTGGGGTGAGCGTCGGGTATGTGTTGATCCACAAGGTCAGCTGGCGCGCACTGACTTCCAGATTATCGACACCGCACCGAAAGCGACCTTGCTTCAGGCCACGTTGCATACAGGCCGGACGCATCAGATACGCGTGCACGCCCAACACCAGGGTCATTCGATCTTGGGAGATACCAAGTACGGGATAAAACACGCGACGAACAATGGCCGTGAGATAGAGCGGCTTTGTTTGCACGCCTCGCGCTTGGTGGTGCCCATAGGCAAGGATCGGCTTGACGTCTCAGCGCCCATGGAACAAACCATGAATAAAATCTGGACGCGCCTGAAAAGGGAGGGAGCTGAGCCAGATGCTACTTAACGCAAGTAAGTAATCGGGTTAATCAGTCCAGGGGCGCCAATGGATCAATGCCAAAGGCCTGGAGCCGACGAGTTAGCGCGATAAGGGGTAAGCCGATTAATGCGCTTGGATCGTCTGCGCGAATGTATTTGAAGAGAGCGATGCCAAGGCTCTCAGCTTTAAAGGCGCCGGCTGTGTTAATTGGGTTGTCGCGCTCGACATATCCCATGATTTGTTCGACAGTTAGATCGTGGAATTTGAGCTCGGTCTTGCAGATATCGAGTGAGGTTCGTAACTCTCCACCGGAATTTTTTTTAGCGCAGACAAGGGCTGTAAAAAAAATTGCGGTCTTCCCAGAGTTTTGTCGCAGAGTCTCAATCGCATTTGCCTTGGTGCCCGGTTTGCTCAAAAGTTCTCCGGCGCAAAATCCTACTTGGTCACTGCCAATCACGATGGCGTCAAGATGCTGTTGCGCAACGTTAGTGGCTTTCGCGTGTGCCAATCGTGCCGCTAGATCCTTCGGCGATTCATACGGGCGTGGCGTCTCATCAACCCTCGGCGCGCCCTGAGTGAAGGAAAGGCCAAGCGACTTGAGAGCCCGAGCACGATAGATGGAAGAGGATCCGAGGATCAACGGGTCAGTCATCGTTATTCTCCTTTCCGTTGGTTTTGGTATTGCTGACAAAGACGTCAGCCGTCGCGCGCAACAAACCGTCGTGAAATCAGCGCCTTGTCTCGCCGAGTTCGGTATCATTAAGGGTCTTACCACTTTACACCCAGCATGGAGGTACCTATAGTGGCGCCGCCATGAAATCTAACGCTTCAGGGTCTTCAACCTATCGCTCGCTTGCACAGCAGCGGGCAAGGGTGGCAACGAGTCTTGGCGTAGCATCAGTGCAGCGATTAGCAGATATTTGCGAAGCAGTGAAAGGCATTGCAGCAGATTTGAGCTTTGATCATGACGGCCGAACTAGGGTTAAGGTCAGTGGTCGAGCACATTGCGACGCTCAGCTTGCCTGTCATAGATGCCAAGAGCTGGTTTGGTGTCACGTTATCTGCGACTTCGATAGTGTTATCGCATTCGATGAGGAGCAGGCCGCCTCATGGAGTCGATTAGACCCAAATTTGGATATCTTAGTTGTGGGCGGGGCGAATCTGGACGTGGCAGAGCTGGTAGAGGACGAACTTCTGCTATCCCTGCCGGAGCGCGTATGCACCGACGAAGATTGTGTTCACATGCCTGAGATGCGGTATGGGGAAATGACCGTCGATGATATTGTTGATCAGGTGAGCACAGAAGGTCTGAAACGCTTCCCGTTTGCTGGTTTGAAAGAAGCGATGCGGGCGGGCGACAAAGAACAGGATTAGGCGCCGCGGAAAAGATCCGCGCTGGTGCAAGACGTGTACGCAGAGCAGCGATGAGCATATGACCTGAGATATGCATCAAAGCGTATGAACAGTGAAAGCTATAGTTAAGGATAATCGAAATGGCAGTACAAAAAAGCAAAGTGACGCGATCACGTCGTGGTCAACGGCGATCTCACGATTCGCTCAGTGCGCCCACACTGTCGGTTGAGAGTACTTCAGGCGAGACTCATCGCCGGCACCATGTCAGCGCCGATGGTTTTTATCGCGGCAAGCAGGTAATGCCCGATAAGGGCTAAGAGCCTTCGACCCATCGATCTTGAGGGCAGACATCTGGTCCCTCGTGAAGCCCCTCGCCGCCATATGGGTTAAACCTTTGATGTTCGACTACAACCTGCATCATTCGACGTCCTCACTATCATGAGGGTTGCAGTCGACTTGATGGGCGGTGACGGCTTCGGTCAGCTAAATCTCGGTGGATGTCTGTCATACCCCTATCATGACGAAATGACTGCTATCGGAGATTCCACCCGCGCTGCACGAGAAAAAGTCAGTGAACTTGCAGAAAAAGGCGCTCGCGTTGTGCCATGCCTTCGCTCATTGAAAGGGAATGAAAGTTTCCGAGTTCTTCTCAAGCATGCCCACAATACTTTCCTTGCCATAGGTATGCAGTTGCTTGCCTATCAACAGGTTGATGAGCTTTTGAGTTCCGCGGACACCGAGGAAATCATGGTGTTGGGGCGTGGTGTTCTGGGTATCTTGCAGGGACCTAATCGACCAGCTACAGACAAGGGATTTCAAAGACCTCGCGGACAGTTTTACATGCTCGAATCGGACGCGAGCATTAAATGCTCGCCAACTTTATTACGACAATTTGGCCGCTTGGACAGTGCGTTACAGGCGGCTTGTCAACAATCGGCTACAACTGCAAAAGATGTGAGTGTGGTAGCGCCAGATGCCAAGCCCCGCGTCGGTTTGCTCAACATTGGCATAGAGCGTGGCAAAGGTAACGGGGGTGCCAAGAGGGCGATCAGTCTCTCAGAGCAACAAAAGTGCATAAATTACATAAAGCCTATCGAGCCAAGCGAGCTATTCTCAGTTCGGGCAGACTTGATCGTTTGTAATGGCTATACGGGAAGTTTGGTTTTAAAAATGATCGAGAATATGGCGGGGCATCAGCGTGGCCAATTAGCGGAGTTGGCAAATGAGCGAGATACTGCAGCACTCTCAGCCCAGATCGATTCAGATCGGTACAATGGCACGCTGTTCGCAGGCTTGAATGGTGTCGTCGTTAAGAGCCATGGCAGTGCCTCTGAGCGAGGCTTCGCTCTTGCCATTTTGCAGGGCCGCGAACCTACAGCTAGTCAGCTTATCATGGCCAGTACACAGATACCGGCCCGCAAATAATCTTGCGGATCTGTGAATCTGCCAATCGGACTTTAATGAATTGATGGTGAGGAGAGGGCGATATGAGTAGTAGTACAAACGTAGCCGCGATTTTCCCTGGGCAAGGCGCCCAGAGTGTCGGCATGCTTGGTGAATTGGCGGCGGAGTATCCGTCGATTCAAACTCGGTTTGCCCAGGCGTCTGGTGTGCTCGGGTTCGATTTATGGGCTATGACTCAACAGGGTCCTGCTGAGGTGCTGAGTCAAACAGAGAACACTCAGCCTGCCCTACTGGTGGCAAGCGTCGCGCTCTGGGATCTATGGCCACAGGCTCACGAGAAGGTAAGTGTTATGTCCGGTCACAGCCTAGGAGAATATTCGGCTCTAGTCTGCGCCGGTGCGATGAGTTTCACGGACGGGATTGCCCTGGTGCGTCGCCGCGGGGAACTAATGCAGGCAGCAGTTCCCGATGGCCAAGGTTCCATGGCGGCCGTGCTTGGATTAGATGATAAGGCAATAGCACAGTGCTGCGACCAGGTTGAGGGAGAGGTAAGTCCCGCAAACTTCAATGCACCGGGGCAAGTAGTCATTGCTGGCGAATCTGGAGCAGTGACTGCGGCAATAGACGCCTGCAAGGCCGCTGGAGCCAAGCGTGCGGTACCTCTGGATGTGAGCGGCCCATTCCATTCGCGCCTGATGCAGGCAGCGGCAGAAGATTTTGCCAATGCCTTAGAAGGAATCGAGTTGTCCATGCCCCGCCTCCCGGTCATCCAAAACGTACACGGACACGTTGCAACCTCAGTCGGGGAAATGCGTAACCTGCTTGTAGAGCAACTTTATTCGCCGGTGCGATGGACGGCCTGTGTCGAAAGCATGATAGGCAAAGGTGTTGAGCAGTTCGTTGAGTGTGGTCCAGGCAGCGTACTTGCTGGTCTTGTGAAGCGCATATCTCGCGCAACGCCCACTGTTGGGTTATCCACTGCATCCGGTATCAATGCCGCGCAAGAGCTATAGCACCCGAGACGCATTAGACGAGGATGATATGTCAGAGAAAACAACGGCATTGGTGACCGGCGCTAGTCGTGGAAT
>CABZTD010000036.1 GCA_902528515.1 K189A clade bacterium
CTGTTTTCAAGCTTGGAGAGGTCAGCGTAAAAGTTCTGTACTGGATATTTTTGATTTATATCCTAGGCCAGGTAATCTCCGGTAGCCTGAGCGCTGGGGATTACGCGGTCCTGGTTGGGTACTTTCTTGCTATGAGCGACCCAGCCAATGTACTAGCGTCGATTTGGATTCAGTTGCAGATGCCAACTGCTCAAGCTCGGCGTGTCTTCGCCATGCTTGATACCGAGACAGAAAAAGATACTGGTAATCAATTGGTATCAAGCATTTCTAGAGGAATAAAATTTGAAAATGTGAGCTACGTTTATCCCGATGGCCGAAGGGCGCTCGAAAATGTTTCCTTCGACGCACAATACGGTGCTATGACGGCAATAGTCGGTCCCACTGGAGCAGGGAAAACATCCTTAGCTCACTTGATTCCTAGATACGTTAGTGCAACCAGCGGAAGAGTATTGATCGACGGAGTAGACGTGAAGACTGTCGATTTAGAGTCACTTCGAAGTCAAGTAACCTATGTTTTCCAAGAAAACAACGTATTAGCTGGAACCATAGCTGAAAACATTTGCCCGGTAGGAAACGGAACGAAGCTGTCCGAGATTGAAAGTGTTGCGAAAACCGTTGGGCTTCACGAGTTCATTTCTCAACTTCCTGAGGGATATCACACCCAACTTGGAACAACAGTTAGCCAACTCTCTGTAGGACAAAAACAGCGGCTTGCGCTTGCACGAGGTCTTATCCGAGACACACCCATTTTGATATTGGATGAACCAACGTCCTCTCTTGATCCGGTCAGCGAAGTCCAAATCGTCGAGCTTTTAAAGGAGCTGAGCCAAAGCAGGATATTGATCGTGATCGCTCACCGACTGTCAACAATCAGTGGAGCCGATTTGATAGTATTCTTAAATGATGGAAGTTTACGCGAGCTAGGCTCACATAATGAGCTGATGGGGCTATCGAACGGCTACTATCGACGATACGTCGAGAAACAGATCTACTGAGAGGCGAATTGATTCGATGAGTAGTAATAAAAAACTCTCTCGAAATAGCGTATTAATAATCGAATGTGTTTCACCTCTTGTGTAGAGATCGGCGTTGTAGCAGGCACTAATATTTTCAAATCAAAGAACTCTGAATTACTTGAGCTTGCAAGTTAATTTTGCCTTTTCTTTTGGCTGGTACGGTGTTACCAACGGACAAAATTAACGAATCCCATTTTTTGAGACCCGTCACCAATCAGAATAGCTAATCCAACCAGTGAAAAACTGCTAGAGGGCGAGGTTCGTCAATCTTTAAGGGGTATCGCAGCTCGGTAAGCGGACATGTCCATGAGAGGGTAACGTTGGCTAACAGAATCTAGAGTCTCCTCAGTCCAATACGCATCCCCGGGAGCTGCGAAACTGAGCACAGTCCTTTGATTCACGCTCAAGTTCTCGAGGAAAGCGTTAGGAAGCTGTGACAGTTTTTGAGCGAAACCCTGCCAGTTCACCCATTCCGCGTTTTTTTTTCTTCCAACCATGATGGTGGGTATAGCGCACCTTGTGAGGGCGAACCGGGGTACCTCTGTGCCAGGCATCAAGGCGATACAGCACACAGGAACCCACTTTATAGCGCAGCGGCTTTTCCTTTTGATAGCGCAGTCGCGTGCGTTCTGTAGACCGCTGGCCAGAGGCTCCAAGCGCGGAACCGTTACTCGTTCCAAAAACAAAGTTTGGCGGATTAAAAGTCCCTCGTTGATATTGGGTTAATTCCCCCGGGTCTGCCTTGACGAAGTGCGTGGCACCACCAACCTCCTCCACGTCGCTGTAGAAACACAAACACGCCACTACCTCTGGACCCGCCGCTCTCGGGGGCACTAGAAGGGTGTTATTGCCGTAGTCTACATGAATGTCTTGGTCACCAATCACATGCTGAATCGTCTCTACATTTTCAAAATCTGTTACTCGACCGCATTTCGCTATTAGGTGGTCCTGATACAGCCGAATATCTTGCACTTCGGTTTGCAATAGCTCCGATACCGCTCGAAGCGCTCGTGGGTGCAGCGCCATATGGTTAATAGCAAGATTTGCCGAAGCTTCACCTCGATATGTCCATGGCATGGCAGAGAAATGATGATAACGAGTTTCATTCATTGCCCTACCTATGACCTGATCCTCAGGGAAAATGTCTCGTGTCTCCTCGCGTGCTTTAGCTATCAGCTCGTCAGGCCACAAATTATTTAGGAAAAGAAAGCCATCACGTATAAAGCGAAGTCGCTGCACCGTGGTTAACAGCTTTTGCCCATCCTCTAAAGTCTCTTCATCAGGCAACGAATCGGGCCACCACCAGCCATCTGCCTCCAAGTCTTTGTAGGGCTCATCTGAGAGATCTCGCATTGAAAACCTTCCCGAAATTGGCAGCGAGGATAATCGGGTATTTCCCCACTGTTTTATTGTTGTAGATAGACAAAGCTAATGATTTTTTTATGTCACTGGCCTTGGGGATTGAGAAATCAATAAAATCTGTACCACTCCGCGCGAGCCTTTATTTATCTATGAATTCGGGGCTACGCAACCAGGATTCAGGATAACGGTCAGTTATTTCCCTCATCGCTGCTACCGAACGAGCATATTGCCCTCTGTCGCCGGTAGACTCTATCCAAGACCGAAGGTGACCCCGCTTCATCTCCAAGACCGCTGCGTAAGCAGGATCGTTAGCTAGGTTTATCAACTCGTTGGGGTCTCGGTGTAAATCGTAGAGCTCTTCCGCGGCTCTAGGGCCATAAGGAGCGGCCTGCGCATCCGTGAGCTTGCCCTCTTCTGCAAGGCGTCGAATCATCAAAAAACTAGTTTCCTCAGGATTAGCAAGTGCCAACATTTCCCTATGGCCCCAATTCATAAGCGGTCTATCCGTGAAGAAATTACGAATATAGTGATACCGATATCCCATTACTGATCTGACACGGTCGATCACGTTAGACATGCGATCTGCCGAAGAAAACACAACTTCGCGGGAATATTCCTTAGCAAATAGGTTGCGAGCATCCATACTCTTAGGCGACACCAACCCGGATAGTTCTAGGGAAGCGGAAGCGATATCTATCAGATTAACCGGATCGTCGCGCCTTGCCCCGGGAACTACAACGTTAGCTAAACCAGGGGCGACGACGATTAGGGGTACGTGCAGCCCTTCTGAATAGCAGAATTCCTTGCTGCGGGGTAGGTCCGAGCCGTGATCTGAATAGAGAAACATTATGGTCTTATTCCAGAGCCCATCGTCCTCGAGCCTTTGCATGATTTGGCCCAATTGGTAGTCGGTTCGTTGAATACTATTATAGTGGTCAGCGAGGTGCTGTCGGACTTGAGGGATGTCTGGATACTGTTCCGGAACCTTTACATCCTTCGGTGAAATCGGCGTTAGGCCAAGTCGTTCAAGCTCCAAAGCAATGTTGCCGACTCGCTTCCCTCCTGCTAAAGACATTTGGCCGAAGAAGGGTTTACCGTCAGGCACATCGCGCCAATCAATGTTTTTTAAAGCGGCCTTGCGTTTCTCCTGGCTTTGTCCCAAAACTGCGTTGTCGTCTCGACGCGGGGACTCCGCGTTAGCACTAGATGCGGCAGCAATCCTCTTCTTCGTCTTACCTTGCATTACAGAGCTATAGTTCGGATTTGCCAGTGAATACAGCTTTTCCCTGTTGTAACTAAAATTAAAATCGTCTTTGTCCGAATTGTAGGTCTCATACCCTGCGGCCCTAAATATTTCGGGCAGTGTCCTTAGATCCTCGGGTAACTTGATTTGATAACCAGGAACCCGCCCGGAGCGGTGGTCGTGCGTACCAAGCCTGATGCTGTAGCTGCCAGTGATTATGGCAGAGCGGCTCGGGCTACAAACCGGCGTTGGAGCATAAGCACGTTCGAACACCACACCTTGTGCAGCGAATTGATCGATGTTCGGGGTTGCTACAATTTCATCACCATAAGTCCCGTACCAAGGAGACTGATCGTCGATAGAGATCCAAAGCACATTCTGGGGAGCTATGGTGGGAGTTTTCTGTGCGATCACAGATTCCGCGCTGACCCAGATAACTGATGCCAGAAGGCAAAATATAGAAAGTTTTTTTCGCGACATGAATCAATGCCCTATCGAGTTATCTAACCGTCGCGCCGCCATAAATGAACCCTATGCGAAAAAGCGCTGCCCCGGTGGTATCGTGCGAGCCCACGACGACCCGTGGAAACCAGCACTCACCCGAGCTAAGGAAGCACATTTGATGGTCAAATGCAGCTTTTTGACAGAGACATGCCATACACGTTTGGAAAAAGACTCTTATCTTCGCTAGCGACCCTTCTAAATTCAGTATTTTACAATCAGCAAATTTCTTCTTTCTTAAGATGAAATTTCTGCAAATCAATTACTTGCAAAAGACCTTAACTCCATGACCGAGAGTCTTCCGAGTGAAAGAAACGCCATGATCTCAGGCGTGAGCAGAAAAAGATCGCCCCCTCGGTAGGCCATATTTTTAAGCACATAGTCGATATGCGACGTTAGGATCTGCAAATTGGGGGAAGTGCAGCTTGGATGGCTACGCACCCTAGAATTTGTAATATATCGTGCCGTGACACGCGATCAAGATATTTAAAAGGAGGGATCATGACCCAGATCTACGAAGAAATTCGGTACGAGGTGGAAGAAAACGTTGCCACTATTACTATCAATCGACCCGAGCAGCTGAATGCTCTTACAGATCTAACGCAAGCTGAGATTCGTCACGCGCTGCAGCAGTCAGAAATAAATCCTGAGGTTATAGGCACGGTGCTCACTGGAGAGGGCCGCGGCTTCTGTTCTGGCGTGGATATGAACGCCTTGGGGGGCATGAGTGAAGCTGGTAAGCGACTTGGCAACAGTTACGAGCACTTGGCTGCGAGGCCTGGCAATCCACAAGGCGACTCTAATTACGAGTCTTCGCCAGCCTATTTCCTTGGCTTAAGAAAGCCTTTAATTGCGGCAATCAACGGTGCGGCCGCAGGTTTAGGGTTTAGCTATGCAACCTTCTGCGACATGCGTTTTATGGCAAAAAGCGCGAAAATAGTGACATCGTTTGCACCCAGGGGACTAATCGCAGAGCATGGCACAAGCTGGATGCTGCCTAAGTTGGTCGGTCCGTCAAATGCTTTGGATATGAATTGGAGTTCGCGCAAAATCAATGGCGAGGAGGCCTTTCGCCTAGGCTATGCCAACCGACTCTGCGAAGACGGAGAATGCGTTGTGGATGCCCAACAATATCTGAAAGACATTGCGCAAACCTCTGCGCCGATGTCCATCATGATGATGAAGCGACAGATTTACAAACACCTCAGCAAGGAACTAGGTGACGCCATGAACGAGTCCAACGTATGGATGGACGAGAGCCTTGCGCGCAGCGACTTCAAGGAAGGGGTTGCTTCCTTTGTAGAGCGCCGTTCACCACGCTTCGAAAAAATCGACGTTTCCGAGTAAACTCAAAGACTCAGGGAGCAAGTTTATGAGCTTCAGCGCAATTGAAGTCAAAACCCATGAATTCGTTACGACAATTACGCTTAACCGGCCGGAACGGTTAAACGCATTGACGCTACCAATGGCTGAAGAATTGTTCAGCGCCCTGCATGCCCATGACAAAGACGACGCGACCCGCGTTTTCATCATCACTGGCGCCGGGCGAGGGTTTTCTGCAGGTGCAGATCTCGCCGACTCGGCAAGCGAGATGCATCAGGCCACTAACAACCCGACCTTGGCGGAACGCCTATATCAGGCGCTGGTCGATATCGAAAAACCCATCATCGCTGCGATTAACGGCGTGGCTGTGGGCGGAGGCTGTACGCTTACGCTGCTTTGCGACATACGGCTTGCAGCAAAAAGTGCCCGATTCCAACTACCCTTTACCAAGCTCGGTATATCGGCGGAACTGGGCTCGACTTACACGTTGCCAAAATTAGTCGGTTCAGCAAGGGCTATGGAATTGGTGCTTATGTCCAAAATGATTAGCTCTGCTGAGGCTCTTGAGATCGGCCTTGTCAACCATCGCATTGCGGATGATCAGCTGCTAATCGATGCCAACGAGATGGCATCGTATATCGCCAGCTTACCTCCGCTATCGGTACGCATGAACAAAGCGCTGCTTAAGCAGGCTGCCGATCAACAGACACAATTTCGATCCGAGACCATGGCTCTAGCCATGCTCAAACAAACAGCTGACGCCATGGAGGCTGCATCGGCTTTTCGCGAGAAAAGAGATCCTGTGTTCACAGGTCTCTAATCGGTCCCCGATTTCAAAAGACGGGTGGTGAACATCAAGAAAACGATAGAGGAAATACCTTAATGACCGAAGAAGAGTCTTATCTTTTTGATCTTCGTGGCTTCATTGTCGTTAAGAACGCATTGCAGCAAGACCAAATTGACGATCTATCCCAAAGGCTAGAGGCCCATCGCAGTAGCAATCACAGTCCAATCCTGGGGTCGGATCGAACTGTTTTAGGCGACGACAGAGATGCCTGGTCAGCGCCGTCCTTGCTTGAGCTCGGCGGTGCATACCTTGATCTGATAGACCTGCCCACCATTGTACCTTATCTCACCAAACTGCTCGGCGAACAATATCGCCTCGACCACGATTACGCGAAGATCGACAGCAAGATGCCCGAACGGGAAAAGACATTATATCTACATGGCGGCGGCCAGGGCGCAGGCGGCCCAGCAGATCTTGTGGGCCCAAGCGACGGCGGTCAGTGTTTTTACCGCTACAGCAATGGCCGCTTCTTTAACGGATTGGTGGCGGTGGCATTCGAGCTGGATGATGTGCAGGCAAGCGATGGCGGCTTCGCCTGTGTACCAGGCAGTCATAAGTCAAATATCGGTCTGCCCGCAACGTGGCGCCACAGCAAAACCCAAGCCGACGTTCCTGACTTTGTGCAGCGAGTCGCTGCAGCCGCTGGCGACGCGATCATTTTCACCGAAGCCTGTGCCCATGGCACGGTGCCCTGGGAGGGCAAACCCGGAAACGAGCGCAGAACTCTGTTTTATAAGTATTGCCCCCATGCCGTTGCCTGGAGTCCATGCTACTACAACGCCGACAACTACCCAGATTTAACCGTAGAGCAACGGCAGTTGCTAGTGCCGCCCAGCGCCTTTGGCAGCCACGCGGTTAGCCAGAAAATTTGGCAGCGGGCGCAGGACGAGCAACGAGAACTTCAGCAACGGCGCTCAGAAACATAGATCTTGACATAAATCCGGCGGGCAAACTGCAAACACACACTGACAGACAAAATGATTCACTAGGTCGATAACATGAGCACTACACCCTATCTTCCGGCAAAAATTTTCGGTTCCCAAGACGAAATCACACCGCGGGTGATGGTCGCGCCCCAGCGCTACATTCAAGGTCCCGGGGTGTTAAACCAGATCAACCGGTACATGTCTTTGCTCAACGTTAAGCGGGTAGGAATACTCGCCTCCCGACGGGGCCAAGGTGCAGAAGGCCAGCGCATTTCCGAAAGGCTCAACAACGACAACATCGATTGCATCCCCGCCGTATTCGCTGGAGAGTGCTCGTTAAAGGAGGTCGAGAAGCATGTTAGAGCGCTGGCTGGAGAGAATCTCGATTGCCTGATTGCCGTTGGTGGGGGCAAGCCAGTCGATGCGGGGAAGAGCATCGCCTACCGCCTGGATATTCCAGTGGTCATCGTGCCAACGTTAGCGTCTAACGACGCACCTACGTCGGCGCTATCGGTTCTTTATACAACTGAGGGCGCAAACGATACAGTGGAATTTTATCCGTCCAATCCAGCCATGGTAATTGTGGACACTGAAGTTATAGCTGCGGCTGGCGAGCGTTATTTCGTGGCTGGTATCGGTGACGCCATGGCGACATGGTTTGAGGCCAGAGTGTGCTTTAAGAATACTAGCGCGATTACCCCGATTGGCGCGCGACCCACACTGGCGTCCTACGCCATCGGAGAGGTTTGTGCGCAGACATTGTTTGAGAAAGGTGAAGCTGCGAGTCGCGCAGTGGTTGCAGGAACTTGCACAGATGCGTTTGAGAGCGTCGTGGAGGCAAATACATTGCTTAGCGGCATTGGATTTGAGAGCGGAGGACTTGCCCTAGCCCACCCTGTCGCACTGGCCTTCACTCAAATTGACGAAATACACCAAAAATACTTGCACGGCGAGATGGTCGCGATGGGAACCTTAATTCAACTAACCTTGGAAGGGTCGGTTGACGCTGAAAAGGTCGCTAGATTCTTTGCAAATATTGGGCTTCCGATACATATGACACAGCTATCTTTATCTCCCAACGATTCAGCTGCCATTGACACTATTATTGAAGCAACGTTGAGAAACAGAAATACCCACCATATGCCAATGCCGGTAACGCACGATTCAATGCGCGAGGCCATGCTGGACGCAAACAAATTAGGTATGGCTGTGACGGCTAACGTTGGCGATGCCGCCTACCGACGATTGCACGCCGGCTAGATTGGGCGTCAGAGGAAAAGTTTAACCAAATGGGGGCGCCGACCGGGCACTCTAGGCTATTTCCTCCTTGAAGAAAGACCCGATTGAGACAATGGCGCTGCGTGCCTCTGGAATATCAGTGAATATCTGGAAATCGTGAAAACCGTACTCGAAAATCTCGATTCGACTGTCAACACCCGCAGAACTGGCACGCTGTTGCAATTGGGTAGAGTCATCACGCATCGGCTCAGAATTAACCACCTGCAACAGCAGAGGCGGTAAACCCACATGGTCCCCAAATAGCGGTGATAAACCTACAGCATCTAATGGGTAGTCGCCCGCATAGCTGCGCATACCCGCACAAAACTCGGCTCGTCGCATGCCATAGCTTTCGCCACTGGCCGTGCCATCTAACCAAGCGGATAGCAGCGCAGCCGCTCCAGCGAGGGCTAGGCCATTTTCTTTAAGCCTTAACAGACTCGCCAGCGCCAAACCGCCACCGGCAGAATCGCCTACACACATGATACGCTCAGGCGCAAAAGTCTGGCTCAGTTCAACAAAGGCGGACACCGCGTCGGTTAATGCTGCAGGGTACGTATGTTCCGGTGAGAGGCGATAGTCGAGTCCATACACCGGCACCCCACAAGCCAGCGCAAGGTACGCCATGAAGGACTTGTACCCATCCAGGGACCCCACCCGATACCCACCACCATGAAAAAATAGCACCGCACGGTCCGCAGCCAAGTCGTTTGGCAGTACTTTTTTGGCGGGCCGACCACCTAGCGTGAGATCTTCGAAAACAACCTGCTCAGGAATGGGCAACCGTGACATAAAGGAATCGAGGTTCGCTCGCTCATCAACCAAACTCATGCCGAGTTTGGACTTCGGCTTGCTTAGATCTCCCATACCAGAGAGATACTCACGCATCTTCGAGCTGATTTCGGGCGGGTTCGACGAGGGCACAGTAGAGGACGATTAACGCTGGAGCGCGACGGATTCATTCTCCGGCAGAAGGTACGTTCGCTGCAGCTGACCATCGTGGGGGCTCTTTGCAAAAATCTGGTCTGTAAGCATTTCATCACCGCCCACAGACACTTCGTAGCCAATTACTGCCTCTAGCAGGGTCATCAATAGCTGCAGGCGCTTATAGCTCAGCACCCGGAAGTTCTCGGGCTTGAAGCTGTCCCTGAGCGTGCGATGCATCGATAGGATATCCCCCATCGACAAAAACGCGTCCACCAGACCCATTAACGCCTTTCTCGAACGTAGGTCCGTTTGCGTCGTTAGGAACGGCGTCGCATGCTCTTCTAGGATAGAGCTCTTTGTGCGCAGCGAGATGAAGTTGACTGGACGCCCAGACGAAGGAATTTTGACGCCGGAACACCCTGCGTGAACAAACAGATCTAAGTCGGTTTGTGCCGCGCCAAGAATTCCCACCGGGACAAGCTTGTAGAGAATTTTGCCATAGCGAGTTTCTACTCGATCCAGCATCTGCTCGAGCGAAAAACAGTCGTTGCGCACACGCACCTGCATGCTGTGGTCCTCAACCAAGATCATGTAATTGATCGTGCGATCAGCAAAAATCATGTCACAGGCTGCTTGGGATACCGTGCGATTATCGATAAAAACCATGCCTTGGTTCGATGTCGCGTTGAGCACTTTGCGCACCGAGCTGAAGACTTCCTCAGCGTCGCTGCTGAAGCCGGGCACTTCATGGGACCAAACATGCGTAAGCAAGGGGAAGTAGGTTTTTGACTCAGGCTCGCTAGCGATGATCTCGCATACTTTGAAACCCGCGTCCGCGTTTTCCTCGGCTGTTGGCAAGAACTCAATTTTTCGCGCAAATTTCTTGTGCAGTTCCGACACGTGAACGATCAGCCGTGTGTTGGGCCCCACAAGTTGGCTGCCCAACCTTAGCAGGCGTTCCGAGATATTCTCCACTAGCTCCTCGTCATAGAGATTTCTCGACAAGCGCTTGTGGGTCGCATGCAGGCTGATATTTTCTTCCAGGGCTCTAGCAATCTCCGTGAGATTTAACGAGCGCGATCCGCTGATGCCTTTGAGCATGCTCTGCACGAACTTTCGGTCCACCTTGCCCAGTGGCTTTGCTAACGAATCGGCGCAAAGTCGATCCGTGAATCTGTCAAGGCTCACCTTTTGATATCCACTTCCCAAGAGACTATCCCCCGTATTGCTTACGATCCGTTACGACCTCGTATATCTCAACTGCCTACTGACGCTCGCTCGGCTGCGGCAGCTCACGAAAAGATATGCAAGCTGCACGGCCACACTTCACCCAAAATTAACCCGACTCAAGTCCGCAGAGAGCAATAAAATCGAGCTGTTGCGCCTTTGTCATGGCAGAAAAATCTGGCACACCGAGTTCTGTGGTGGGGAATGCCTCGAACTCGGGCGACGGTGCTTGCAAGCTGGCGGCGATATTGTGCAGGCCACCGCCGGTATCTACGCCGTAGCTCAACGCGACCACAATCGGTTTCGGCCAAAACGGTGAAGGCACACCGCCCATATCGGGTTTGAAACCTAGATATGCCTCCATTTGTGCAACCAGCTCGGCCTCATCTAGGCCGCGCTGTTTCTGTCCAGCAGAGCCGTAAAGCGTGCGCGATTGATTGCATATGTAGGCCCAACGCAGCTTGGCGTGAAAACCGGGCAAGCTGAGGCAAGCCTCTGGCACCCCATCACCACCGGAAATAACGCCGTTCTTCACCATGAAATAATAACCTGCGATGGGCCGATCTGCACCTACCAAGCGCTCAGGAGCGTGGGTGTAGGTTTCACTAAACCCCCAGGCGAGATCGTCGGGCAGGTCGGCAGACTGTAGGATTTTTATCCCGTAGTCAGCGCACGCCTCGCCCCACGCCTTGGAACCAAACTCGCCCACGGTCTCTAAGGTGCTGACGTCGATATCAAACATGTGAGAATCCCTCTCCTTACCAAAAGACGATCGTTGACTGAGCGCTGCGACGTTTCAAGCCGCTTTCACGAATATTCACCCAAAAATTTTACGCTACCGGTTTTAGCATGATGGCTCGTAGACGCCGCTTTTTTAGCACGGCACGGAAGCGCTCGTGGTTTTTGGGTGATGTAGGAGACTGCCAATTTGACCGCCCCAGTAGGCGTTTCTAGTCTAAGCCATTGCTATTCCGCCTTATCACAGAAGCTCCGCCTTATGCATGCACTCGAAAAGACTTTAATAAAGACAGAACTCAGGCAGCGCCGTGAAGAAGGCTGTGATGTTGCGGCAATCGAGCAGCAAGTCGCTCAGGCGTTTGCGGAGGAAGCACCGAATACCACATTTAAAGCTCTCTACGACGATCTTATGGCGTTGCCGATTGAAGCATCCTTTCCATACGACGAACCATCGACCCTAGCGGCTATTCAGCAGGCCCGGCCCAAACCCAGCGCTCAGACAAATGATCCTTTAGACGCGGACCAAGCGGCGGAGCAAATTCATGGCGGTTGGCTCGGCAGGGCCGTGGGTTGCTGCCTAGGCAAACCGGTGGAGGGCTGGAAAAAAGCGCGAATCGAGACCTATCTCACGGATATCGGCGCTCTACCCCTAGATGATTACATCCCGTTTTCCGAACGCTTAATTGCCAACGCGCTCAAGCCCAGTACCCGCGGCAATATCCAGTGCATGGATCGCGATGATGATATGGACTTTACCGTGCTCGGGTTATTGGCGTTAGAGCGCAAGGGGGCAGCAGTTTCGCCTCGAACCATCGCCAATACCTGGTCAGCGCATATGCCCCTTGGGCTCACCTATACCGCCGAGAAGGTTGCCTATCGCAATTTTGCCCTTGGCATCTGGCCGCCGCACTCAGCGCTATTTCGTAACCCTTTTCGGGAGTGGATCGGCGCCCAAATTCGCGCCGACGTCTTCGGCTACGTCGCTCCGGGACAGCCGCAGAAGGCCGCCACACTGGCCTTTCAGGACGCCAGCATTTCTCATGCAAAAAATGGCGTCTACGGCGAGATGTTCATCGCCGCGATGATCGCTGCGGCGTTTGCAGCTGAGGATGCCAACAGCATTGTCGATGCGGGGCTAGGCGAAATTCCCAAGGACAGTCGACTAGCTGTCGCAATACGCGCAACACAGGCTTGGTGCCGGCAAGAGATGGCCGCGAGCGAGCCAAACTGGCATACCGTCTGGGAGAACATTAACGAGCACTATGGCCACTACCATGGTGTACACACCATAAATAACGCAGCTGTTGTGGTTATGGGCGTATATTTCGGCTTCGCGGACTTCGAGCAGGGCATCGTCGTGACCACGCTGGCGGGCTGGGATACCGACTGCAATGCCGCCACGGTGGGGTCGATCCTCGGGGTGAAATTCGGCGCCAAGGCACTGCCGAACAAATGGACCGAAGTGCTCAACGATCGCCTTATCTCAGCCGTGCGTGGAGAAAATCACAACACCCTGTCGCAGCTTGCTAAGCGCACTGTCGCCGTCGCCGCAACAATGTCGGCCACCGCACAAGCGCCCAAGGTCGAAACCCTATCCGGTGACGCCTCTGGTATCTGGGAGCTGGACACCGGCTGGGGGGCCCAATTACTGAAACTCAGCGAAGGCACCATTTACTTGGTCGATAACGAGCTGGGGCCGTTTAACATCAGCGGCAGTTCCTTGGTCGATGGTGCGCTCAAATTCAGTTTTGCCATCGACAAAGGCGACTGGGACTTTACCGTGGATTTTGAAGGGCGGCTCGACGGCGATCAGATTGAAGGCTCCTATTATCCGGGCGTGGTCCCGGTCAGCGGGCGCCGCATGTCCCATGCCTAGACAGGCACAGCGGTTACAGAGAGAGAACGACAGAACGAAAGAAAGACAAAAAGACTGGCGCTGTGACGCAAACCACGCCCAGTCACACGAATTACGCCTAAATCGGGCACACAAGGGAGGCATTTATGAAAATCACCGACGTTAAGGTCACCGTTTGGGAATGGAAGGATATTCCACCAACACGTTACACCCTAAGCGTGAAGAGCTCGGATACACGCTCCACGCATATGGCACTGGTGAGAATCATCACCGACGAGGGTATCGAGGGGCACGCCTTTCTCGGCAATGCACTGAGCTCCTTGGGCAACGACGCCAACGCCATCATTGAACGCTTCAAGCCGATGCTGGTTGGGCAAGATCCTCTGGCTCGGGAAAAGATCTTTCAGCGCATGATGAACTGGGCCATGGGCCCAATCCTGCGGGTGATCGGTGCCATCGACGTGGCACTTTGGGATCTCGCAGGCAAGGCGGCCGGCGTGCCTATCCACAAATTAATGGGCTCCTATCGTAGCAGCGTGCCCGCCTATGCCAGCTCCGCCGTCTTCGAGCATACCGAAGAATATGCGGAGGAAGCCGTTCGCTACAAAGAAGCGGGCTGGAGCGCATACAAGATTCATCCACCGGCCATCGCCGCATGGGACATCAAAATTTGTGAGGCGGTGCGTAAGGCTGTGGGCGATGACTACCGAATCATGCTGGATTCGACCTGGTCATATGACTACCCCGACGCCCTGCGGGTTGGGCGAGCTGCCGAGGCGCTGGACTTCTACTGGTACGAAGACCCACTGGCCTATGATGACATCAATGGCTACATTAAGCTTAAGCAAGATCTACGCATCCCGCTCATGGCCACAGAAATGCCCAACACCGGCCCCAAGGCTTATGCGCCGTGGATCATGAACAACGCTACGGACTATCTGCGCGGAGACGTTGCCATCAAGGGCGGCCTTACCTCTTGCCTGAAGACCGCACACACAGCCGAATCGTTCCAAATGAATTACGAGGTGCACCACGGCGGTAACTCCTTGAACAACGTGGCGAACCTGCACCTCATCATGGCAGTGAAAAACTGCGAGTATTTTGAAGTGCTGCTGCCGGACGAAGTGCAAAAGCACGGTCTGGTGCAAGATATTGAGGTGGATAAGAACGGCATGGTGCATGCGCATCAGGAACCGGGGCTTGGCGCGCAAATTGACTTTGAGCTCATCGAGCACAATAAAGTCACGGAATTATGATTTAGTCACGTCATGTTGGAATCGCGGCGCAATGACCTACTCGCCGCCATGGACCGGCGACTAATCACACAATAAAAACCGTTTATCGGCATCTTGGCTAGGAGAATGAACGTGAGCGAAGCAACCCACAAACTCGATTGGCAGCAACTGCAGGATATGCCCGTCGCCAAATGGGAGCCTGCCAGCATTCTCATCGACGGCCAGCTCTATGTGCTTGGTGGTTACGAGAACTACATCATGTCGAGCAGGTGCCTACATGTGTTTGACCCCAAGACCGAGACATGGCGGCAGCTGCAGGACCTACCCAGCGCCATATCTCACGTCAATCTGGTGCCTGGAGAGTCAGGTTTCTGGTTCGCCGGTGGTATGAAAGACAAGGTACACCCCGGAAAGGATCATATTATTGCTGAAGTCTGGCACTACAACATCGAGCTTGACCGCTACACCGCCGCGCCACTCCTGCCTAGCCCACGAGCCGGTGGCGGATTGGCGCGTATCGGCGACAACCTGCACTACATATCCGGCTTGATGGCAGACCGGGACACGGATTCGCCGGATCATTGGGTGCTCGACCTCGCGGCCTTGCGAAAGGGCGAAAAAACCGACTGGGTAGAAGCCGCCCCCCTACCCGTTGGACGCAACCAACTTTCGGTCGCGGTGCTCAATAACGAGATCTACGTAGTGGGTGGCCAATTCAATCATGACTCTCAGCAGGTCGATCAAACCGATGTCGATATCTACAGCCCAACAACAGACACATGGCGCGCTGGCCCGCCGCTGCCGTATGGCCACTCGCATTCCGAAGGTGCGACCTTTGTCCATGCAGATACGATATGGATGATCGGCGGACACCACACTCCGGCAGGCCAGAAAAAGAGCTTTTGCGGCGATATCCTAACGCTACAGGCGGGTGGCGAGTGGCGGGTCATGGCTAAACTCCCCAAACCGATTTCCTCTCCGGCCGCCTCCATTATCGACAACACACTGTATGTAGCTGGCGGCTGGGATGGGCGCCGGGAAAGCGAAACCGAAAAATGGTTGTCGTCACCAGAAGTGTGGACCGCGGCAATCGGTGCGTAGTGCGGCTGAGCTGTCTAGGGCTCCGTTTCGGCCCTAGGCTTCGGCTCTAGCACTGCTTTGACCTTTTCCGCTACCGTCACCGCCACCGCGTACCCAACATGCAGCGCCGACTCAAACTTGCAGGCCTTGTGTTGCTCGGCATCGCAGTCCTCACCACGCTCGGCTACCAGTGGTATCTGGCTTGGGTCACCCGGGAATACGGTCAGCACCTACCGCGCATCGACATCACGGTTGACACGACAGATCGCGAATACTATGCATTTACTTCCCATAGCGCGTCAGACGCGCCCAAACCCCTGGTATTCTTACTGAATGGCGGCGACGCCGGTCATTGGCGGTTTCCGCAACAGTTTGCCTGGCAAGCACTAGCCGAGGAGCTTGACATCGTCCTCGTCGTGCCGGTGGGCGAGCACGTCCAAGACAACGAGGGGGCTTGGCAACTCAACACCTCAGCCAGTACCTATCAGGACATCGACTACATCAATCACATCATTGACGACGTCGCCGAGCGCCATGTCATTGACCCTGACCGGCTGTATGCGGTCGGCTACTCCCTAGGTTCCATGTTTGCCTATGAACTTGCCTGTCATCTGAGCCATCGTTTCGCCGCCATCGCATCCTTCGCTGGCTCCATGCCAATTCGACCGACTGCCTGTGACCCCAAGCGCCATGTGCCGTTGATGCATATTCATGGCGTCAACGACCCCATCATCGCCTACGCAAAAACATGGGATTGGAAGCACTGGCCCACTGTCGGCACCATGCGCGACGTACCCGGTCTTGTAGCGTTCTGGCGCTCGCGCTACCGGTGCAGGACTGTCGACATTGCCGAGTCGCCCAATGAGGTACACACGGTCTACGCCGAGTGCGAGCAAAATGCCACGGTTGAGCACTATCAGCTTTTGGCGGGCACCCATGAATGGCCAGCCACGCTCGGCGAGCGGCCAACCCATGAGGTCATTTGGGCATTCTTGAGTCGTTATGCCCTGACACAGACAGCAAGCAGCACATAACACAGCGCTGGCCTAGCTCGGCGCAGCCTGCATTTGATCCTCATCCTCCCGCAGAAGGCTGCGTAGATAGGCAGGGTCGTGGTTGGCGGCAATCGTCGCCTCGGGAATTCTCCCCTTAAAATCCTGAAACGGCAGCATGTACGGCCTACAGTGTTGGCCAATCAGCGTTACCCGCAAACCTGGCGTAGTTTTGCGGTATGAGCCATGCCACAGAGCGCCGTTGAAAATCACCAAGGAGCCCTTCGGCGCATCTACTGGAATGGCAAGGGGCAGTGCCTCGCCCAGTTCTGGCAGTCGCTCCAAGCGGTGACTGCCCGGCACATAGGCCAATGCCCCATCCTCTCTAGAGTATTCCGTTAGCGTCCAGTTCATGTTGGCAATGTGCGGCAGCTGCCAGTTCCACGGCGCGGGCACGACACTTTGATCTGCGTGAAACCCCGTGGTCTCTTCACTCGGCCAATCGTCTGGCGTCTGCCACTTAATCCAGCCGTCACTTACCGCGACGCGATGCCCAACACCGAGCAGATGCGTCATCAGCGCCTTTTTTACCGGGTGGGTCAAAACATCGACGAACACCGGGTCCTCGTAGACGAGATGGGAGAAAATCATATGACCGATTTCGCTTGGTCGACCGGTGAACGCCTTGGTCGGATTCTTATCCAGTTCAAAGGTGGCATCGGCGCGGCTTTCACCCACGCGTAAAATTCCATCCCGAAGCTGATCTACCCAAGCATCAGACACCCGCAAGGTCTCCTTGTCGACCACTGTGAGGCCGATTTCATCGAGTTCGGCGATATGGCGCTGCAGTCCGTATTCTTCAACGGTGCAACTGATGTCTGCGGGTTCTTCAATAACCATAGTTGTCCTATGCGTTTTGCAGTTCAACAAATTTTCGATAGGCGCTCCTCGGCTGCGCCATGAGAGCTTGGTGATTGCCCACATCGCGCACTTGACCGTCTTCGAGAAAAATAATGCGATCTGCCTCTCGAATGGTCGATAGCCTGTGTGCGATAACCACCACCAGTCGACCCTTGGCAGTCTTGCGCAAAGCTTCTACCAGCGCATTTTCGGTTTTCGGGTCAAGTGCAGCAGTTGGCTCATCAAGCACCAAAACCGGTGTGTCACGCACAATGCCCCGGGCAATCGACAGGCGTTGTTTCTGCCCCACTGACAATGTGTCGCCACCCCTACCAATGATGCTGTCGATGCCATCGGGCATCTGCTCGATGAAGTTTATGGCGCCGGCGATTCGGCAGGCTTCGAGCATCTGAGCTTGAGTCGCCTCGGGGTTTGCGAGCAGCAAATTGTCTCGAATGCTCTCGGACAACAGCATGTGTTCTTGGAACACATAGGTCACCTGCTTGCGTAGTTCATCCACCCCAACATCCGTTAGATCCATGTCGTCAAAACGCATCTTGCCTTGTGA
>CABZTD010000037.1 GCA_902528515.1 K189A clade bacterium
TCTTGAATGGTCGTCGACACGTATCGACAGAAACCCTCGGGGTGGATATCAGCGCATTCCCAATCAGCGCAATTGGGCGAGTTGAGGTCCTAAAAGACGGTGCTGCTGCGGTATACGGTTCAGACGCAATCGCTGGTGTGGCTAACTTCATTACACGCAGCGACTTCCAGGGCCTCGAAATAGGCGGTTCTTTTAAAGATATCGATAATTCCGACGGTGATTGGGACATTAACGCGATATTCGGCACAGGCGGAGACAATTGGAATTGGTCTGTTGCCGCGGAGTACGGTGAAAGAGGCGAATTGCCGATACGCGAAAGAGATTGGGCCCTAGTGCAAACCGATGTTAATCCGGTAGCAGGATGGTCGGGTATAGGAAATCCCGGCACGGCTTATTTCTTCGTTCCTGTTGCAGAGGGTACTGCTGACTTCACGGTAACGGACGCAGATGGCAACGTGACTACTGAAAACTTGGCTTACGCTGCTGGGGGCGGCAGTGTGACAAAAGCTTTTGCTGACCCTGCTTGCGAGCCGCTTGGCGCGCTCCGCGCAGCTCAGCAGGCCTGCGGATTTCAGTACACATACTTCGACAACCTGACCGAAGAGACGGAATCGATAAAGATATATAGCGAGTTGAATATCGATCTAAGCGACGATCACAGGTTGCACCTTGAGGCACTTTACTCAGATGTTGATATCCCGCAGTGGAAGACCTCTCCATCTTATCCGCCGCAGTCTTTATTCGGACCCGATCGGCGCATGCTTGCTGATCACCCAGGGTTAGTTGATTTCAACAGCTTCTATAACCTGCAAGCTTCAGGTAACGCAGCGGCGCTAACCGCGGCAAACATCGGAGGCCTTGTGACGGATAAAGTTGAAGGTTCAACCTATGCCCTTGCTGCAGGTGATGAGGCTGCCGCAGCCCTAGCAGGCGATCCTACCTCGTTGACCATCAGTCGCGCGATGGGTGTCACGGGAAGATTTCTTACTGGAGAAGCGGAAGCGAAACAGCGACATACTGAAACTTACCGTTTTGTTGCTGGATTAGATGGAAGCCTGTTTGACCAAGCAATCGACTACGACGTGAGCGTTTCGTGGTCGAAGCGCGAACGTTTCATCGGTGGGCAGGATATGTACGTCGAGCGTATGGGCCTTGCACTCAAGGGATACGGTGGACCTAACTGTTCTTTGCCTGAAACAGTTCAAAATGACGACGGAACCTACTCATTTGTCGATCCTGATGCAGCAGCTGCAGCAGCTGGCGTTGGCGGATGTGAGTATTACAACCCGTTCTCTCGTGCGGTTCCGTTTTCGATGCTGAGTGGAACGAATAACGCTGATTATAACTCTGCGGTAGCGAATTCTGAAAGCCTCTTGCGCCACCTGATCGGTGAACGCGGAGCACAGTCAGATAACGAGCTCTTGGTGTTTCAAGCCGTCCTTTCCGGTGAGACCGGAATCGAGCTTGCGGGCGGAAACATAGGTTTTGCGATCGGTGCTCAAAGCAGAAACGAGCAATACGATTTTAGCTTGTACGATATTGTTAATCGTGCCGTAAATCCTTGTCCTTACACATCTCCTGTAGCCGCCGCGCTAGGGATTGTTGACGCAGATCAACTATCTCCTAATTGTACGGCTCCAACTGGCGTAGCCGCATTCCTGGCTGCAACGGACGAGGAAAGCACCGAGCGGACCGTTTACGGTGTCTTCGGTGAGTTGGCGATCCCACTTACAGAGGATATAGATGTCCAAGCAGCATTGAGGTTCGAGGACTATGGTGGTGTTGTGGGTGGTTCAGTCGATCCCAAGATCGCCGTTAGCTGGCGAGTTACGGATGAACTTTCCGTTCGTGGTTCAGCTTCTACGACTTTCCGCGGTCCGCCTCAGAGTCTGCTCTCTGGCACAGGCACAGCGCTTTCATACGTAGCGCCCACGCTAGCGTTTAAAGCGATCGATACTGTAGGAAACCCCAACCTGGGATCTGAAGAGGCTGTTTCGACTAACTTCGGTGTCGTTTATCAGACCGATAACTTCTACGGATCTATCGACTACTGGGCCTTTACCTTTGAGGATTCATTCCAGACGGAAGGATTCAATTCGATCATTAACGCCTATAGCGGCAATGATTGCTTGGGGTCAGACGGAGTGCCTACGGACAGCACGGTATGTAACGAGCTGCGCACTCACATTTTCCCGGCAGCAGCACATACGAGCCTAGCGGCCACGGAACGTATAGTCGTTAACTGGTTAAATGGCGAAGACATAGAAACTTCGGGCATTGATTTCAAAGCCGAGTACCGCTTTGACGGCGTGATGGACGGTTCAGTGACGATCGGCGTCGACGGCACCTATGGTCTCGAGTATGAGCGGGATCCTCAGTTAGATTTCTCCGGCAACATTCAACTTGCTGCTGGCGGGGACTTGATGGGACTTCTAAACTACAACCAAGGACCTGCGTTTACGTCCAAGCCAGAGCTAAAAGCAGCTGCGCACATCTCGTACGAAGATGATGTGCACTATGCCGGCCTTATCGCGCGGTATGTCGATGAGTATGATGATGCGGGTGCGTCAGCTTCATATCCCTGGTTACAATCAATTGACGATCAGACGACTTTTGATCTGAACTACGTTTATCGTGGTATCGATGATCTGATGATATCTGCTTCTATTGTCAATGTTACCGACGAGGATCCACCTGCAGCGCGTGGTGACATGAACTACGACCCATTCACTCACAACCCGTTTGGTCGCATGATGAAAGTGACCTTTACCTACACGGTTATGGGCGAATAGTGCAGAGAGTTCCTCTACAAAGTTCGCATTAGTGAACTTGATCAATAAAGGCCCTGCATGCAGGGCCTTTTTTTTTCTGCATTCGGCATGGTCGGCGATTTTTATTTGAGCCCTTAACAATCTTTGCGTGGTGTTAATGCAAACTCATGATTATATTATTCTCGGGGCAGGTAGCGCCGGTTGCGTGCTCGCAAATCGCCTCTCTGAAGACGCCCGTTCGTCGGTTTTATTGCTTGAAGCAGGGGGTAAAGACAGCAATTTATTTATTCACATGCCGGCCGGTTACTCCCAACTCGTACCTCGTTCGAACGCAGCAAATTACGGTTATATAACCGAGCCCGAAACGCACTTGGGTGGGCGTCGGCTTTACTGGCCTCGGGGAAGGGGCTGGGGTGGATCGTCTTCCATTAATGCAATGGTATATATTCGCGGCCATGCCACCGACTATGATCACTGGGCTCAGGCGGGAAATCCTGGATGGTCCTACGATGAGGTCCTACCCTACTTTAAGCGAGCTGAAACATTCGAAGGGGATGACGACAGCGATTTTCACGGAGCTAGCGGACCTTTGTCGGTCAAAAGGTCTGATCGCACCGATGATGTGTTACTCGATCGCTTCGTTTTGGCGGGACATCAAGCGGGATTTCCCCTAACGCAGGATTTTAATGGAAGCCAGCAGGAGGGTTTTTCTCGTTACGAACATACGATGAAAGGTTCAAAGCGTTGCAGTGCGGCCCAAGCATATTTGCATCCAGCGCTAGACCGGCCGAACCTTCAAGTTGTCTCTCATGCTGTTGTTGATCGTATTCACTTTGAAAATCGTCGAGCGATTTCGGTGGTAGCTTTAGTAAAAAAACAGCATGTTAGTTTTACCGCTCGCAAAGAAATCATTCTTTGCGCCGGAGCTCTTAATTCACCGCAAATTTTGTTGCGCAGCGGAGTAGGGCCAGCGGATGAGATTCAACCCCACGGTATTGAGGTGATTCATGCTTTGCCAGGCGTTGGCCAAAACCTCCAAGACCATATTGGTGTGGTCAGTCAGTTTGCCTGTACTCAGCCGGTAACGCTCGCGCGATCCGCCACACGCCTTAGCACCCTCTGGGCAGGCATAAAGTTTTTAACATCAGGTACTGGGGATGCAGCCTTTCCGCCCACTGCCGGCGGTGCCTTTTTTAAGTCTCATCCAAGTAAGGATCTTCCCGACATGCAGGTGCATTACGTAAGCGTGGCTATGGAAGATGTCCACGGCAGAGCCGGCGTCACTCCGCAGCACGGTTTTTCAAGTATCGTGTATGCCTGTCGACCGCAAAGTAGGGGTCACGTTGGCCTATATGACGCTAGCGTTGATAGCCCACCAGCTCTTTACCCCAACTACTTTTCTGTTGATCAAGACCTGATCGATACACGCAATGGTTTCCGAGAAACTCGTAGAGTATTTTTGCAGGAGGCTTTTGACGAATACCGCGGGGCGCAGCTTAAACCACCCCAAGAGATCAACGTCGACGACGACGACGAATTGGATGTATGGATTCGCCAAACTGGAGAAACACTCTATCATCCCGTAGGCACATGCAAGATGGGGCGGGATGATATGGCGGTTGTTGACGCTCAAGGTCGTGTTCACGGTCTCTTGGGACTGCGCGTGGTCGATGCCTCGTTAATGCCAACGCTTATTGCGGGAAATACCAATGCGCCGACTATTATGATGGCAGAGAAAATTTCCGATGCTATCTTGGGCAGAAGAGCACTGGTGCCGGAGGCGCAGTTCAGCTGACGGATGATCTGCGCGCTACCATTGTCATTTGAGAAGGGGAGGTCATGAGTAACACAATTAGATGGCAGAACTGCAGCAGCCTAGAGGGTAAGGCCTATCTTGCGAAGCTCATCGCGCTTCTCACTTTAATTGGAGTAATGGTCTGTTCCAGCGCAGGGGTTATGGCCAAGAACGAGATGCTTGGCCCACTAGATTTGTCCCCCTTACAGTCGACTCTAACCGAGCCCCAGGCAAAACACCTAGCATCGCGGGCTGGCTTTGGCGCGACCATAGAAGAAATTGCTGCACTCGTTGGTCAGACACCGAAGCAAGCTCTACAGCGATTCGTGAACAGTCGGAAAGTTGATTTGAATGCACCAGTTTTTCAACATTCTGGGATTTTTGATGAGGGTCTAGATCCTTTTCCTCCAAGTCGCCCGGCTGCCACTGAATTGGCAAAGCGCCAGGGAAATGCTCTGGGCATTGAGGTGAAGCCGGAGGGAAATAGGCCGCTGCAGCCGATAGTCAACAAATTCTTCTACTGGCTCAGGGCAAGCCGGCTTGAAACGGATCGGATTGCGTATTGGTGGGCGAACCGCATGCTTACAAGCGAGCAACCGCTGCGCGAGAAGGCCGCACTGTTCTGGCACGGGCACTTTGCGACGAACGAAGACAAGGTACGCGACTACCGAAAAATGCTCCTCCAGGTTCAAACGTTCCAGCGCCTGGGTCTGGCTAATTTCAGAGACCTGCTGATCGCGATGGCCCAGGACCCTGCCATGTTGGTTTTTCTCGATGCCGGGGTAAATACCAAGGATGCGCCGAACGAAAACTTCGCCCGAGAAATCATGGAGCTCTTTACCATGGGTGTGGGGGAGTATGGCGAGGAAGATGTTCGTGAAGCGGCTAGGGCCTTTACCGGCTGGTCAGTTAAAGGACTTGAGTTCCATATTGATCCTGAGACTCATGATGGCGGCGTAAAGGATTTCCTCGGAGAGCGGGGTCATTTCGACGGGATTGAAATCATCGATCTAATTTTGGCACGACCCCAAACAAGTCGATTTATCGCCGCAAAACTGTACCGGTACTTTGTGCGAGATGAATTGTCACCCGCGGCAGAGGAGCAGCTTGGCCAACGTCTGCGCCACCACGACTATGACATCGGGGCGTATCTGGAGGAGCTGTTTCTCAGCAAAGATTTTTATGCCAGTGCAGGCGAGCACATCAAGAGCCCGGTGGAGCTAGTGGTATCGACCTACAAAAAAATGGGTCTGAAACTGGTGCCTGGAGTGCCGGACTTTAACGTGGTGACCGGTGCCCTTGGGCAGCGACTGATGCATCCGCCCACGGTTGCGGGTTGGTCACAGGGACGCAGCTGGATTACGCCGTCCTTACTGTTCGAGCGTGGAAATTTTATCCTCGATGTAGTTTCTCCGGATTTGAACTTTGTGCCGCCGGATCGATACCCGGCCTTCACACCAGAGGTGGCGAAAGTGCAGAAGCGCCTACGCAGTGGGATGAGCATATCAAATGCCACCATGCCCACTGGCATGATTGGAACCGCAATGGCTCAGTCCAATGCGCTGGCGGATCGCGATGAAGCCTTCAATACGCGCTTAGGCAGCATGCGCGGCTGGCAGATGGCAATTGAGCGGGTTCGGCCCATTTCTAGAGACTTTGCCCACCTGCATTTAGTCAAAGACGTGCAGGCACAGTCGCTGAACACACCATTAGATGTGGTCCTATATTTAGAGCGTCTTTTTTTTGAGGTGCCACTGTTGCCTAAGGATCGCGAAGAGTTGGCTGAATTTCTTGCCGACGCTCTAGGAACAGCGGATATTGCTGCCGCAGAAAGCTATGCGGAGGATTCGCTACGTCGCTTACTGCATACAATGTTGAGTCGTCCGGAATATCAGTTGGGCTAGAAGGAGATAGCTAGGTGAAAAGACGCAAAACGATTAAGGGATTGGTCGGTCTTACCGTTATAGGTCCAACATCGTTGGCACTGATGAGCTCTCAGGCTCGGTCTAAACTGGAAACGAACAGTTTGAAGCCCCCAATATTGGTAGTTTTAGAGCTCTCTGGAGGTAACGACGGATTAAACACAGTAGTGCCTTATGGCGATGACAATTATTACCGGTTGCGACCGACCCTCGGAATTCGCCCAGAAAATTTGCTCACCCTAGATGACTTTTTTGGTTTCAACCCCGGTCTTCAGGGCATCCAAAAACTCTGGCAGGACGATAGCCTAGCTCTGATCCACGGATGCGGATACGACAATCCAACATTTTCGCATTTCAATGCTATGGCGTTTTGGCATACCGGCGCACCTCATCAGGGTAATGAATACGGTTGGTTGGGCAGAGTTGCTGATCAGATGGTTACCCAGCGCCGGGAAGATATGCTTATCAACGTTGGCAGCACTCAATCTCTTGCGGTGAAAAGTGCTGTGCACACACCAGTGGTTTTCGATGACCCCATGCGATTTCAACGCAAGGGTCCGGGATCAGTTCTCACCCCGCCCACAGCTCCTGCTGTGGTGAAAAGTAACCGAGACTATTTGCTTGCTATCGATGCTAGCGCGAAGGCTTCGTCCGCAAGAATTAGGGATGCGTGGTCCAACTATCAGGCGCGGGCAGACTATGGGGTGGTGCCCATGGACTTGCCCAAGGTGGCGGCTTGTATCAGCGCTGGATTGCCAACTCAGCTTTACCACGTTTCAGTGCGTAACAACGCGTTTGATACCCACGTTCAACAAGCCGCACTGCACCGCCGCTTGCTTAGTTATGTGTCTGATGCCGTCTATGCGTTTGTGCAAGACCTCAAAGCGATGGGAGAGGATCATCGCGTCGTGATCATGCTGCACTCGGAATTTGGTCGGCGACCAAAGCAAAACGCGAATTTAGGCACAGACCACGGCAGTGCAAATTTGATGCTCGTGGCCGGCACCCCGATCAAGGGTGGGCACTACGGAAAGACTCCGTCCCTAGAGGGCTTGGGCGAAGGGGATAACCTCACCTACACCACGGACTTCCGACGGGTCTACGGCACGTTGGCCAGCGATTGGCTAGGAGTCCCAGCTGGCAGTGTACTAGGCGGCGACCACAGAAGCCTCGGGTTTCTCGCCTAACCAGGACACAGCTACAAAAACTAAGGTTTGTCAGCGAGTGCCTGAGCGAATACTTTCTTGCCGGATATATCGTGGGTCAGATTTGCAAAGCAAACGTGATCGGGTTTTTCTTCTGTGAAAATCTGATGAGTAAGACTGAAATATGGGCCATCGCCAGACAGACCTACTTGCTCGATAGGGTTGTTACCATGATTCAACTGAGAGAACAGATTACTGCCGCAAATTTTGCAGAATGCCCGTTCTGCCCAATCTGATGACGTAAAGGTCTTCCCTATCATCGAGATTGGTTGCACTGACACAGCCTTTTGGGTGCGGCGCTATTTATTGACTGCTGCAAGATACGTTAAAAAAGGAAGACGGAAATGGTTCAAGAAGACAAGCGTTTGGAAGGGCGGGTAGCTTTGGTAACGGGTGGTGCTTCGGGCATCGGAGCATCCTGCGCGCGGCGCCTTGCTCAGGCAGGCTCGGCAGTATTGGTTACCGATGTAGATCAAACACTTGGCGAACAGGTTGTATCTCAGATTACCGAGGCAGGAGGCAGGGCGCGATTTGCACTGCATGATGTGACCCATGAGGCCCAATGGGAAAGCGTTGTCGCCCAATGCCGAGATGCTTTTGGCGGCTTGAACGTGCTGGTCAATAACGCGGGAATTGCGATTATGTGCAGTGTTTTCGAGATGTCACTAGAGGATTGGCAACGTCAGCAGGCGATCAATCTGGACGGTGTTTTCCTTGGCGTAAAGCACTGTGTGCCAGTCATGAAAAATATGGCAGATGGTGGTTCAGTTATAAATATTTCCTCAGTGGCGGGGTTGCAGGGTGCGGTAGGTTTATCAGCATATAACGCCACCAAGGGCGGTGTTCGGCTATTCACTAAGGGGGTTGCATTGGAATGTGGTCGTAACAAGTGGCCTGTTCGGGTCAACTCTGTGCATCCCGGCATTATCGCCACCCCAATTTGGGACAAGATAGATCCAACGATGATAGCCGACGGCTCCAATCACTTGGATCCGCAGGAAATGTCAGCAATGTCGGTACCAACTGGAGTAGCCGGCCAACCTCTGGATATTGCGAACGGTGTGCTGTTCTTGGCCAGCGATGAATCGAGCTATATGACCGGATCCGAATTGGTTATTGACGGTGGTATCAGCGCCTAACCTTTTCCTGAGACTGAGACAGGGACGGCACGAAATCGCCCCTTCTAACTTTGCCTAACAGCCTTCAATGATCCCATCAGCCCTCGATGGTCCGTTTGCGCAGACGCTGCATTCCGTGGAGCCAGCGATCGATATTGTCTCCTTTGCGGCGCACATATTCTTCAACTTCGGGATGGGGAAGCACATGAAAACGTTCCTCCCGCATCGCGTCGACAACCGTATCGGCAAGCGCGGACGGTTCAATGATCCCGTCGGTTTGCCCGTCGCCCAGGCTTCGCGGCGCCATAGCCGTATTCACTCCCTGGGGGCAGAGTACAGAGACTGCGATGCCGTCATCGCAGTGGGTAATTGCTAGAAACTCAGCCAACTTGACAGCAGCTGCCTTCGTAACTGTGTAGGGCCCAGAGCCTAATGCTGCGAGTAGTCCTGCCGCTGAAGCTGTGTTCATCAGGTAGCCGCTGCCACGCTCTATCATCCCCGGTAGAACGGCTCTGGCTGCGTAAACATGAGCCATGACGTGTAGCTCCCACTGCCTCTGCCATACATCGTTGTGAGCGTCAGTAAGCAGGCCACTTCCGCCTGCGCCCGCGTTGGAGCAAAACACATCTATAGGCCCGTGCTTGGTCTCGGTTGTCTCCACCAATGCGGCAATCTGCGTTTCGTTCGTCACATCGCAAGCCATACCGTCACAGCCGATCTCGGCGGCGGCCTGTTTGACTAAACCCTCATTTAAGTCTGCCAACATAACGGCCTTTGCGCCCTCTCGTAAAAATGCTCTTGCCATGGCTTTTCCGATGCCGCCGCTGCCGCCGGTGATTACTATAATTTTGTTTCTTAACTCCATGATTCTCCCCAGTTGGTGACAAAAAACTGATCGAAGAGTGTACGCTAAGGAGTACAGATCAGGACACCGTTGCCATGGCAGAATCAAGGGTCAAAAAATGAATGCAAAAGAATACGATGCCGTCGCGGCACATATTGATCTCGCTGTTGAGAATGTTGCGGAGACACTGCTTCAGGTTTCTCATGCCATTCACGGCGAACCAGAGCTGGCCTTTGAAGAATATTTCGCGTGTGAGTTGCTCTCTAGCACGCTACGTGATGTCGATCTTGATGTCGAAACCGGTGTGTACTCGTTGGAAACTGCCTTCGAGACGACGATTAACAGTGAACAGGATGGACCAACCGTGGCAGTGCTTGCGGAATATGATGCTCTGCCTCAAATTGGTCATGCCTGCGGTCACAACATCATCGCGACTACGGCCTTGGGGGCGACTCTTGCCCTAAATGCAGTGGCTCAATCACTACCAGGGCGTGTGAAAATGCTGGGTACACCTGCAGAGGAGCGGGGCGGTGGTAAGGAACTGATGGCGCGGGCTGGCGCCTTCCAGGGTATCGACGCCGCGCTCATGATTCATCCCGCTGGCGTAAATCTAGCGACTATGCCATCCATTTGCGTTGCCGAAGTTGAGGTGGTCTATCACGGTAAGTCGTCCCATGCGTCAGCCATGCCTCATAAGGGCATCAACGCACTAGATGGATTGTTACTCGCCTATCAAGCGATATCGAATTTGCGCCAACATATTCGCTCGACTGAGCGCATACACGGCATTGTGCAAGAGGGGGGTGCTGCGCCGAATATCGTGCCAGATCGGACCGTGGGACAATTTTACGTTCGAGCCGCTAACGAGATAGAGCTTGCCGCATTAAAGCCTCGGGTTCAGGCCTGCTTCGAAGCCGGCGCGACTGGCAGCGGTTGCACTGTGGAGGTGAACTGGGCCGGTGTTGATTATCTAGATATCAATACAAACTGGCCGTTGGCAAAGCGATTTCGCCACCATGCGGAGCAGCTTGGCCGAGAATTTATAGACGATGACCAAGCACTGAAATTCGGCGCTGGAAGTACGGACATGGGCAACGTCAGTTATCGCTTGCCGTCGATTCATCCTATGTTGGCTGTCGCACCACCAGATGTCGTGATCCATCATCCAGATTTTGCTCAATGGGCGCGCTCGGAGAAGGGTGATAGCGCGGTGATTGACGGTGCAAAGGCACTGGCCAGAACAGCAGCAGAGTACTTGCTGTCGCCTGAGCTTCAGCGTCGCAGCCGAGATGCTTTTGAACTTTCGAAGGGTTTGACCTAAGACAAATTCCAGGCCCTTTGGGGCAGTTGCGCAGTCTGTTCAGATTTGTCCGAGCTGCCAATTGTCTTGGGCTACTCGATGGACATTTCTATTGACTTGTAACATGGTCTCGCTCTGTCACATATCGGGTGTAGTCACGCTTGGCGACAATCCATTATCAAAGCGATTACGTTATCGATCTAGCCCGCGAGGCGCCGTTCGCAAGTGGTGACAACCGTCTGTGCTTTCGGCACCCCGATGACGCCAGTCTTTGCATAAAGGTGCTGCGCAGCGGACGCGCAAAACAACTTTATTCCGCCTCTCCGTTCTATAAACGAATGCTGCGAGAGACCTATTTTGACGATAATCGCCGCGAATTCGCTGCTTATCAACAGCCTGCTATTGTGCGAAACAAATGCACCTACCATTATCATGTCGCACGATGCTACGGTTGGGTACGTACAAACCTAGGCGATGGTTTGGTCACCGACCTGATCACGGATATAAATGGTAATCCTGCCCAAACGCTCGAAGATTATTTGTCAGAGCATGGTTTAGACGCCATGATTCAAGATGCGGCTAGCAGTCTGGCGCTTTTTTTTCGGACATCGCTGATTTTGACAAAAAATCTGATGCCGCATAACCTAGTCCTCGCTCCAAGTGATCAGGGCTATCGGTTGGTACTGATTGATGGCCTGGGTCTTTCAACCTTTCTTCCGCTCGCCAAATACAGCCATTACTTTGCTAGGCGACACATAGAGAAGCGTCTGCAGTGGTTTTATTTTCGACTAGAGTGGGAGGTCAGCGACCGTTCAATTTCGTGGCGCGACACTGAGGCGACCTTTCGGTTTTCGACTATACGGCTAGAAGTGAGATCCGAAAAATGAGCGCGGTCAATCCCGGTGCAATGCGCTTTGCCAAAGTCGCTTTGAAGCGCCTACTTTTCCCTTTGATTTTGTTCACGCGACAGCGATATCGGTGCGTTATCTGTGGCTATTTTGGCCCTTTCGCCCATAAGCGTACAGCTAAGCCTTTGCGATCTCGCCTGAACGCGAAGTGCCCAAGCTGCGGTGCCATGGAGAGGCACCGTTTTCAATGGCAGATACTTGGCGATATTTCAAAACCGAGTGCATGGTCGGAGCAGTCCCTACTGCACTTTGCCCCAGAGCCCTGTCTCGAAGAACGATTGCGGCCGCGGTTTCGAACTTATGTTAGCGCTGATCTATTTCGGAGTAATGTGGATCAACAGGTTGATGTGCGGGACTTACCTTTTGCAGACAACTCCTTCGACGTCATTTTGTGCAGCATGGTGCTCCATTATGTCGAAGGTTACGAAGGTGGTCTGCAGGAGATTTATCGAGTGTTAAAGCCTGGCGGTTTTGCGATGATGCCTGTTCCCATGATTCATGAGAAAACGAATGACGAACCTGCGAAAAACTCAATACTTAAGATGGTCGTTGAGCCAGGCCCTGATTTCTACGACCGTTATAAAACGATTTTCGACACTGTAACGATTTGCACTTCACTAGATTTTAGTGATGAGCTCCATTTCTTTTTGGAACAAACAGATGATCACGCGTTTCCGATGACGCTCTCTCATCAAAAGCAGGCAGACATCATCCCTGTAGTCTTTAAGGCAAAGCCAGTGGTCAACCTCTACGCCACGTTCCCAACTCAAGGCCAGGAATGAGAGCTTAGATCGAGTTAGCGCGCGTTTTTTTTAGCTCGTGCGGTTGTGGCGGCAGCACATCAGCTACCGCCTCTAGAGACTTCCACTGCGCTGGCTCTGTTTCCCGATCTCCACTTGGGACATGACCGGAATCGCCCAGCTTAGCCATCGGGTGGATGTAGCGCGGACAATTGAACCAAGTGTTGGTAATAGAAACTTCAACAGCGAGGGCAACATCCTTCCATTGTTTTAATATTTCGGCGTCGCGTAACAAACAAGCCTGACCCTGCAGGCGGATTCGATGCGGCTCTAACATGTTAATAAACAACATTCCTACCTTGCTCGTATCTGCAATGTTGCCCATCGAGAGCCACATGCCATTGCCGTCATAGCATGGGAAACGCAGGGTGGTTTCATTCACGACCTCTACGAAGCCTTGATTGCCGCCTTTATAAGAAACTGTTGGGAAGCCTTTCTGATCTACCGTGGTTAGGAAAAAGTGGTCCTGGTTCTGAATGAACGCCTGAGCCTCTGCATCGAGCGCGGGACGAACGATCAACTCCTCTAGGCGCTCAGCAAGTGCCGTTGACTCAAATTCTTCCTGCAGCGCGCGATGCCCCGAATGATAAAAGTCTGTCACAAAAAACCCCCGTCGTCGTAGTGGTTTTGCTGTTATCTATGAAGTGCCCATAAGCTGGAAGCCCTCGTAGCCTGCTGCCACTACTTCTTCACACTTTTCAATATAAGGGGGTACGCCAAGATAAGGCATAAACACCCGCGACTTTCCTTCTACGTTAGCGCCGAGATACCAAGAGTTACAACCGGGGTAGACTGAGGTTTGCGCAACTTCGTTTACATGCTCAACCCATGCGTCCTCGGCGCGGGTTTCCGGATTAATAGCGCGATACTGGTTTCGGTTCATGTACTCAATACAGTCTGAAATCCACTCAACGTGTTGTTCAATGGACGGCAGCATGTTCGACAGCACAGATGGACTGCCCGGTCCTGTCACCAAAAACAGGTTGGGGAATCCAGCCGTCGCTAACCCCAGATATGCCTTCGGACCTTCTGCCCACTTATCCTCGAGGCTGAGACCACTCTCCCCGATAATATCAATGTTCATTACCGCGCCAGTCATTGCGTCAAACCCGGTCGCTAGCACAATTGCATCGACCTCATGGCGGATCGCGCCAACCATTATGGCGTCACCGTCAATGCACCCTATTGGTTCTTCATTTAGGTCGACCAAGGAGACATGGTCCTTGTTGTAAATCTCATAGTAGTCCGTATCGACACAAAGCCTCTTGCAGCCGATGGGCGTGGTGGGTACCAATTTTTCCGCAAGGGCAGGGTTGTCAACCCGAGCAGTGATTTTTTCTTTGAAAAACTCTCGCGCAGTATCGTTGGCTTTCATATCGAAAACTAGATCATTGTAGGCCGCAAGAAAGGCTAGCCCACCCTTTGCCCAGCGTGCCTCGTAGGCACTACGGCGTTGGTCATCCGATACTTCGAAAGCAGACTGATCATTCTCATCGAAGTCCGCACCGAATCCGCGCGTCCAGTTTTCTTGGCGGTATTCTGCGTATCGGGATTTCAGTTGTGACACGTAATCCGGGTCCAGCGGTTCGTTGTAGGCAGGGATGGAGTAGTTAGGAGTGCGCTGGAATACGGTTAGCGCTTTTGCTTGTTTAGCAATAAGAGGTGTGCTCTGTATGGCGGAAGAGCCGGTGCCGATTACGCCAACACGCATATTGGTGAAATCAACACCTTCATGGGGCCATTGCCCAGTGTGGTAAACCGGTACGGAAGCTTCTCTGAGCCCTTGAATGCTAGGATAATTGGGCTTTGATAAGCAACCTGTTGCCATAATGACGAAGCGAGTTTTGATCTGCTCGCCTTGATCGGTTTTGACCTGCCACTGATCCTCCCCGCTCAGGTAGTGGCATGCAATGACTTTAGAGTTGAAGGTCATCCCATCGCGTAAACCGAAGCGATCCACTACATGTTCTGCATAAGTCAGAATTTCGCCTTGGGTAGCGTACTTCTCACTCCAATCCCATTCCTGTTGCAGATCTTCTGAGAACTGATAGGAGTACTGCATGCTTGGGATGTCGCAGCGTGCGCCAGGATAGCGATTCCAGTACCAGGTTCCGCCTACGCCAGAGCCTGCCTCGATTACCCTCGCCTCAAGGCCTTGTTGACGGAGTTTATAGAGCATGTAGATACCCGCGAAGCCGGCACCAACTATAACCGCGTCGATTGTTTTGTAGTCTTTGTCTGTCTTTGACATGATTTTCTCTCCCGAATTTCAGCTATGTCCGCCCTACCTGAGTGAAGACTATGGAAAACTGTCGACACAATTGCAACGCGGGCTGACCTTTAGATTCTTGAGATATACTGTCATGCCTACACCTTGCTCTAACTCCCAGGCGGGATGAAGCGGGCGGAGGGAGAAAATCCAGAGGGAGAGAAGGCATTGGATGGAGGGAGAGAAAGTTGCAGGAAATAAAGTCGAATCAGACGCTGCAAAACCAGACTCAAATATCTTCGAAAAGGCGTTGTATTCACCCTCTCGCAGAAGATACTTGGGAGACAATTGTCCGGCGCGAGATGCCAGATACGCCCGCGGAAGAGGCAGTAGCCCAGCTGCAAAGTTGGAACTTGCACGTCTTTGCAAGACGTGTGATCGATGAAAGCACCGGGCAAATGGGTAACCCCATACTACCGAGCGACCTTCTATTCTTGGAACCACCCTTGGGTAGTCAAGGTTAATGGCTGCGATAATTTCAAAGGTGCGAGTCGCGGCGGCGCATGAAGGAATTGCAGAGCTTATTGTGTCCTTAGAGTTCTCCAATGGAGGCCATTCCGATGTGCCACTAAATCTAGAAGCTGGTGCGCGTCTAATGCGCAGTTGCGGCGTGGATGAGGTTGATGGGCTTATTGGACAGAGCTGGGTGCACGTTCGCGACGCCATCTCTGGCGCGTATAACGGAACGGATTAAGGAGCGCCTCCCATTACGACTCTTCAAGAGGCAAGGGGGCGGTGTTGAACACAATCGAGAACTGGAAGGAATCATGCTCGACTTGGTAATCAAAAATGGGAAGGTAGTCGACGGCAGTGGTCTACCTGCCTTTAAAGCAGATGTGGGCGTTAAAGACGGCGTTATCGTTAGGATTGGCCCTATTACCGAAGAGGCGATAGAGACCATCGACGCCGATGGCCAGGTGGTTGCACCTGGTTTTATCGATCCCCATACCCACTTCGACGCACAGCTGCTCTGGGACGGAGCGGCAAAGCCTGCGATCGAACATGGCGTTACGACCATCGTCCCGGGCAACTGCTCCTTATCCCTTGCCCCACTCAAAGCCGAACACCGCATGAAATTGGTGGGCATGTTCAATCAAATTGAAGAAATGCCGCATAAAGCCTTTGCCGAAGGCGTGGAGTGGAATTGGGAAACGTTTGAAGAGTTTGTGGAGCGAATTGGCCGCGGACTAGACATCAATGTTGCGCCGCTAGTCGGTCACAGCGTGCTGCGTCTCTGGGTTATGGGCGATGATTCTATGAAACGAATCGCGTCGCCCAGTGAGACTCAGTCAATGTGCGATTTACTGTCTGAATGTCTCAGGTCCGGCGCCATCGGATTATCGACAAGCTTTGTTGACATGGATGAGCGGCTGCAGCCTGTGCCAAGTCGTTACGCTAATCCACAGGAGCTCGATGCGCTTTGCGCTGTTCTGGCCAAGCACAATAAGATTTTGCAAGTTGTACACGAGTTTTACGATACGGATCTCACGCTTGCGCGAGTCGATCAGTTGGCTGAAATCAGCCTGAAGCACAGCATCAACACTACACTGTCGCCGCTATTTGTCGACCACAACAACGCCGCCGGCGCACAAAAAATTATCGAAAGGGTTGCCGAGCAAACTGCTCGTGGCGCGAGAGTCTGGCCTCAGGTGCAAACACGCCCGATAGACATTTCTTTTAATTTTTCTGTACCGAGTCTTTTGTTTGTGCGACTACCCAAATGGTATGCCCTGCTGCGGTTCAGTGAGCCTGAGCAAATCATGGCGAATCTGAAGGATCAAAACACACGTGATGCGCTGATTGCCGAGGCTCGGGGTATGATGTCACTATGGAACAAATTGGTGCTGCGGCAGGTAGTTAGCAAAGCCAATAAAGGGCTGGTTGGTAAGACACTTAAAGAAATTGCTGCACTGCGTCGGTCAGATGCGCTCAATGTTATGATAGATCTATCGATCGAGGAGTCGTTAGAGGCACATTTTCTAAGCGCCGACATGGGCCATAACGATGACGATCTAGTTGCTCCATTGTTGAAGCATCCGAATGTGATGATTGGGGCGAGTGACGGAGGCGCACATATTTTGTCCTTTGCGACTTACGGGGATACAGGTTACCTCCTTGGGCACTTCGTGCGTGATACTGCCCAGCTTGGACTCGAAGCGGCGGTGAAAAAGATCACTGCAGATCTGGCGAATCTTTGGGGCTTGGGTAACCGCGGAATGCTACGAGAGGGTTTTATAGCTGA
>CABZTD010000038.1 GCA_902528515.1 K189A clade bacterium
GCTCAAATGCACTGGTGTCGTCCAGGGTGCCGGTCTTTAGGTACACCATATCAGGCGAGCTTTGCACTGCTGAGTAGATGGGTGATCCGCATTTATCGCAAAAGAAGCGCTTAACAGTGTTGCCGCTTTGGGTGTCTGGATCTGTATAGACCTTGGTCTTACCGAAGATATGCAGTTCGTTTAACGGCACGCCTGCTAAGGTCGAGAAAGCGCTGCCAGCCTGGCGCTGACAGTTTTTGCAGTGGCATACGCCGGTTAGGGCTGGCGGGTTGTCAACACTGTAGCTAATAGCGCCGCAGAGGCACTTTCCGGTTATCGACATGACGGGCTCCTGTGACCTGTTGTTTAAGCATCCTTGAAGTTCATACGATCCTATGCGTTGGGGTTAATCAGTCAACGATTATTGTCGCTGCCAGATACGGTAGCATTCTGCCATGTTGTTTTACTTCCCTCTCTCCAGACCATGCAGATATGAACGCGCTAAGCATTAAAAACGTGCGATTGTTCCAAGAAGCCATACACGGGTTTGACCATGACTTTGCCACCGGTGAATTAACTGTGGTGTTAGGGGGGAACCAATCGGGCAAGACAAATCTATGCCGTTTACTTGCTGGCTTGCCAACTAATGCATCGGGTGAAGTTTGGTACCAGGAGCAGGATTGGACGTCCTTAAGACCGCAGAAACGCAGTGTCGCCTTGGTGTTTCAAGCGTTCGTAAACTACCCCAATTGGACCGTCGCCCAGAATATTGCATCGCCTCTTATGGCCAAGCAGTTGGACGCGTCCGAGCGCAAAAGGATCGTCGCTCGCTTAGCACAGACCTTAGGTATATCCGAGCTGCTGCAGCGTTTGCCCAGTGAGCTATCGGGTGGTCAGCAGCAACGCGTGGCCATTGCTCGAGCGCTGGCTCAACAAGCTGATGTGTTGGTTTTGGATGAACCCTTGGTCAATCTAGACTACAAGCTGCGTGAAGCCTTGGTGTTGGAGCTGAAGACCTTGCTGGCGGAGACTGGAGCTACAGTAATCTATACCAGCACCGATCCGAGAGATGCCTTTGCCCTGGGCGATCAGGTACTGCTACTCCATGAACAAAGCTTGCTGCAATCCGGCACTCCTCTGGGTCTCTACCAGTCACCAAAGTGTTTGGCTGCGGCGCGTCTTATGAGCGATCCCGGTGTTAACTTGCTGCCGGGGCCTAATTTCAATGGCGGCGAGCAGTGCTCTGCCATTCGACCCGAGCACGTACTTTTGCCGGGCGAAGCGGTTCAAGATTGTGCCGACACGATTTCGTTTTGTATGCGGGTGGACAGCATTGAACGCAGTGGCGACGAGACATTCTTGCACGGCCGGGTCAGCAAGGACGGAGAGTTACAAGATGAGCAGCACTGGGTCGTACGCCGGCCCGGTATGCATAGCGTTTCGGTGGGCCAGATGTTGGAACTGAATGTTCTCGGTGATGATATTTTAAATTTGGCGCTTGAATGATATGGCGCGTATTCGCCTCCATGAAATTTCGTTTACCTATGAGGGTGCTAGTAAGCCTGCCCTGCTGCCAATCTCCCTGGATATCAACGACGGGGAGGCTTTTTCATTGCTGGGCGCTTCCGGTGCGGGCAAAACCACGCTGCTTAACCTCTTATCGGGAATTTTGCGGCCTACAAAGGGACGTGTCTTCTTCGATGATGTCGATGTTACCGAGCTTCCAGGTCGCGACCGTCATCTTGCCCAAGTGTTTCAGTTTCCCGTGCTCTATCAGTCTATGAACGTTGCCCAGAACCTCTCATTTCCGCTGAAGACTCGCGACGCATCGATGAGTCATGCAGACATTCATGAGCGAGTGATCACGATCGCCAGGGAACTCGAGATTGAGTCCATATTAAACCGTTCGGCCAATGCGATATCGCTTTTTGAAAAACAGCTGGTGGCTATTGGGCGTGCCTTGGTTAGACCTGATGTTTCTCTGGTATTGCTCGATGAACCACTTACTGCCGTCGAGCCTAGTATCAAGTGGCGACTGCGACAAACCCTAAAGCGTGTTCAAGAAGAGCTGGGAGTCACCATGATTTATGTGACCCATGATCAAACCGAAGCTCTCACCTTTGCTGAACGGGTATCTGTTCTAGCTGACGGCCAGATTTTGCAAACCGGCACCCCCCAGGCCGTCTATCGAAACCCAGCTCACCAATTTGTGGGGCACTTCTTAGGAAGTCCCGGCATGAATTTCTTACCCCTGGACGCCTTCCCTCGGTCGCTGAGGCGAACATTCTCCATGGACGGAGATCCTGACGTTATTGGTTTTCGCCCAGAGTCAGCGCAGTTGACCGCACCCAGTCCGGAATTGCTCGTTGGCAAAGTGGACAGTCAACGCATTCTTGGTACGGCGCAGGGTAGGGTGGTTTCGATATATGGCCTGCGCTGCGGCAAAGAGCAGGTGTTTGTCCGCTCTCCGGCTTCCTTTGCATTTGGGGACGAGGTGGGTATTGCGCTGAATCATTCCGTGGGATTTCGCGAGGCTCTTCGCGTTGGCGGCGATGGCCCAGAATAAGACAAAAGACAACCGAGCGTGGCTTGGGGTTCTACCGGTGATGTTGATCGTCGCCTTCAGTGGCGTGATTCCGCTGATGACGGTCGTCAATTATTCGGTGCAGGACATTCTGGATTTTAATACGCGTTTTTTTGTCGGTTTCGAGTGGTATCGCGAGACTCTGACAGACCCAAGATTTATTGATGCTTTTTTACGTCAACTTGGCTTTAGTGCTGCTGTTCTTGCAATCGAGATACCGCTGGGCATCTTGATCGCTCGGGGGATGCCAACCCAAGGCCTGCGGGCGTCGTTGCTGCTAGTGCTATTGGCAACACCGCTGCTCATCCCGTGGAATGTGGTGGGCACCATATGGCAGATCTATGCCCGCTCCGACATAGGCCTGTTAGGCGTCACGTTGAACCAATTGGGTTTTTCCTTTAACTACACTGCTGAACCCCTGCACGCCTGGCTGACCCTGTTGGCCATGGATATTTGGCACTGGACATCCTTAGTGGCCCTGCTGGCTTTTGCGGGTCTCACCTCTGTGCCAGCCGCCTGCTATCAAGCGGCAGAGCTTGATGGCGCGAGTAAATGGCAGGTCTTTCGCCATGTAGAGCTACCGCGCTTAAAAGGTGTGCTAGTCATTGCGGTCCTGCTGCGGCTCATGGACAGCTTCATGATTTATACCGAGCCCTTCGTGCTGACAGGTGGCGGCCCGGGTAATACCACCACGTTTCTCAGCCAGTATCTGGCAACCATGGCAGTGGGGCAGTTTGATCTTGGGCCTGCAGCAGCGTTCTCGGTAATCTACTTTCTCTTCATTTTACTGTTCAGCTGGTTGTTTTACACCAGCGTGATGCGCAGTGAGGAAGACTCATGAATCGCCGCTATCGCCTAAGTCGCTGGGTGCTCGCCGCCTACTGTGTCTATCTGATCTTGCCGTTGTACTGGCTGTTAACCCTTGCGTTGCGCAGCAATGCGGACATCGCCGGTGTGTTTGAACTTGTTCCAAGCAACCCAACATTGGCGAACTTTGCTGAAATTTTGAGCAATCCGGTTTGGTACGAGGGGTTTCTGAATTCACTGAGCTATGTGCTGCTCAACACGTTGATATCGGTGTTTGTGGCCCTGCCCGCGGCCTATGTGTTTTCTCGGTATCGTTTTTTGGGCGATCGGCAGCTGTTTTTCTGGCTGCTGAGCAATCGAATGGCGCCTCCAGCAGTGTTCCTGCTGCCATTTTTCCAGCTTTACTCCTCCATCGGCTTGTTTGATACGCCGCTGGCGGTTGCTCTGGCGCACTGCCTGTTCACGGTGCCGTTGTCTGTCTGGATTCTTGAAGGTTTTATGTCGGGTGTGCCCACGGAAATAGACGATATGGCGCGTATCGACGGCCACAGTTTTTGGTTTTTTTTCACACGGATTTTCTTGCCCATCAATCGCAGTGCCATCGGTGTGACGGTATTTTTTTGTTTCATGTTTAGCTGGGTGGAGCTGCTGCTCGCGCGCACACTCACCGGTAGCGAGGCCAAACCAATCGTGGTGGTGATGACCCGCACGGTGAGCGCTTCGGGGATGGATTGGGGGGTACTTGCGGCTGCAGGGATATTTACCGTTTTGCCGGGCATTTTAGTGGTTTGGTTTGTGCGTCAGCACTTGGTGAAGGGCTTTGCTCTGGGCCGTGTGTAGCGTGATACCGAAGCCTGTGAGGAGAAGCGTTTTATGACGTGGATGGCATGGACTCTGCCAACAGCAATTTTCTTTGCGGCCATCGCCTTGGCTCTGTTGGTGCTGATCGCCCTTGAACTGAAGCGACCAACGTTGACCTCGCGAGGCTGGCTGCCCATGGCAACCACGCGTGGCGATCGCTTCTTTATCAGCCTGCTCGGCGCTGCGTTTATTCATTTACTTTGGCTGGGACTCACGCCGTGGAACGCGTTTTACGCCAGTGGTCTGGCATCAGTCTGGCTTGTTGTGATCATGGCAAAGGGCTGAGGCGATCTTAATTTTACTCTCTATCACCTTCAGGGGTTAACATAGGCGTCGAGCGACAAAACACGTGTGTTTGGGGACAGGAGTAAAATGTGCGTTTAGCTAGCTGGATCTGCAGTGTGATGAGGGGTTCTTTGGTGGTGGTAGCCACTTTATGGCTTGTCGCCTGTAGTGAGTCCAGCGAGACAGCAAAAACCCCGCTCGCGTCGGTGAATTACGCGGTTAATGCCGAGCGTTGGGTCGATACTGAGTTTCAACCTTCTACACTCAATCGAGACCAGCAGCTTGCGGAAATGGCGTGGTTTACTGAGGCGGCTGCGCCGTTCCGAGGTATGACCATCAACGTGGTGTCAGAAACGCTTACCACCCATCAGTACGAAAGTGAGACCCTGGCCCAGGCCTTTTTTGAGGTGACGGGTATTCGCGTCAATCACGACCTCATTCAAGAAGGCGACGTGATTGAAAAGCTGCAAACTCAGATGCAGTCCGGTGAAAATATTTTTGATGCTTATGTGAACGACTCGGACCTGATAGGCACACATTCACGCTACGGCTATGTGGTGGCACTCAGTGACTTTATGGCGGCTGAAGGCGCTGATGTAACGTCTCCTACGCTGGATTTGCAGGACTTTATCGGCCTGAGTTTCACCACGGGCGCGGATGGCAAGATTTATCAGCTACCAGACCAGCAATTCGCCAACCTGTATTGGTTTCGCCACGATTGGTTCTCTGACCCTGAACTGAAGCAGAGCTTTGAGCAGCGCTACGGCTATCCGCTGGGAGTGCCAGTCAATTGGTCCGCCTATGAAGATATTGCCGAGTTTTTTTCCGTTCACGTTGGTGAGATTGACGGACAAAAGGTTTACGGCCATATGGACTATGGCAAGAAAGATCCGTCTCTGGGGTGGCGCTTCACTGACGCGTGGCTCTCCATGGCGGGTGCTGGAGACAAGGGTATCCCCAATGGGCTGCCTGTGGATGAATGGGGTATTCGCGTTGAGCAATGCCGCCCGGTTGGATCATCCATTACCCGAGGGGGCGCTGCCAATGCACCGGCAGCTGTCTATGCGCTACAAAAATACATCGATTGGCTGAAGGCGTATGCCCCAGACCAGGCACCAGGTATGACCTTTTCTGAGGCAGGTCCGGTACCTGCACAAGGCCAGATTGCTCAGCAGATCTTTTGGTACACCACATTTACTGCGGACATGATCAAACCCGACCTGCCGGTGGTAAATGCTGACGGCAGTCCCAAGTGGCGTATGGCGCCATCACCCCATGGCCCTTACTGGGAGGAGGGCATGAAGCTCGGCTATCAAGACACCGGCTCCTGGACCCTACTATCCAGCACGCCGTTAGAGCGTCGCAAAGCTGCATGGCTCTATGCGCAATTCGTCACCGCGAAGACTGTGTCGCTGAAAAAGACCTTGGTGGGTCTGACCCCGATTCGAGATTCGGATATTCGTTCCCAGACGATGACGGATATGGCACCTAAGCTGGGGGGATTGGTTGAATTCTATCGCTCGCCGGCGCGAACGGCCTGGACCCCTACGGGCACCAATGTGCCCGACTACCCTAAGCTGGCGCAATTGTGGTGGGCCAATGTGGCCAACGCAGTGAGTGGACAAGTTTCTGCCCAGGCAGCAATGGACAGCCTGGCCGCTCAACAAGATCGCGTGTTAGAGCGCCTGCAGCGACATGGTGCGCTTGGTGAATGCGGGCCGGTGCTAAATGACGAACAGGACGCGCAGTACTGGCTCAACCAACCCGGTGCGCCGAAGCCCGCCTTGGACAATGAGAAACCCCAAGGACAGACCGTTGACTACGAAACGCTGCTGGCTTCCTGGGTGAGTACAGACGCTGCAGCGGATACACAGGCAGATCCTCAGGCCGAGTGATAATTGGGCGTTAAAGCGACGGTGTAATGCGTTAGCACTGCGCCGAGCGGTGGCCAAGAAAGGTCAGGATTTCGGCGCTGATGTGGGCCGAGCAAGAGATTAAGCTGAAGCCATGAATTTTGTTGAGATTGCCGTACCGTTTTTCATCCTCGCCATGGCTGTGGAGCTCCTCTACGGTGCCTGGAAAAAACATCAGACTTACCGTCTCAACGATGCGGTAGCGAGCCTGATGATGGGCAGTTTGAGTCAGCTGATGGGGGTACTACGCTTAAGTTTTTCGGCAGTCTTTTTCGCCAGTGCAGTGGCATTTGTCGGAGTGGTGCCATGGGAGGCCACGGCTTGGTGGCACTGGGTGGTCGCCTTTATCGCTTACGATTTTTGCTACTACTGGAAACATCGTTACGGCCACGAATGGCGGATTATGTGGGCGTCGCACAGCGCGCATCATCAGAGCGAAGAATACAATCTCAGTACGGCGCTTAGACAAACCAGCACTGATTACATTGGTTTCGTATTTTATCTGCCCATGTATCTGGCTGGTACGCCAGTGTATGTGATGGTCAGCGTGGGAACGTTGAATCTTGTATATCAGTTCTGGGTACACACTCAGCATGTCGATCGAATGGGCGTGCTCGACTATCTTCTTGTCACGCCGAGCAACCACCGCGTGCATCATGCCAAGAATCCGCGCTACATCGATAAGAACTATGGGGGTTTCCTGATCCTCTGGGACCGACTGTTTGGCACGTTTTGTGATGAGCGAAAAGACGAGAAGCCGGTCTTCGGAATCACGCACGGGTTACGCAGCTGGAATCCGATTTGGGCTAATACCGTGGTGTGGTGGCATACCATGATACTGGCAGTGAAAGCACGTCGCTGGCGGGACAAGATCAGTGTTTGGTTCAGGGGGCCGAGCTGGTTTCCACAAGGACTGGAGCCCGTTGAGGAAGACCCTGATCAGTGGCACAAACGCTATGACCCCCATACACCGCAAAGCTCTAAAGCCTATGTGTTTGCTCAGTATTGGATACTGACCGGGGCAGGTTTTGCATTAGCGGCTTTGCAGAGTGAACTCGCCCAGCCCGCTGTGATCGCACTGTTCTTACTGATCGCGGGATCGATGTACGTGGCGGGGCTCTGGCTCGAGCACCGACGGGAACGATTCTGGGTTGATGGTGTCAGAAACGGATTGATGCTCGGTGTCTCACTGTGGCTGCCTCAGCTTTCGCAGAATGTGGAGGGCTGGATTTTGGGTCTGCAAGCCCTCGGCACGGCGAATATGCTGCTACTGATTACACTCTATTGGTTCCAGCAGGACGAAAAGATAACCCCAGCAGCAAGTTAACTCGCGGTTAGCCTAGATTTTTGAAATTTGGGGGGCGCTTCTCGATAAAGGCGGCAATTGCTTCATGGTGTTCAGGACTTTTGTAGGCCTCGGCTAGGGCCGCCATCTCGCGTCTTTGCACTTCCTTAATGTCTGGTTCTGCCATATTCGCGGTTACCAATTCTTTTACCGCGTTCAAGGCCACAGGTGGATTCTCACCAATTTGCTTGGCGAGCTTTACCGCACGAGGCAACAGGCTGTGGGCATCTGGGACAAGTTCATCGACCAAGCCGATACGCTGGGCCTCTGCCGCATCGAGGGTCTCGCCGGTAAGCATCATGCGGTTAGCTAAGCCAAAACCCGCTCGCGCAACCAAATAGTAGGAACTGGCCAGTTCGGGCACGACACCCATCTTGACAAAGCGAGCACTGAACTTGGCGTCAGGACTGGCCATGATGTAGTCGCAGGGTAAAATTTGTGTCAGGCCAACGCCCACAGCGGCACCGTTGACCGCGGCAATCATAGGCTTGGCTCGGCGCACGAGGCCTACCCAGTCTCTCGCCGGTCGCTCGTTGCCATCGTCACCAGAGTCAGCCTGATTTTTAAACAAATCCTTAATATCCGCGCCGGCACAAAAGCCGCGTCCCGCGCCGGTGAGCACAAAGACATTGACCTCGGGATTATCGTTGCCACTCTCAATCGCCTGCTGTAGCTCTGCGCCCATCTGATAGGTCCAGGCGTTAAGCCGGTCCGGGCGGTTCATGGTGATGGTCATCACGCCTTGGTCTAGTGACGTTAGGATGGTTTCGAATTGCGATGCATTCATGGTCTCTCCCGATATTCCCTATGGCGACTGCTGTCTAGTCAACCACGTTCAGATCCCAGTCGTAAACATAGTCGATTTTGGGATTGCCTTCATCGACCAATGCAGACAAGTCTGCTGCGAGATCTGGGCGCTGAGCGGCAAGGTATGCCAGTAGCCCGGATATGTCTTGAGCGAAGTCGATAAGGTACCAATCGAACAGGCTGGTGACTTGTAACTTGCCGCCGTCGGTCAAAGTTACCGCTCGGGAATGCCGTAAGAAATTGACCTGAGCGCTAGCCAGCTGTTGTTCGATCAATTCTGCCTGATAGGCGTGTCGATTGAGGTTGGGGCAGCCGATGCTTGCGCAGTTAAGGACGTAGTGCAGGCGGTGGTCTTGCCAGATTGGGCGCAGGATTCGATGCTCGATGTCGTTAAGTGTTACCGGCCTACCCTCAATAGTGAGATAGGGTTCGTCCCACGGGCCGAAGGCAAAAAATGGCCCCATGGAGAGAATGCTTTTTTTCTTGGGGTGGTCGAGTACGACCTGAATGGTTTGTGCGTTGTAGAGGTTGATCCAATAGGCCAACTGCTCGTTTTGATTGAGCTGGGTGGGTGCAACGCGGCTCATCGCTTCGAGGTAATTGCTAAGTTCTAGTTTGGCGGCCTCATCAAATTCGCGATACGCGACGCGATTGATACCGTCCGCGCTTTCTCTTACAAAGCGAGAAAGTAGTGATTGCCAGAGTTGATGATCAACTTCGATGTTTGAATCTGAGCGACTCTGATTCCAATGGGGCCATAGCTCTGATTTCGGTGCCGCAAGAGCGACCGGAGAGAGCATCCCTAAGAGCAACAGAAAATTCCTGCCAATTAATTTCATTGACGTTTAAACCATTTTTCGATGCCAGAGATTCTAGCCCACGTTGATATTAGCAAGATGCATATTCTCCTCACAAAATGCCTATTTGCACGAGTAAAAAATAGAGTTTGAAAAGATTCCTCAGCAATTTACCGATCACGCAAACGACCCGATTGGCCGATCAGGCGGAAGCTGTGATCACCACCAAGGGATGAGATTTGGTAGGAATTTTACCGAGTAATTGGCGAGGTAAGCTACTTTTGAGGAACAAGACCCGGCCCTTATTCGTCATTAAATGTTTGCGTATCTGGTTGCTAGTGCGGGCAACTTGTCATCCAGGAGTGCTTTGATTTGTCTCCGACCTGACTAAAGGAGATCGGTTCGGTTTTTCCCGCCGAGTCTTGGTCCAAGATTCTTGTTCAGAGAGAACGCTGGCTACTATCCGATGGATGCGCACAGCAATGCAGCACGCATCCATCAGAGGTGAAGCCTTACGCTAGGTTAAAATGTCGCGTAGAACTTTAAGCCATAGCTTCGACCTGGCAGTGGGACTTCTTCTTTCACGAAAGAAGAATGATTACGAGCGATCTCATCCATCAGGTTCCTTCCGAAGATGGAGACGGTCAGATCGACATCGTCTGTCAGGCTGAACACGTTTGTGACTTTCATATTCAGCATCGTGTAGCCGTCGGTCATCAGCTCGTTTATACCGGTATCGGACTGGGCCTCCACTTCTTTCAAAGTGACCCTCGCACCAAGGGTGCCTCGAGAGTAGGCGGCGGTATAGATGCTTCTGTCTGGGTTGATCCGCGGCACATTAGTGTTGTCAGCAAAATCTGCGCCCACTGAATCCAATCCGTAGGACAGCGTCAGATCTCCGCCCAGAAGGGCTATTACCGTGCCCACTTCGAATTCATACCCACGGAATTCTGCGTCCTGCTGCAAATAACGCGAGCTTATCAGTCCGTCGCGCTCTTCCCCTGGCTCGTCGTATAAGTAGATGTAATTATCTACGTCGTTTGTGTAAACAGAGAATGACCCGAAGAAACTGTCGCTCGAGTAATCAAGCAGAAGCTCCGTACTGGTGGATTCTTCCGTTTCCAGACTTGGGTCACCGACTTCATACCGACCCGTCGCTAAATGCGGGCCATTCATGAAAAGTTCTACGGCAGCTGGCGCTCTTTCGACGCTTGCTAAGTTTAGTGTTGCTGAGAATTGGTCGGTGATGTCTTTTGATATTTGCAAACCATAGCTAGTGATTGATTCATCAGTGTCAAAGTAGCTTAGCTCTGCTTCTTCATCACCGTGCTCATCACCATGCTCGTCACCGTGCTCATCACCATGCTCGTCACCGTGCTCATCACCATGATCGTCACCGTGCTCATCATCATGATGATCCTCGGTAACGGAACCGCTGCGATCGACCCAGTCATTTCGGACGCCCAAGTCGAAAACAAAGCCTCCTAATTCTCGGCTAACGTAGTAGCCAATGGTCATTTCGTCAGTGCTCGCGGGATTCATGAACGTCTCAGAACCAAAGATCGCTACGTCCTCTTCAACGAACTCTATGGCAATTTTTTGCGTTAGAGAGTCCGTAGAAATATCAAAAACCGCGCCAAATTCTTGTGCCTCGTTCGTAAAAACTGTGGGAGCACCATGACCGTGTTCATCACCATGATCGTCACCGTGTTCCTCTTCCTCTACGTGGGATTCAGACAGCATGTAGTCAGTGTCTCGGAAGTGGTAGTTGATGCTTTTGAGCATTCCCATGTCTAAGTTTAAGGAACCGGTGAGATTAATAATGTCCGACTCTGTGACTGCGATTATTCGCTCGTCCTCGTGCTCGTCGCCGTGCTCGTCTCCATGTTCATCGCCGTGCTCGTCTCCATGTTCATCGCCGTGCTCGTCTCCATGTTCATCGCCGTGCTCGTCTCCATGGTCGTCCCCGTCATGACCATGGGCTCCTTCTGGTTCGCGATGGAATGGAATGCCATACAGGCCCTCGTTCTTTGCGAAAGACGCGCCGATATGTCCCCAATCGCCGACCTTTGAGACGCCAAACCGCATTGTTTCTTTGCTGTAATCGGAATTATTCAGAAAGGCAATAGGGCCTTCCTCATGCTCATCGCCATGTTCATCGCCATGTTCATCGCCATGTTCATCGCCATGATCGTCATCGTGCTCGTCGCCGTGGTCGTCTCCATGGTCATCGCCATGCTCGTCACCGTGCTCATCGTCTTCATGCATTAACGCATTCTTGGGCAACTCAAAATTTTCAAACTCAGAGTTTTTGTACGTGGCACTGAAATTTAAACCGGCGATATTGCTTCGGTGTGAGATGAATTCGACCTGACCATTGTTAACGCTCTGTGTTTCCATGCCGATTTTGGTTGTACTGCCATCGAAATCAGTCTCAGCAATGGTGTTATCGACTACATTTATGACTCCGCCAATTGCGCCTTTTGTATAAAGTAAGGAGGCCGGTCCTTTGATCACCTCTACTTGATCGACATCAAAAAGATCCACGTCCATGCTGTGATCGGCTCCCAGGCCTGAAACGTCTCGAGCTCTGACGCCATTATTGAGCACAGCCACCCTGTCTCCAGTTAGGCCTCGAACGGTCGGCCGACTGACGGCGCTGCCGAAATCGGTTACAGAGAGACCTACAAGGTCGTCTAAAGCATCGCCAAGCCCGAGCGTAGCGCTAGACGCCAAATCTTCGCCGTTAACGATCTTCGCGTTGCCGGATTCCCCCACACCGGAGCTCCCCAGATATGAGGCTGTAACGATTGTTTCCTCAATGCTGCGAGCCTCCGATTCGCTATGATCGTCCGCATAAAGATGCGAGGTACTTCCTAACGCTAGGGCTAAAACAGAAACGTAACTCAGTGCTTTCTTAACAGCACCTCGAAGATTCGATACCACCATTTCTCTCCAAAAAATTTTCGTTTTGCTAAAAATCGGCATGCGACCGCGGCGGAATACTTTTGTACTTCGCGACAGCCGCGTACCGCCCCGGAAGGAAAAACGTTATAACATAACAAAAGTTGGTGAACAAACAGAAAACATATGGGAGCTAACGTCGTTTATATAATTGCAATGGAAGGATCAGAGAAAATGCGTCTTGGTTCTCGTTTTCAACTGGAGTTCATCCAAGCGAGTACTTTTCTCTCTAGTAGTGGTAGGGGCAGCGCTCCCCCTCCCAATACGACGTCATGGAAATTGCGGATATCGAATTTGTCTCCCAAAGTTTCCTTTGCCCTTCGTCGCAGTTCAAGAATTTTGAGCATTCCGATTTTGTAGCTGGTGGCCTGTCCGGGCATCACGATGTAGCGCTGAATTTCCGACCGGATACTTTCTAGCGGCTCTGGCGAGTTGGCTGCGAAGTAGTCTATTGCCTCTTGCTCAGTCCAGCCCTTGGCATGCAAACCAGTGTCTACGACTAGACGAATCGCTCTCCATATTTCACCGGTGAGACGACCAAAATCCTGGTAAGGGTCGGTGTAGGTGCCTGGTATTTCCTTCGCAAGATACTCTGAATACAGTCCCCAGCCTTCAGAGTAGGCCGTAAATCGCGCTTGCGTCCGAAACTTAGGAATGTCCTCCAGTTCTTGAGCGATGGAAATTTGCATGTGGTGACCGGGCAAACCTTCGTGATAGGCAATTACCTCCAGCTGATTTTTCGGCATAGAGGTCATGTCTGACAGATGCGCATAGTAGATGCCAGGCCGAGAACCATCAGGTGTGCCTGGATAATAGTGTTGGGCCGCACCGTCACGTTCACGAAAAGGTTCCACCCGTTTTACGACTAAATCCGCTTTGGGTAGAAGACCAAAGAAATTCGGCAGTTCTGCCTTAATGCCATCAATCGCAGCGGTGGCGTCATCGATATAGGCCTGTCTACCTTCATCAGTATCGGGGTAGTAATTCCATTCGCCGTCGCGCACATGCTGAAAAAACGCCTGTAGTGAGCCATCGAAGTCAACGGACTCCTTAACGGTCTCCATCTCTTTGCGCAGGCGTGCTACTTCGTCTAAACCAATCTGGTGAATTTCGTCCGCCGTGAGGTCTGTGGTGGTTTGATTGCGTAAGCGATATTCGTAGTACGCTGCACCACCTGGCTGCGTACCAATGCCAGTTGCGTTTTCCGGTGCCTTATCCTTGGCATTCTCCGCCCATTGGATGATGTTTTCGTAGGCTGGCTGGAAGTAATTCACCAGCGCGTCCTGGCCTTGGGAGCGCAGATGATCCGCAGTGGCCTTATCGATGACCTCTGAATCCTGCAGCGTTTTTATTTCCTTCAGCATGTCGGCCCAAAGATCACTGTTGTTGGCTGCGTTGCTCTCAAATGGCAGGCCGGAGATGACGCTTTGGGCCTGCTTTATCGTGCCATCCAGCGCAAAAGATTGGGACACCACACCCTGAGTTGCACCCGTAGAGGCGTTATCGATCGCCTCCTGCATGCGCGGGCTGACGGCCTTGATGCGCTCAATATAGGCACGCATATCGTCGGCAGTCTCGACTCGATGAAAGTTGATTAAAAACGTTGGCACAAAGCTCTGTATGCCGTTCATCTGATCGAAGACCAAGCCGTTATAGAAAAACTGCTCACTCTCCTGCATGCGCTGTAACTGGTATATCCACAAATCAAAGGACAACCGTTCATTAAGCGTTAGGTCCTCTCGCTTATAGCGTCGCTGCATTTCTTCTACCGAAGATTTTTTCCAGGCGAGCTGTTCTGAGAATGCGCCAAACGTAAACTCGTCGATTTCGTTGTTGCGTTCTTTACGTCCGAGAAAGGTAAGCTCAATAGGTGAAAACTGTAGTTCTTCCTCGTACTGAGCATCCAGCCACTGGGTAATTGGTTGCTCGGGTTGAGCTGGCTGGTTTGTCTCTACGTCGAAGCTCTGACTGCAGGCAGCCAGCCCCAATACGAGAAGTCCCGCAACGCTGAGCCGGTGAGCGGTAGAAGAAAATAGGGTTAACGGTCTCACGTATGATTCCAATATCAGTGTTTGGGTTAGTTTTTGAGTCAGCCTTTAAAAAGATATGCATAGGCATGACGTTAGGCGCTAAAGGCGCATGATAGAGGCCTTTTGCCGCGGTCAGCCAGGATTTCTTGCCAAAGTGTGAAGCCATTGCTGCATACTTGGAAAAGCAAAGTATTGCCCCGGCCTAAGGATGTAAAAACCCAATGTCAGATGCCACCCCAGAGGCCGAACGAGGCGAACACGATCGATCAAATGATGGGCCTTTAAGCGGTTTTCGCATATTGGATCTATCGTCCGTGGTTTCTGGGCCTATGGCTGCGGTGGTGTTGGCAGATCAGGGCGCGGATGTGATCAAAATTGAGCCGCCTGGCTGGGGGGACGGAATTCGAGGCCTAGGAGCTTCTCGTAACGGGTTGGCTTCCATTTACGCCATGATCAACCGCAATAAACGCTCAATCGCGATCAATCTGAAGCACTCCGAAGGTCAAGAACTCGTCAAGCGGCTTGCGGCGAAGGCCGATGTGCTGCTGCAAAATTACCGACCGGGCAAAATGGCGCGCTTGGGTCTGGACTATGACTCGCTTAAAGAGCATTGCCCCAATCTAATCTACGCCTCGATCAACGGCATGGGAGAAGTGGGTCCCTATGCCGAGCAGAAAACCTACGATTATGTGATTCAGGCGCTAAGCGGCATTTTAGATGTCCAGGGTATGACGCCCATGAGCATGAAGCCCGCTGAGGCTCCGGAGGATGAAGAAAGCAGCAGGCCGCCTCTGCAAATGGTGCGTTCCATCATCTACGACAAGGTTACTGCCCTAACAGCAGCCCAGGGCATAACCGCGGCACTGCTCGCACGGGAACGCGGCGCTGGTGGTCAACATGTTAAGCTTTCTATGTTGGACGCAGCCGTCTACTTCAATTGGCCAGAGCTGATGTGGAACTATTCATTTAAAGGCCAGGGCGTTCAGTATGCTGGTGACTTGGCCGACGTATGCGGTATCAGTGAGACCGCCGATGGGGCCGTGGTCTCGGGCTACCTGGGGGCAGACTGCCGGCAATACGCCACAGACGAACTGATGGAGCTTCTGGCTTACAACGAAATACCCGCCGGACGCGTTAACACCCGGGCAGACGTGGTCAACGACCCGCAGGTTCAGGCCGCTGGCATTTTGCATGATGTCGAGCATCCAAGAGGAGGACTGATGCGGCAGCCCCGCAACCCCGTGAGGTTTAGTCAAATGGTCGCGCCGCTTCTGAAGCCCTCCGCCGATTTAGGTGAGCACACCGTTGAGGTGCTGGCAGACGTTGGGCTGACCTTGGAAGAAATGCAAGAATTGGCGCGACAGGGTGTGATCGGTTAGTCTCGCAATTTAGCCCTTACCAGCAGTGCTATGACATATGCTGCATGACCAATCGTCCGGTAGCTTCGCCCGTCTCTAATAATCGATGTGCTTGTGCGCCGTCTTCGACTGCGAAAGTTTCTTGTATTTGCGGACTGAAGCGACCGCGCTCCATGCCCTCGCAGTAATGCGCCCAAACGCGGGCGAAATCCGTCGAAAAGTAAGCATCGCTGCCCTTGATTTGAACGCCGCGCTGAAACAAAAATCCGAGCGAGGGAATATCTGCGCTATCGCCTGTGGTATTGCCGCAGGTCACCAGTCGTCCCCTTGGGGCCAGGGCAAAAAGCGAAGCTTCCCAGAGCGCTGGGCCGACATGGTCCAGCACCATATCGACGCCCTTGCCGTCGGTCTGCTGCATTGCCCACGATGTGACGTCGGACTCGCGATTGGTCGTCGTTGCGGCTGCGCCTAATCCCTGGGCAATCGCGCATTTCTCTTCGCTTGCTGCGGTGACCAAGACCCTTGCGCCAGCGGCTACCGCCATTTGTGTGGCGGCTAGGGTGAGGGCAGAAGTTGCGCCATGCACCAGTAAGGTTTCGCCCGAGCGCAGCTCGCCCACGCGAAAGAGTGCGTGATGGGTGGTCATCCAGGCGGTGGGAAATACTGCTGCCGTGGCGAAGTCCATGGCATCTGGAATCGGATGCACGTGATCGGCGCTCACCGCGCACAGCTCGCCATAGCCCCCGGCGTGGGTTGCCCCGATTACTCCAAGGTCTCCATAGCGCTCGCCAAGGCCGGTAAATTGGGAATCGCCGCCGACCGCGTGCAGGGAGGGGTCGGCAACCACGCGGTCGCCAGTCTTTACATGACTGACCCCAGCACCTACCTCAACGACTGTTCCGGCCAGATCCATGCCGGCGACATGAGGAAGCGAGAAACCTGGCAGGGTGAACCAGCCGTTGCGCTGCACGATGTCTAATCGATTCAATGCGGTAGTGGAGACCGCGAGTAGCACGTCAGCCGGTCGAAGGATGGGATCAGGCAGATGACCAATCGTCAAAACGTCGGGTGTGCCAAATTCCGTATAAAAAAGCGCTTTCATGGATTGGGTCTGTACCAAAAACAAAGAATACTGAGCCAGGGCAGGGTCGCCAATACACGGCTCCTAAAATCGCCATAAGG
>CABZTD010000039.1 GCA_902528515.1 K189A clade bacterium
TGGTACTGCGCGATACGGAGCCGGTGGCGGCATCGTCTGGGATTCAAACTCGCAAGAAGAGCACCGCGAGTTGGTTAGCAAAACTCACATCCTCAGTGGCGTAGCTGCCTGCGAGGAGTTCGAGCTGTTTGAGACCATGGCTTGGTCAACCAATGACGGCGCCTCAAACCTAGACTTGCACTTTAAGCGCATGGCGAGGAGCGCGAAGTACTTCGGCATGCCTTTCGACCAGGCTCGCGCCAGAGCGGCAATCGCTCAAGCGAAGGCAGACTGCGTTCGTGCCTCATCGGCCACGCGATTTCGCCTAAGGCTGTCGCTTGCTGGAGACGGCGCGTACACCGCAACACTGCAACCGTTTCGAAACCATACAGATGGCACTCAACTCGTCGCAGTCGCGCCGTCGCCGGTGAGTTCCCACGACCCAACGCTGGCCCACAAGACCAATCAGCGGCAGGTATATAAGCGGGCCAGAGAGGAAGTGAAGAGCGCCTGTGGCGAAGGCGTTGAACCGTTGCTGGTCAATGAGCGCGGCGAGATTACAGAAACGGATATTGCCAACGTTGTTTATCAGCTCGATGGTCAGAACTACACGCCCCCAATGCGCTGTGGCCTGCTGCCGGGCGTACTGCGAGAAAGTCTGCTTGAAAGTGGCGAGCTGCAAGAGCGCGTGTTGTTGGCCGAAGACCTGGCAGGGGTAGAGCGTCTATACTTGATTAATGACCTAAGAGGTTGGCGCAAGGCCCAGTTGCTTGGTATCAAAACTGCGTAGCGGTTTGACAAGCTATTGGGTGGTAAGGACAATTCGCGTCCTTAGAAAGTTGTCGATTGCTTTCACAACAGTGGCTACGTAGCTCAGCTGGTTAGAGCACAGCATTCATAATGCTGGGGTCGGTGGTTCAAGTCCACCCGTAGCTACCACTTTCTTGTCCAATGCGTTCTATTATCGTCCAGAAACCCAGTAAAAATGCGGGTTTTCATGTAAACTATATCCAAAGAGATACAGCGAAGAGTTGCTAGATACCGCCCAATTTGGCGGTATATCTGGCGGTACTTGATGCTGGCGCCGAGCACGAACCGTTGGATATAAAGAATGGCAGGGTTAACCGCGCTTGCCGTGGCTAGGACCAAGGCAAAGGACAAACCTTGTAAACTGTCCGATCAAGGCGGGCTTTGCCTACTTATAACGAGCTCTGGTAAGTATTGGCGGTACAACTATCGGTTTGCCGGCAAACGAAAGACGCTTGCTGTAGGCGTCTATCCTGAAATAAGCCTAGCAGAAGCTAGAAAACGGCATCAAAGCGCACGACGGCTCCTTGGTGACGGGATTGATCCTAGTGCAGACAAAAAAAATCGAAGATCGCTTTCTCGAGACGTCGAGTCGAATACATTTGAAGCGGTGTCTTGAGGACTCGTGTGCCAAGGGGCTGATTGAGATGGACGATGAGACCATTACGCTAGGTTTGGGTATCGACGTTGAAATCGATGAAGAGTGGTTGGCTTCGTTCGGAGAATAATCCACGGACAGACAAGATCTCCCTAAGGAGTTGTCTTGTCTGTCTGTGATTTATTCGCCCATCTCGCCAAGAGTAAGCCGAAGCCCCATTAGGCTAGATAGGCATGGCCTCAAAAGTCATATTTCACCTTCAAAGCCACAGCCGTCCCAGGCTTTTCGGCAAAGGTCACCACGCCCGCACGCTCGATTTCAATGGTTTCATCCAATAGGTTTTGCACCTTGAACTTCACAGTCCAGTTGTCGCTTGGATAAAAGCTGTAGTTGACGTCGAGTGAGTTGAATGGCTGTTCATAGCCATCCGGTGCGCCCAGTCGACCCGCGACATAAAGACGCTCACCGAAAACGTTGTACAACAGGTTGGCAGAGTGGCGACCGTCCATGGAGTCGTAACCCAACATCATATTGAAAACATAATCTGAAGCACCGGTTGCAGGACGAACGTTATTGGTTGGCGCATCTGCGTTGGTGCCAGCGGTCGTTTCAGTGTCCTGAAAGGTCGCGTTGCCCTGTAAGAACCATGACTCTCCCCAATCGCCTAAAAATCCAAGCGCCAGCACCCCGTCAACCTCAATACCGGTGATGGTCGTCTCCTCGGCATTGATGATTTCGCGCGCAGTGTTGGTATCGCTGGCAGGTGATTCGAAGTATTCAATTGGGTCGGCGATCTCTTTGTTGAACAACGAAATCGTCAGATTATTGCCGTTGGCGAAGAACCATTCAGCACGCAGGTCTATGTTGTCGACCGTCGAGGGCACGATGTCTGGGTTACCGTTGACCAACTCGTTAGTGATGGGGTCCTGGTAGCTCGAATCCGTCACTTCACGCAAATCCGGGCGAATCGTGGTTTGGCTCACAGAGAGTCTTAGCTGAAAGGTCTCGGCGAGCCAATCACCCATGTAGACCAAAGACAACGAGGGATAAAACGTATCGTCGGTAAATGCCGCCCGCGCCAACGTTGCAGTATCCATTGAGATCTGTGGCTGATCGACCTTGTAGCCAAACACATTCCATGGCAGCGCGACCTGGCGGTAGTCCTCATAACGCGCACCGGCGGTTACCCGCCACGTCTCGTTAAAGGTCCAGTCCAACATGCCGTAAGAAGCATCCACCATGGTGGCCGCTAGATAACTGCGAGATCCTGCACCTTGCTCTTGAACACTAAAACCATTCTCGATCAAACCAATGTTCGCGTCCGACAATACCGTTGCGATACCGCCTCGCAATACCGCATCACTCGCATCGACGGAGCCTAAACCAAACTCTCGCTGTGCATAGGTCCGCGCTTTTTGATCGTGCTGATAGCCGAACTTCACGTCAAACGTAGACCGGTCCAGAACGAATGGAATCGTCGCACCCCAACCATAGCTGAGCACTTCGTCCTCGAGATCCGTATAGCGAAAATCAACGGCAGAGGCATCACGCTTCAGTGACTCGCTTTGGACTGCCCCAGTCGCGGCGTCAACCACCGTATCAAACGCCATGGTTACCCGGTTCGGTATGTCGGTGTTCGCTTTCGCGTCTGAATAGAACCAGTCGATCTGCGCGTCCGTCGGCACCCAATCTAGCCAGCCGCGCAGCAGTTCTTTGGTGTTCAGACCTAGAAGATGTTCACCTTTGACTTGATTGACGAGCATTTCTCTTTCTTCAAATTCAAAGCGGTAGCCTCTAAATCCAAGTCCACTCGATAGCTGACGGTTTTCATTGTGAAAATCGCTGATCGATATTTCATCGTCGGAGTTGCGCAAAAGCAATGACGCAACGGTTACTTCGTGCTCATCAAGGTATCTAAGCCCGAAGGTCGCGGTGCCTGACATATCTACTGCATAAGTTGTTTCGTCTTCGTTCTCAAACTGTTCGTCTGGTGTTGAGAAAATCGCTTGATAGCGCTGCGTATTACGCCACTTGCTTGCATATGCTCCACTGAGTTGAAAACCGCCCTCTAAATTTGCTGCGAAGTCATACGTATTGCCAACCGTTACGCGAAAATCGTTATCCAGGCTATCATCCTTGTCCGACACAGCGAGATTTCTGTTCAGGGCGAGCGCATAGGTGTTGTTTAGCGCTATCGCCTGCGCCGCTGTGCCGCCGTCTTCGGTACGGTTCAAGCCGCTCAAAATGCTCTGAACTCCAATAGAGCCTTGATATGCCTGCAGTCCTTGAAGGATTTGACTGGGTAAAGCGCGAGTGCCATCGTCCTGGCCCCAATCATCGTCCGATCCGCCAGGATAGGTTTTTAGATCGTCCGCCTCGGCGTTCCAGCCGCCACCCACTTCGACAGAAAAGTTAAAGCCCTTATCAGGGAAAGACGTGGTCACAATATCTACGGCGCCGCCGGCATAGTTTGCGGAAATGTCGGGCGTAAACGTCTTTTGCACCGCCAGCGAGCTAACGATTGCGGACGGAAATACATCCAGTGGAATCACGTTTCTCGTCAAATCTGGTGACGGTATGAATGCGCCGTTCAGCGACGTGCTTGAGTAGCGCTCACCTAGACCCCTCACATAAACGAACTTATCGTTGACCAGGGTTAAACCACTCACACGGCGCAGTGATGCCGCCACCGTAGAGTCGCCCATGCGGCTGATGGTTTCTGAATCTAGAGAGTCGATAAGTGCGTCGTCCTCTACTCGATCTTGGAGCAGCGATTGCGCTGCCGATTGCAGCCGACCTAAAACAACGGTTTCTTCCATCACGTTGCCGTCAGCTTGCGCCATTTCTGCTGGCTCGCTCAGCGACTCTTCGACAGGTGACTCTTCGGCATTCGCATACGTGCTGAAGGCACTGAGCGCCATCATGGTCGCCGCCAAGCTTAAGTACGATCTTTGCATTTTTGCATTCCCCAATTTGGCCCTTAAAAAACTAATGGGGCTAGCAAGACGGCTCGCGTGCTTAAAACCACTGGCCATCTTCTAGCTACTCATCACTACTTGCGCACTACCGGGTTCAGCAGTGCGCTATGAAGCAGTTCGTCTTTATTCGAACCAAAGAGGCTCTGCATCAGCTTCAAAGATGCCGACAGTCCAACCTTCATAAGGGTTGGTCACACCGTCAGTGATCGCGCCGATGTAGGTGGCATCCGTGCCAGCCGCAGTGATCGTTGGCGCGGCATCGTCGACCAGCGCTGTGGCCAAGGCGACAGAAGAAAGCTTCTTCGCACCTTCAACAATGACCAACCCGGTGTCAGCGGTAGCCGTCGGATCCGTCGCTACGCCTGCTGTGAGGGTGGCAAACTGCATATCGTTGGCTGCTGCTACTGTTGCGCCGTCATCCTTGAAGTTGTCTTGGCAGGCCATAATCACCCCGTCAGCGGTGACGCTGGTGCCGTAGCTTTGTGGGCGGAAGCAGTAGTTGCCGTCCGTGTCCGCAGCATCAGCATCCGCGATGAAAGAAGAGATAACGAGCGAGTCATGAATAACTGGCTCGATGCCTTCACGCAAACGCCAGCCAGCACCCGGATCATGCGTACCTGTCGCATTAGGTGAAATGATGCAGGTGAGGTTCTTAATGGTCGGTGCACTGTTCAATCCACGAGCGATGAAGTCATCGATTTGCGCGTTGGTCTTTGAGGAGTATGAACCAATGCCATCTGCCTCGATGCAGTGATTGCCATCGTCCGAAGCTTGAATAACCAGGGCATTGGTAATGGTACCTATGTAGCCTTCGTCGATGTCGATGGAGTCATCGCGCACATAGACTGCTGCGAAGTTTTCGAAGTTGACTGCGCCGCCAAACATTTCGATACCGTCGTCGTAGGTTGAGTAGGTTTGCAGGTTCTTGACGATCGTGTTGCTACCAACACCACCAAACGAAATACCGTTGAGCTCGTCACCGTTGCCTACTTCTGCGCCCGTGTGCTTCACGACGACATATTCCATACGGCCTGAGGAGTCGGCGTCGTTGTCGCCGCCGTAGTAGCTTTCGTCGAGGCCTTCAGCGCCTTCTGCTGCGATGTTGCACTCGCCTGTTTTGGCAAATCCAGGAGCGCCGCGAGTTCCCGTGTAGGAGCACTTGTTTGATACGCCAAAGCCGTTGATGACCATGCCGCCCCATTGCTGAACCGCGTTATAGGCAACCGTGCCTTCGACATCACTGAAAGACGTAAAGGTAATCGGCTCTGCGGCTGTGCCAACGGCGAAGATAGTAGAACCGCGATTGATGATGACGAACTGTAGACGTGACTTAAACGCCAAGGTCGCGCCAGCTTCTATTGTCAGCTGAGGGCCGTCACCACCTTCGGCGATGCCTGCCGCAGTCAATTCTGCGTCGTTGCTGTGCGCTTCGCCGATGAACAGGCTGCCGTCGAACATATGTGCTCCGCCGCTTTCTAGCGCCGGAATTGTCAGATCGGTAGTTACGTTGTTACCCGCGTCAGCAAAAGACACCGGATACGAGCAGTTGGGCGAGTTGAATTCACCCTGCAGTGTTTGGCCGGCTTCGTTGACGTAGGAAGCGCACGGATTGACCGTTTCGACCGGAGCATTCGTTGTGGATGAGTTATCGACAGAGTTGTCGGAGGTCACTGGCGAAATATTGATATCGCTGCCGCCACCGCCGCAACCGACTAAAAGCCCTGCCGCAGCAATCGCTGACAGCAACGCCTTCTGACCTATTCCTGTTCTCAAAACCATTTTTAAATCCCCAAAGTAGTAGATGTTTGATGTCGCTTCTTCGACAACGATCAAAAGATGTTCTTGAGGGATTACAAGAGGATGAACGTCACGTAACAGATTTGTGACGACAAGTCGGATGATTTGATTGAACGACTTTGCCTGTGCAAAGCAGGTCTTCGATAGTTAAGTCGAGGTGGAGTTTTTGGCAACACAATCGTTGCTTTGTCATCGAATTGAAATAAGAAGTTCACATTGGAGGGGAAAAGTTCAGGCGGGGAATAAAGTAATAGGATCTGATGGGTTATCGGCGGCTCCTCGCGAAATATATGCGACGTGTCAACAACCGAACTGGTAGCGTTTGGCTGGACAAAACGTTGGATAAGGCCTTAACGCCTCGAGACGTTAACGAATTGCGCTCTATATGGCAGATGATTGAGCGTGAGGAAGAGTTTAATTCCCAGGGCGATCACAACGGGCTAGCGCAGGCCATCTATTCTGGGCTCGAGTTGTCCATTACTGAGCTTGCTAACCAGATGGGTTGGACTCGCGAAGTGATTGAGCAGTGGTTCTTAGAACCAGAAGACCCAAATTTCCGCAGAATGAGCTAGCGCGACTTCGATCACTTTTGCCGCTGTGTCGAAAAAGCTCCTTAGCGTTTCTTTCGATGCAACTGACTCCGCCTAAGTTCCCACGAAAGATATGGAGAACTCCAGGCGGCAAAGACTATTGTCTCTGGCAACCTGGACAAAAACTGCGGTTGTTGACTGATAACATGATCAGCGGATGAGAGGCTTATGGAGAGACTGCATTGGGTTCAATGAAGCGTGACGTGACACAAACGAACCCGGGTACGCTGTCGGAGGCATGCTTTGGCGTTAGCGTATCGGCGTGAAACGATATCCCACACTGCGGACCGTCTGAATCGTCTTTTCTAGTCCGAAAGGCTTTAGAACCTTGCGTAGTCGCAGGATATGGACGTCGACTGTGCGAGTCTCGATGTAGCTGCTTCGCCCCCAGACGCGATCCAATAGCTGATCCCGTTCGAAAACGCGATCAGGGTTCCGCATGAACAGTTCGAGCAAACGATACTCGGTCGGACCGATTTTAATCGTTTTACCTTTAATGCTTACTCGGTGACTGGTCAGATCGATACGAATGCCAGAATCCTCCAGCAGATCGTCTTCGGGCGCGCCCGAGCGTCTTAGCAAGGCCTTGATTCGAGCAATTAACTCCCGCGGGGAGAATGGCTTGCTCATATAATCGTCGACGCCTGAATCAAAACTCTTTAGCACGTCAGTTTCATCGGTCCGTGCGGTCAGCATCAGAATGGGTATCTGGGCGGTCAGATCGTCTTTTCGAAGACGACGTGCCAAGTCCACACCGCTCATGCCAGGCAGCATCCAATCCACAATCAACAAGTCCGGCATTTTGTTATCGAGATAACCCAGCGCCTGTTCTCCGGTCTCAACTTCATTAACGTTAAAACCTGCTCGCGATAGAGAAAAATGCAGCAACTCACAAATTTCAGGGGAATCTTCGACAATAAGAATGTTAGCGGGCATAAACTCTCGTCACTTTTTTGAAGATCATGTGGACGCCAAACTCCAAGAGCTAACGCTCGAAATATGACTTCAGTGTGACATTAAAACACCTAGCCTCGACTAAGATGCTTGCGAATCACAATGCTGTCGATCTCTATCGAGATAAATTTGGCGAGTTGGTGGTCCTCCCTTAGATCATTCACGTCGAATTTTTTAGCATTGAATTAGAGTTTTCATCAGGCATATCGAACTCATTTCGAGAAGGTTGGGTCAGACGCCAGACGATTTCGTGGAATCAGAAAATCTATTGGGCGCTGAATGTCGGCAGAAGATTTCCGGCAAAGGGCTTGGTAACCTCCCTCAGCTTTAGCAACGGCGATGGCACGAAAATCAAAACACAAAATGATGCTCCACAGCTAGCGGCGCTTGACCTGGGATCTAATAGCTTCCATCTGTTAATCGCGCAAGAAAACCAAGGACGCGTCGTGGTCGTAGACAAGTACAAGGAAATGGTGAGACTTGGTGAGGGTTTGATTAATGGCGGACGGCTCAACGGCGAAATTAAAGATCGGGCTCTACTTTGTTTGACCAGGATAGCCCAGCGTATTAGGCCAATCGCAAGTGAAAATCTCCGGATAGTAGGCACCAACACCCTGCGGCAGCTCTCCAGTAATTCCGCCTTTGTGACCCAAGCTGAGGAGATCCTCGGACACCCAATTGAAATCATTTCAGGTCGCGAAGAGGCACGATTGATTTATCTCGGTGTTTGCCAAGACCTTGGCGACAACACCGTTCAACGGCTTGTGATCGATATTGGTGGCGGGAGCACTGAACTGATCGTCGGACACAGTTTTTCACCCTCAACGCTAGAAAGCTTGCACATGGGCTGCGTGTCAATGAGTCGAAAACACTTTAAGCCGAAGGAGAAATTAAGCCTAGCTTTTCGGAATGCTATCGACGATGCATTAATAGAACTAGAACCCGTGGCGCAGCTATACCTTGCCTCAGGCTGGGACCAAGTAATCGGCGCCTCAGGCACCATAAACAGCGTCGTATCAGTGCAAAAAGCACTGGGCCTTGGAATTCAAATATCTTTAGTGACGCTGACGCATATCCAAAAAGCGATTATCGACCTCGGAACGATCAAAGAATTACCCGGATTGCCCGAGGAGCGCCGTGCTGTATTCGCAGGAGGGATATCCATACTTATCGCGATATTCAAAACGTTTAACCTAGAGTCAATGGAGGCGTCTCAAAGTGCGCTTCGAGAGGGCGTGATTTATGACCTTTTGGGTCGCAAACAAAATTCTGATGTCCGTAATCAAACGGTTGAGGATTTAGCTACCCGCTTTGGAATAGACCAAAGGCATGCTTCCCGCGTTGAACGCACGGCGACCCTCTTTTTTGATCAGGTAAGCAGTTCATGGAACATCTCGCAGGAGGCGCCTCGGCGACTGATAGCGTGGGCGGCCAAATTACACGAGATCGGCATGGACGTTTCGCATAACGCCTATCACAAGCATGGCGCTTATTTACTATCTCATATGGATCTGCCTGGATTCTCCCGAACAGAACAATCTCAGCTGGCTTCTCTCGTGGGCATGCATAGACGAAAAATAGATGCCTTTGTACTTGAGAATGGTCCTTCGTGGGTAGTCAAGCTGGGACTGCTGCTGCGTTTAGCTGTCCTACTTCACCGCCATCGCAGCGATGCAGCCGAGCCAAAGGTTTTGGTGACTAGATCTATCGGGGGCGGGCCAATGGACCTGGAGCTTTGCATTAACAACGTCTATATGGACGAGCATCCACTGACAACGCTTGATTTACAAAATGAAGTCGCGCATCTAAAGATAATTGGCATTAGCTTGTGCATTACGACAGACGCACAGATCTAAACTACCCGCGCTCAGATAATGCTGCCAGTAACGCCCGCTGTGCCGAGTTCGTCTTGCCTCGAGTCTTGGTCTTACGATAGCTGCCATCGTTCAACAATTCCCAAGCTTGTGTGTTGTCGCTCAGATAATTGCTAATAGATTCGTGATATACGCGCTGCGCGATTTTTTCGTCGCGCAATGGGAAACATGTTTCGACTCTGCGAAAGAAATTCCGATCCATCCAATCTGCGCTGGACAAAAACACAAGGCGGTTTTCATCAGAGCCGAAACAAAAAACGCGAGTGTGCTCCAAAAAGCGCCCAACAACCGAGTAAACTCGAATATTGTCAGAGACCCTAGGAATACCCGGTCGCAAGCAGCAAATACCCCGCACGATTAGATCAACGCGCACGCCTGCTTGAGACGCCTTGTACAGAGCTTGAATCAGGATGGGCTCAGTCAGCGCGTTCATTTTCGCCTGGATTATTGCTGGCTTACCTCGTCGCGCTTTTTGACGCTGAGCTTCGATTAATTCCAATATTCCTGAGTGCAACGTAAAGGGACTTTGCAGGAGCGCTTTCAGCTTGCCAGCTTTACCCAGCGCCGCAATTTGTTGGAAGAGCTTTTGCACATCTTGACCAAATTCTCGATCGTTCGTGAACAAGCCGTAGTCAGTGTACGCGCGTGAAGTGCCCTCGTGATAATTGCCGGTACCTAGATGAACATAGTGAACGAGTCGGCGTCCCTCACGGCGAATAACCGAACACATTTTGGCGTGAGTTTTATGCCCGACTACGCCATAAACAACCTGCGCTCCAGCAGCTTGCAGGGCGTTGGCGAGCTCTATATTTGCAGCCTCGTCGAAGCGGGCGCGGAGTTCGATAACGACCAATACGTCCTTGCCCAACCGCGCAGCCTTGACCAGAGCCGCTCCAACGGCGGAATCGGGGCCTGTTCGATATAGGGTTTGACGAATGGATACAACTTGCGGGTCAACGGCGGCCTGTTGGAGCATTTCCAAAAAAGGCGTAAATGACTCATAGGGGTGATGTAGGAGCACGTCGCCCGTTTTTATCGTTTCAAAGATACTTTCAGAACGGCTTAACCTTTCTGGAATTCCAGGCCGAAATTTTTCGAACCTTAATTCAGGTCGTTGCACAAGTTCTGGAATAGCTTCCAGTCGTCCTAGATTGACGGGGCCGTGGCAATAGTAAAGATCTTGCTCGGACAAGCCAAATTGCCCGATGAGGAAGTCTGCGACCTCTGGCGGGCAATCCTCGGCGACCTCTAGCCTAACGGCCTCGCTAAAGCGGCGCGAGGGCAATTCACCTTCCAGTGCTAGCATTAAGTCACCGACCGCGTCTTCATCGACAAAAAGATCACTGTTTCGGGTGACTCGAAATTGATGACAGCCGGTCGCTTTCATACCTAGGAAAAGATCAGAGACAAAGTATCTTACGATGGAAGCCAGCAGCACGAAGCACTCTCTCCCGCCGCCGCAATTTTCTGGCAATTGGATAACTCGAGGCAGGGATCGCGGCGCTTGCACTACTGCGTGTCGACTGTCTCTACCGAACGCATCCCTCCCTTCAAGCGTTACGATAAAGGCTAAATTCTTATTCGCAGGTTCAGGGAATGGGTGCGCTGGGTCGAGTCCCACAGGGGAAATGATCGGCGCAACTTCTCGGAGAAAAAAACGCTTTAGCCAATTAAGCTGCACATCAGTCCACTGACTGGATCGCAATAATCGGATGTTTTGTGCCTCAAGCTGCGGCAGTACGTCATCGTTAAGTGTTGCATAGAGCTCAACAACAAGAGATTTCACTTTTACCGCGATCTGCTCTAACTGCTCCTCCGGGGAAAGGTTATCTGCCTGTCTTTGCACAGCGCCATGAAGAGCTTGTTGTTTGAGACCAGCAACACGAATCTCAAAAAATTCGTCCAAAAGACCGCTAGTGATCGACAAATAACGCAATCGCTCTAACAGTGGCAATCGCCCGTCTTGCGCCGTGGAGAGTACCCGCGCACAGAATTCTAATTGCGAAAGTTCTCGGTTGATGTAGTAAGCCCAGTGTGTGAGGTCTGCGGTGGATTTTTGATTTTTTGATTTCACGCCGAAATGATGCTTACCCATAGTTCCGTTTATGTGACACACGACCAAGAAGTTAACAGATAATCCGAGATCGATTAGCGCTTATTAAGTTTCTGAGCGCAGGTTATTTTTTTGAGCAAAAGCCAGACGCAGTTTGCCACGAATTTGCAGTAATACTTCAGCCGAGCAGCGCTAGTCCAAACTAGCAAAATCCAAGGTGAGGGCAGCCTGTAACAACCCCGGGCTTGGATGATTTGTTTCGATTTTCATCTTTTTCTCTCTGAACTGGATCCTCGGTGTTCTGTAGGCGATGCGTGTTCGACCGTCATCTACCCCGATAAAACTTCAGCTGGTGGTCGAACGCTTCACTATCTTTTTATTACGCATCCCGCGGCAGCTGAAGCGAAATCAATAAAACCAAAGCTATGAAGAAAGCGGAAACACTCAGGCACGCGGCCAAACCGTGAGCCTGATAAACCCACCCCGAGCAGACAGTGCCAAGCAAACGGCCGACTGCATTTGCCGTGTAGTAAAACCCCACGTCGAGTGACACACCATCTGAGTTGGCATATGACGTAATTAGAAAGGAATGTAACGCTGAGTTCATGGCGAAAACCAGAGCAAAACACGCTAAGCCGAGCACGATAACAGCTGCGGGATCAAATCGTTGTTGCAGACCAAGAGCCATTGCCACAGGCACAGTCACGAGCGGAAGGCACCATAGTAGCGCCTCTCGCCCATCCGGTACGCGCATGTGCACTATATTAGTAATCTTTGGAGCAATAGCCTGAACCAAACCGTAGCCGATAACCCAAGCGGCTAAAAAAGTGCCCACGGATATGCTTGACCAGCCCAATTCAAGTTGAAGAAATACTGGCAAGGCGACCACAAACCAAACGTCTCGGGCGGCAAACAGAAAAAGACGAGCGGCCGATAGCAGATTGATTTGACGATTTTTCGAGAACAGTTCAGAAAATTTCGGCTTAAAGGAGGCTTTGCCCAGGTTCGTGTCTAATAGCACTAAAGCAAATGCGCCAACGACACCGACGCATAGAGCCATGGCAATGACGGACGCAGTGAATCCAATTGTCGCCAACCCTGCGCCGCCCGCAAAGAAACCAACGCCTTTGAGCGCGTTCTTAGATCCTGTTAACCAAGCGACCCAGCGGTAAAGCTTGGTTTGATTATCTCCCGCGACCAATTTAACGCTGCTTTTTGCGCCCAACTTGTTCAAGTCTTTTGCAACACCCGACAAAGCTTGGGCTGCCATAACGTAGGCTACCGTTAGATAACTGCTATCAACCAACAACATACCGAGAGCGAAAGTCTGAAGAAAAAGACCGGAAATTATTGTGGCAGAAAGGCCCATTCTAGCAGCCAGCCAACCACCAAATAGATTCGTGATAATCCCAAAAAATTCGTAAAACAGAAAAAGAAAAGCGATATCCAAAGGGCTATAGCCGAGCTCGTGGAAGTATAGGACGACGAGCATGCGCAGAGCGCCATCGGTAAGCGTAAATACCCAATAGCTACCCGTGATTAAGGCATATTGCTTCACGGCTAATTGGCAGAAGCGGCTTTATCGACCAATTCCATCATGCGTTGGACATAGCCAATTTCGTTGTCATACCACACCAGAACTTTTACGTGATGACCATCGACAACGAGAGTCGATTGGGCATCCACAATTCCCGACCGCGTATCGCCGCGGTAGTCCGCGGAAACGAGAGGACGCTCCTCGACGCCTAGGATGCCCCGTAAAGACCCTTCAGACGCACGTTTCAGCGTTTGATTAATCTCATCAACCGTGACGTTTTGTTCCAGTTCAAACACACAATCCGCAAGCGAGGCGTTGGCGAGTGGTACGCGCACTGCAATACCGTCTATTTTGCCGCGAAGATCGGGAAAAATATCGGCAATAGTCGTCGCAGAGCCGGTAGTGGTGGGAATTAAAGACAATCCGCTAGCGCGCGCGCGACGGGGGTCCTTATGAAAAGCGTCTAAAACGCTCTGAGTGTTGGTAATGTCATGGATAGTAGTAATTGATCCGTGACGGATTGTGAACTGCTCATGCAGCACTTTGATAACTGGAGCAATGCAATTTGTAGTACAAGACGCTGCTGTGACCAACCGATCACGCCGCGGTGCATACAGATGGTCATTGACGCCTACAACGACATTGAGAACGTCCTGCTTGATGGGCGCGGAAACTACGACATTAGCAACACCAGCTTCCAGGTAGGGTTGTAACGCTTCGCTCGATTTAAACTTACCCGTGCAATCCAGCACAATATCGATACCCAGATCCTGCCAGTGCGTTTCTTCCAGCCCGCGATTTGAGGTGTATGACAGTTTGTTGCCGTCCACGAAGATGGCGTCACCTGCTGACCGCACGGGCACGTCCCATCGACCTTGAACGGAGTCAAATTCGAGCAAATGAGCCGCTGCTTCGACGTCTCCTGCAACCTCATTGACGTGAATGACGCTTACGCTTTTAGTTTTATGAGCAGCACGCATCGCCAACCTGCCAATTCTACCGAAGCCGTTAATCGCTACTCGTTTAATCACAATTGAAACCCACCAGCTTGTAACTCTTGAAATAGATGAGGAAATCGATCGAGCCGCCCAATTTGTGAGTAGGTTTTGCTTTACCTCGCTTCTTGCGTCTACACGTTAAATATTGCAAAAATGTGACAATAAGCAGCGTGTCATAAAATTGTTACATGCGATCGAGTAGAGGGGAAAATGATGAAGTTATTGATTATCGCGGTTCTCGTATTCGGGAACCTAATCGCCCATGCGGACACGAGCATCAAGACCGGCGACGTCGAAAGCTGGGGGTATGCTCAAGAAAAATTAGTTTTAATCACTAAGAGTGGCGACGAGCTTAAAGTCACTCCAAAGTTATGTTCAGTTGATGTTTTCTCTGAGACCTTGGCGTCTGGCTCGGAATTAACGCTATCCATTCCAGCAGAACGGGTACGGATAAACACACCGTTCTACGTTCAAGGGGCCGCCAAAGCTTCCAAAATGAAATGCAAAGTGGGGCGAATCGAAGTCTGAACTTTTTCTAGGTCCAACTCCGCAATTGTCGGCACTAGAACGCGATTCGTGCCTCAAACGCCCCGGTGCCATGGGTCGAACCAAGGTGCGCAAGTGCGCTGTGCTCCCGCATCGCCAGCGGTCTCACTGTCTAGGCTGCGCGGTTTGTAATTGAGGAGACCCCGAAAAAGGCACTCACATTCGAGTCAGGGCCAGCGACGAGTTCACGTAGGAACATTTCACCTACAGCAGTCCAGCTCTTTGTCGTGGCGTAGGCTCTACAACTGTCGCGAGAAACCAATAAGGCTCTTCTTACTGCTGCTGTCAGATCGGCGTCGATGGCACCGTTAACACCCTCTTGCACAACGTCAACCGTACCTGTGGCCGGATAGCCCGCTACAGGCACACCGCAGGCCATGGCTTCTAACATGACAATACCGTAGGTGTCGGTTTTTGAGGGAAAGACGAAGACATCGGCATTGGCGTAATGGCGCGCAAGGTCCGTGCCGGTTTGGTAACCCACCCAATGTGCATTCGGGTAGGCGGTTTGCAGTTTTGCGCGGGCGGGACCATCGCCAACTATTAACTTGGTACCCTCGATGGGTAGGTTCAAGAAAGCTTCGATATTCTTCTCAATAGCTACTCTGCCGACTTGATCGTAACCAATCGACAGGCCGAAGAGCTCAGCGATGTATGCGACAAGACCTTCAGTCGAGACATCTATCGCGAAAATTAGCGCTTCGCGATCAAAGATTAGCGACACAGGTTCACAAAAGATTCACGAAGTCTTAGCAAAAACGTAGGAAAAAAGGCGGAGTGTTAGCGAAACCTATTGCTTGGAACGCTATGAACACGCTAGCTCGTCCGCCGTTCTCACCTAACAAGTATCGCTCCATTTTTATCTCTGACATCCACCTTGGCAGCTACGGGTGTCAAGCAGAGAAACTCCTGCAATTTTTGCAAAACACGTCCTGTGACCAACTGTTTCTTGTGGGAGACATTATTGACGGCTGGCAAATGCGTGGCCGGGTGTATTGGCCAGAAAGTCACGAGCAGGTGATGAAGCAGCTACTGGCGATGGCGAAAGCTGGAACCAAGGTCCGTTACATCACCGGCAACCATGACGAGTTTTTAAGGAACTACGGTGCACTGCAGTTCGATACCGTCGAGATTGTCGACGAGTACCAGTTGCGCAACAAAGATGGAAGCGAATTTTTGGTTATTCACGGCGACCAGTATGACGTTGTTACTAAACATGCGCGCTGGATATCGAGACTGGGTGATGTGGGCTATAACCTGCTTCTGCGCTTGAACGTCGTCGTAAATAAAGTTCGGTCAATGATGGGCTACGACTATTGGTCGCTCTCGAAATGGGTCAAAAATTCGGTCAAGCAAGCTGTTAGCTACATGGGCGATTTCGAAACGACCGTTGCAAGCGTGTGCAACGAACGTGGGTATGCGGGCATCATTTGCGGCCACATCCATAAAGCAGCGAATCGCAAGGTTGGTGGTGTTCGCTACCTGAACTGCGGTGACTGGGTAGAGTCTTGCACTGCGATCCTGCAGACACATGGTGGTCAGTTTCAAGTGATCGAATACGACGCCAGTGAAAATCCTGCAGTCGTCGGCATAGAAGCGACTGCTCCAGCCTATGATGCCGATCCTGAGCTTCCGCAAAGGGAGATCGCCTGATGGCAGATGCGCCGCTAAAAGTTGTTATCGCGACAGATGCGTGGAAGCCCCAGATAAACGGGGTAGTCACGACGCTTACACATGTTGAGGAGTACTTGCAGGCACAGGGCGCCACAGTGAGGGTCGTTCACCCCGGCGACTTTCGCACCTTTGCCCTGCCCAACTACAAGGAAATATGCGTCGCGTGGAATGTCTGGAAATTCGCTGAGATTATCGAGTCTTTCAAACCCGACTGCGTGCATATCGCAACCGAAGGCCCTATTGGGTTAGCGGCGCGGCACTATCTAACCAAGCGCGGTTTGCCTTTCACCACATCGTTGCACACAAAGTTTCCAGAATATGTGAATCAGCGTGTCGGGGT
>CABZTD010000040.1 GCA_902528515.1 K189A clade bacterium
AAGGGCAAGGTCGAGGTACGGCAGGTCTATTAGTCATCGATGAGTGCAACACATCGGGTCCAGCCCGCGCTTGCATTGGCGATTTTCACGGGAAAGCAGGCGACGGTAAAACCGTGATCGGGTAACGACTCCAAGTTATGTAGCTTTTCCATCTGCCAATAGGGTATTTCTCGCCCGGCTTTGTGGCCTTCCCAGATCATGCTGGGATCAGGGTTCTCTGCCCATTTTTTTGCTGTGTGATTAAATGGCGCATCCCATGACCAACCGTCGGTGCCAACGACGCGTACGCCGCGCTCTGTCAGATACATGGTAGCTTCCCGACCCATACCGCAGCCCGCATCCACGTAACCGGGTTCTGCATAGACTGACCCTGCCCGGGTGTTGACCAGCACAATGTCGAGGGGCTGAAGCTGGTGCTGAATGCGTGCAAGTTCAGCTTCGATGTCAGCGGCGCTAACCAGATGGCCGTCCTCGAAGTGTCGAAAGTCGAATTTGACCCCAGGTCTAAAGCAGTAGTCGAGTGGTGTTTCATCGATGGAGGGCGCGGGATCGGCACCGTTGTTGGTGGTGGAGTGAAAGTGCCAAGGCGCATCCATGTGGGTGCCGTTATGGGTCGATAGGGTAATTGTCTCTACCGCCCAGCCCTCGCTGTCAGGCAAATCCGAGGGCTGTAAACCCGGAAAAAAGTGCGTGAGACCGCTGGCCGTCTCTGCATGGTTACGATAAGTCACCTTCGGACTACCGCCGGGATGATCACTGTGTTCGTTATTGTCGATGGATACGGACAAATCGATAAAACGCGGCATAGCCACTCCCCTCGCTGTTGAACTCATTGGGATGCTACCACCAGATCTGTAAAACGAAATTAGAGTGCGCTGCGAATCTTTCTGAACAGCGAGTCCAAAAAGAACTCCTGGACGATAAGAACAATGCCAGAGTCGTGGTTACGCCAGACACAGCCACGACCTTGCGCTCCGCCTTGCAGGGCTAGATACCTTGTGCCCGACCGGCGCTTCCACTGAGGTTCCTCGAACAGCAGTTCTGCTAGCGGTCGAGTATTCAGCTTAGTCAATGCATCCATACCCCTGCCCAGGGTGGTCACTGATCTCGCCAGTACGATAGGCTCCTCTTCGATGGTCAGGGCGATGTGACGTGCAAAGACGTCTTGTTCTGTGAGCAAAATCTTCCGCTCCCAAGGGTTGCCCTGCTCCAAGCACTCGTCCAACAGCCTCAGGCCCGGTCTAGTCAGAAAAGTTTGCTGCAACTTTTTGGTCACAGAGGTCGTCAGATGGAGCCACGTTTTTAGTTCCTCGGGCGCATTCAACGCGTCATTAGACGATATGAGGCGGGCACCTCGAAGCCATGCTATCTCCTGACCAAGTTCGGTATTCGGTTGCACAAAGACGGATTCATACGGGAAAAAGCGAGCATATCAATGCAGTTAAAATGCGTCGCCTTTTAACAGCTAACTATTTTTTCCCCCACGCTGCTACCGCGGCAGAAAACACCGTTATAAGCTGGGGCTTGGTTGCTAGGGCATATCGGTGAGCAAAACGTGATCAAGTTTCCGCAGCGTGCAGGGCTGGTTGAACATGCAGAAGGGGATTCTTCGGCCCCCTACGATGTGGTTTACCTGAAAGATACGGACGTCCCTCTGCCTGAAACCATCAATTACCGCACCCGCTACGCTTACTTCAAAACCATCGCGCGGGGCGGCAAATCGCTGATCATGTCCTGCAAAGACCTGCATCTTTCTCGCGTCGTCTGTTACAAAACTTTGCGGTCTGAGCTCGCAAATGACCCGATCGAACAGCGGCGTCTGCTGCGAGAGGCGCGTGTCTCGGCACTGCTGCAGCATCCGAATACCGTGCCTACCTATGAAATCGGCCGAGACAGTAAGGGCAAACTCTATTTCACCATGAAGCTGGTGCATGGCTATACGCTGCGTGAAGTAATGGACTATCGTGAGCGCTACGACCTTACCCAGCTCGTAGAGGTATTGGTGCAAATCGCCCAGGCGCTGCAGTACGCCCATACCCATGGCGTGATCCACCGCGATGTGAAACCTGAAAATGTTTTGGTAGGCCCATACGGTGAGGTTTTGTTGCTTGATTGGGGCTTAGCCAAGGTTTGGCATCCCGACGGTACTGATGCAGAAGCATATAACGAAGACGAAAAAGTAGGTGGCAGCGGAAAAACTATGACCGGTCGCGGCAAGCTGCAGGGCAGCATCTGCTATATGTCGCCGGAGCAAATCCAACGAAACGCAGGCATTGACGGCCGCGCCGATGTGTTCAGCGTGGGTTCGGTGCTCTACGAAATTTTGTGCGGTGAAAACCCAGCGGTTGGAGAATCGATGGCGGAGCTGAAACGTAGCGCCTTAGAAGACATTCCTGTCACGCCAAGCTCGATCAGTCAGTTTCCCATTCCAGAAAGACTCGAGGCACTAGCAATGCAGTGCTTGAGCAAGGATCCTAGTTTACGACCGCAGACTGCGGCGGAGTTGGTTCGCGAGTTAAATGAGGATTGGCGGTAGCCGTAATCAAGTAAGTTTAAAAGCCCTAGGCCTTTCGCGATCCACGACGGACACACGTTCCCCGTACCGGGCAAAACCAGCGTAATCCAAAATCGCACGGTGCTGTACGCTGCGGTTATCCCACATCACCACAGTGTTCGGTGTCCACTTAACTCGACATTGAATGCGCGGATTAGTGGCAGCGCGTTGGTAAAGCCCCTGCAGCAGCATGTCGCTTTCCCAGCGCGAGATGCCTTCAATATGTGACGTAAAACTACCGTTTGCGAATAAGTAAGGCTTACCGTTTTTAGGGTGTACGGGTATCAAGGGGTGCGATGCCTTTGGGTAGGTTTGACCATCGCGCAAACGAATGCCGTAGTTTCGCAAATCAATCTCGCCGTCATGGTGGGCGGTTTTGCCGATCAGCAGTTGCTGTAGCCCGCTAGATAGCTCAGCGAAGGCTGCGTGCATGTTGGCAAACATCGTATCGCCCCCACTGTTCTCAGGGCATCGAGTGACGTAGAGGATGGAGGCCATGGGCGGGATTTCTTCGCAAGACACATCGGAATGCCATGCCTCGCCGTTGGTGAGCTTGGCGTCGGGCTCGGTATTCACAATGAAGAGTTCGGGGTCTTCTTGGTTCATACCATTGCGCTTGGAGGGGTGAATATGCAGTTCGCCAAACAGGCGACCAAAATTTTTGTGCTGCTCTCGAGTGAGTATTTGATCCCGGAAGACGAGAACATGATGCTTGAGGAATGCGTGCTCGATTGCTGCAAATGAGGACGAATCTAGCGCTGCAAGGTCCACCTCGCAGATTTCTGCACCAATGGTAGGTGTTATTGGCTGGATATTCACATGCGCTGGCCGGTCGATAGGCCTTTAAAGGATAACGGTGCAGAAGCTAACCGTCAGCGATGTTCACGATATTTTTTCATTTCGGACACGCGACTGCTTCAAACCGTTTCTATTGAGTAATGGCTTTATCAATTAAAAGTTTGAGCGCAAGATGCTCTGCGCTTTGAGCATTGGTTATGTGGCTTAGTTCACTATTAGAGCGAGGAAATGCTCACTTGAGTGACCTAGATCAAACTTTTAGTTTCTCCAAAAGTTTTAGGTATGTGGGACGTACTCTTCTGGGGATAACTTAGGTGAGCCGGTTGGCCGCTAACTATGTCCAGCTGGATCGCTTTTCCGCTCAGCCTGATAACAGGCATTCAGGGCTGTTTCGGTTAAATCGGTCACGATAGTGCGCATGGTTTGTTCAGGTGCGTAAACCATTCGAGATCTCACAGCGAGTGCCATACTGAGTGCCTGCAAGATATCGCCGTTAGATACGGTGCCGACAATCTTTAAATCATTGGCGACGCTGGTGAGCACTGTAGTCAGAAGCTGGTGAACTCTCACGCTGTTCTCAGTGTGCTCGCTGAGTGGAAACTCAATGTCGAAGCTATCGCCGGTTTCGGTACGCGCGGTATAGGGAAGATGAGCCATGTATCTCTCCAGAATCTAAAAGACGCTGAGTTTACAGAGCAATGTGCGTGACGACTGGGCCGTGTTGGGAACAAACAATTCCATTTCCCACGAGCGTCTCGACTGATTTGCGCTGCTTGCTGTGAGAGTTGTTTTTGACCAGTTGAGTGGGTCGTAACGCCGGGGCGCAATGCTTCCTTTCCAGGTTCTGGCCTACTCTCAGTCTTGGCCCATGGACCAGGTTTTGCTGGTGCGGCGAGCGCGCTCGAATTCCGATAAGCCGTCATCAAGATCCACCGGTAGACAGGGTCTCTTCTGTTCAGGCATGTCGATGTGTTGGGATCTCACCTCAATGCGAGAAAGTGTCGCTCTTGGCAGGACTGATGCCAGTGAAGACGCGATCGTCGAGTGGGAAACAGCATCGTTGACGGTTGTTGTGTTTTGATCTGCTTCTAGTTTCGATTGTTTCATATCTCTGCCTAACCCTTGGTACACTCTGAAACGGGAACCTTTGGGAGTTTGCTTAGCGCGGGTTTCGTAGTTGGTGTGATACCGGGTGATCGAAGTTTTCAGGGGAGGGGAGAGAATCAAACACCCGGTATCACAACCGAGACTATGCGATAACCGTGCCAGTTTTCTAAAACCCTCATTTGGCAAGAAAAACCAGTGTTTCTTCGGTGTAAGCCCGTATACGTGATTACTTCTTGACATCGATCTGCCCTGAGATGACGCAACAAACTGTAGGATTATTTATTTCTGCACCATTCGGAAGCAGTCTTAGGGGCAGTGAAATGGAAGAGACTACCGGATCAGTAAAAGGACCAGCTGTAATGGACCCAGTACTAAGACCTTTGTCACGTAACCAATCCCTGAAAGAGGCTGCGTCTGCACTGGAGTATTGATCCAAAGATCTGCATCCAATGCTTTGAATCAAATAATCAACAGATCGTTTGCTGTGGGTGAAGAAAGTTTTCTTTTTGTTTTCCCCTTTAACCCGATGGTAAAGCTCCAACGCATCAACAATTGTTGGAAGAACAGATTCTGGATTTTGACTAGGTGCGTGACGCAACAAATGCGCTGCAGGAATCTCAATTTCCTTTAAGCGTAAGCTCAGCCAATAGTCATCCAAGCGTGATAACAGTTTCTGTGAGGCGTAACGAGCTTGTGCCTGAGACTTGGTCTTGAGGCTCTGGACAATCCTTGGTTTCAAATAATGATGTCGTAAATCAGTAGGAACTGACTTGGAAAAATAGAACACACCACGCTTGGTGTAGGTGTATTGGGGATGAGAAATGTCTACCACTTTGTCTACCGCCTGGGCCCACGTTGATGAAAACGTGAGCAATTTCAGAGACTTGTGAAGCTTTCAAAGTAGAAAATGGTGGCCAGAGACAGAATCGAACTGTCGACACGAGGATTTTCAGTCCTCTGCTCTACCAACTGAGCTATCTGGCCGAGGGATTCTCGAGAGCTGAGGCTGCGCCTCAGCAGGCCGCGTATTAAAGCGATGTGACTGCCCAGCGTCAACTCTAGGTTGGAGGTTGATAACCCTCCGGGGTGTCTGTGGCTTCATTAGCAAAGTAGCGCCACATTTGCTCGCTGAGATATTTGCGCGTGTCGGGCTCAATCAGGCTAAGGTGTTTCTCGTTAATCAGCATGGTCTGCAGTGCCTGCCACTCTAACCACGCCTGAACCGACACTTCCTTGGCAATGCGTTCGCCCATGGGACCTGGCAGGGGCGGCTGCTCCAGAGCAGGTAATTCTTTTTTGTAGCGACTGCAGATAACGGTCTTGGTCATGGTACGCGTGGCCTCCAATGACAGGGCAGTTTACCTTGTTGACCGTTCAATTTGGCATCAGACTTTATGATGCCAAGATTCTCAGTGCCGCCGCAGATAGGCCAATTGTTTCATCTGATGGCTCAGCAGACTGAACAGCGGGTTGGTTCAGCTTGTCTGCGGCTACCCAGCGCTGGTTGGCTTCCTGCGGCATTTGCGGTTGCCGCCTAAGATCGATGTAGATGGGTTCGATATCCAGATGAAAGTGGCTAAAGGTATGCCGAAAACGTTCGCCATCCCGTTTGGCGATGACGTCTTGTCGTACGACACCTTGATGTCTCAAAAATTCTTCGATGCTCAACTCCACCCTTCGCTCCGGCGGATTCCAGAGGCCTCCCCAAAGCCCACTTTGCTGACGTTGTTCGAGCAGTACGCGATTATCTGGCAGGCGCAGGACGAAAAATCTCGCTTGGCGAATCGGTTTGGCAGGCTTTTTTTTCTTGGTGGGTAGCTCTTGAACTCGGTCCTCAGCCAAGGCTTCACAACGTCTGCTAAGGGGGCAAGCCTGGCAATTAGGTTTGCTGCGCATGCAGAGCGTGGCGCCCAGATCCATGATCGCTTGGGTGTACGCATCGATACGCTCAATGGGCGTATGTTCTTCTGCTCGCTGCCAGAGCAGTTTGTTGACAGGTGAATGGCTGTAATGGCCTGTAATGGCGTGAAAGCGCGCGAGTACACGTTTCACGTTACCGTCTAAAATGACTCCGCGCTGCTGCATAGCGATGGCGCGAATTGCGCCTGCCGTAGATGGCCCAATGCCTGGCAAGGCTTCAAGCTGTAGTTGATCTTCCGGAAAGCTGCCGCTGTATTGTTCGACAATAATTTTGGCGGCTTTGTGTAGGTTTCGACCTCTTGCGTAGTAGCCAAGGCCAGTCCAAAGGTGCAGGACCTCATCGATACTTGCCGTGGCTAAGTCTTCCACATTTGGAAAGCGATGCATGAACCGCTGGTAGTAGGCGATTACTGTCGCTACTTGGGTTTGTTGCAGCATGATCTCTGAGACCCACACCCGATAGGGTGTTATCTCAGTTTGCCATGGAAGGTTTTTACGCCCGTTTAGATCGAACCAATCAAGCAGTCTTTGGGCAAACCAATCCATACAGCATTGTGTTCTTACTGCTTAAACAAATTCAAGAATTGCTCAGCCTTTTCCCTAAGTTCCTGAGGCAGCTTTTTCTCAATACCATCGAGTAACGACTCCTGGACTTTCTCCAGTATCACTCGCTTACCTTCGCGTTTGGCTAACTCACCCACCATGGACATTGCAGCGCTCGTATCAGGACCGCAGTCTGGCTCTGCTGCATTGCCCCGACAGTAAAAAGGCAGTGGCAAGTCAGTAAAGAGCGGATCGAGCCGAATCAGTTGATCGGCGGTAGCTTTTTGAACGGTAAGGGTGCCTTTGAGATTTAGCACACTGTCCGCGTGGGCAAGCGTGCCTCGCATCGCGACATCAAGGTTATCGAGACTGGCATCTGCGACCACCTGCTCGTCCTGTAACGAGGCATTTACAAGGAGCCGTTGATACTGCATGACATTGGGCCAGTTCGCGGCAGGGTTTTCTTTGCCTGCGAGAGCGCTGATGCTGGTAACGGTTTCTTTCAATTTTTGTATGTTTACGCTTCCATTAGCCGCCTGCAGAGTGGTGCTGAGTGTGCCATCTTTAACCGTCAACGATACCTCACTCTCTGGCCAGCTGAGGCTGCTCACACTGAACTGAGCTGATTTGCAGTCCATTTGTCCGTTATATATCTTGAGGGCGTCGGTTTGGCTGACTGCCACCCCATCGATTTCCTTCAGCCAGCCTGTGCAATCAGCGGCGACGGGCACTTCACCCAATCGAGTGTTAAAAGCCGTTCGGGAAAACAAAACATCGGACAAAGTGGCGCCGGGAATTACCTTCGAATCGGATAGTGCATAAGTCAGAGTGCCAGATAGGTTCACCGGGACGGCGCCTTCCCTCACTTCACTTGGTTCGCCTGCTTGTAGCATTAACATCTGTGCCTGAAACGGCGTGGCTTGACCCAGAGCAAAACCTTGCATTGCGAATTTTTGTACCCGGAAGCCTGCATCCTTTATCCGCACTTCATCCAAAATCAGGTCATCTAGCTGCCATTTTTCAGGCGACTTGGTCAGCTCTGACAGGCTGAGTCCGACCCTAAGTTTGCTCACATGGATTTGGATCTCGCCGTCGCGCAGCTTAATGTTGACTGCAGCTAATCCCAACTTTGGCAATATCTGCCAATTCAGGTCTCCGAGAATCTCGACTTGATAGCTGCTGGCGACACTCAGCTGCGCGCTCAGCTCCTCCTTCAAAGTCTCCTTGTCACTCAAGTAGTATCCGAGCCCCGTCGCCATTACAACGAGGATAAGAAAGAGTGCGATGAAAAACCGTTTAATCATAATTATCTCTCGTGGCGGCAACGCCCAAATTGGTACTTATGCATAATCCGAAGCTCGCGATAGCAATGTAGGAATTTCTCGGCAGGCCGGCAACGTTGTTTGCCCGGAGCAGTCCGCACTTTAGGAGCGTAGCAGGCTTAGCGATATTCAGTAGACTGGAGAAACAGCTGAACTCGCTGGCTGATTAGATTTTTGGCACGAAAATAGGAGTGAGGTGTACATGAGCGTTAATAGCTTCGATCCGCAACAATTCGACCCGTCCCAAGCCTCGATAGAGCTCGGTAATGCCCTTGTGGAGCAAGCGATATTGGCTGCCAATGCCCAAGATGATGGCGCTCAGCTGCGCTTAACCGCAGACGAGGTGGCAGCCCTGGCACCTGCCATTACGCACGTTGGTTGGAGTGCAGTAGCACAGGACTTATCGACAGAGGATTTGGTCGCGCTTATACGGCTTTTTACCTTGGGTGAGGGCCAGTTTTCCAGCTGGCAAGCTGGTGCGAAATCCGCGGTGATTAAAATTGCACGCGTAATGAAAGCACGTGAAGAAATGACGTCTGAATTGACCGCTTGGATCAAAGCTAATACGGACAACCGGTTTTTGCCATATGGCGATCTGATGGACCGGCTATAACAAGCTCCGACGACAACGCCTAGTTAAAGAGCTTGACCGAAACCGGGCGAACCGCGTCGGTGTTCAAGTCTGCATTGTTCGGAAAAGGCGGCTAAACTCCGCACCGCTTGCGCGCGATGGCGAGTCCCATCAGGGCGCGCAAAGTAAATCCAACTTTTTGTTAAGAGAGAACAGCGTGCGTCAGGCTTCAATTCATCGCGATACCACCGAAACTCAAATCAAGCTCAGGATCAACCTCGATGGCAATGGCACCAGTCACTTCGATACCGGCCTGCCATTTTTTGACCACATGCTCACGCAGATTGCCCGTCATGGAATGATCGACATTCATGTGGAAGCCTCTGGGGATTTAGAGGTTGATGCGCATCACATGGTCGAAGATACTGGGATCGTCCTCGGTCAAGCGCTGAACGAAGCGGTGGGCGACAAGAGCGGGTTAACTCGCTATGGACATGCCTATGTGCCTTTGGATGAGGCGCTCTCCCGAGCAGTTATCGATCTTTCGGGTCGCCCAGGCCTTCACTATCGGGTGGATTATACCCGGGCGCGGGTTGGAGAATTCGACGTCGATCTGCTGAGGGAGTTTTTCCAGGGGTTGGTAAACCACTCGATGATGACTTTGCACCTAGATAACTTGCTCGGTGGCAACGCCCATCACCAGGCAGAAACGCTGTTTAAGGCATTTGGGCGCGCCCTGCGGATGGCGGTTGCTGAGGACGAGCGAATGACAGGAATCGTGCCGTCTACCAAGGGGAGTCTGTAGGCATGCTTTTGATCCCGGCTATTGATCTAAAAGAAGGCCAATGCGTGCGTTTGCGTCAAGGCCGCATGGAAAATTCCACCGTGTTTTCTAGCGACCCGGTGGCCATGGCTGAGCATTGGAAGGGTGAGGGTGCGAGGCGCCTGCATATTGTTGATCTTGATGGCGCCTTTGCAGGGGTGCCTTGTAACAGCGAACTAATTAGGCAAATGGTCTCTGCGATGGGCCATGTCCCTGTACAGGTCGGTGGTGGCATTCGTAGCCAGTCAATCATCGAGGCCTACTTGGATGCTGGGGTGCAGGGCTTGATTTTGGGCACCAAGGCAGTCGATGACCCGGATTTTTTACAGTCTATGGCCACAGCTTATCCTGGCAAAATTCTGTTGGGTTTGGATGCGCGCAGCGGGGTCGTGGCCACCGAGGGCTGGGACAACGAAACCGGTATCGACGCCCAAGATTTTGCCATCAATTTGTCCGATTTGCCGCTCGCAGGCATCGTATATACCGATATAGATCGCGATGGCATGATGCAGGGCCTCAACGTTGCATCAACCCTGGCTCTTGCAAGAGCAGTGCAGTTACCCGTGGTAGCGTCGGGGGGTGTCACCACTCTGTGTGATTTGCAGGCTTTGAAGGACGCCTTTGCAGCAGACACCGCTCTGCTGATGGGTGCGATTACTGGGCGGGCGATCTACGAAGGCACGTTAGAACTGGCTGCAGGACAGGCTTTATTCGACGCTTGATGGAATGGATATCATTTCTGTATCAACGATCGCTTGTAGAGCTGCCCCGATCACTGCGTTTTCGTCCAAAGAGCTCACTTCAATATCGGGCAGCAGCCCAGTTTCGCTAAATGTCCGCCCCTTTGGGGTGAGATAGAATGCGGTAGTGATTTTCAAAGCGCTACCATTTGCCAGTGGTGACAGCAGTGTTTGTACGCTGCCCTTGGCGAAGGTCTGGCTACCCACCACGGTAGCACGCCCATGATCCTGCAGCGCGCCCGCAATAATTTCAGCAGCCGAAGCGGTTCCGCCGTCTACTAAAATTGCCAGTGGCAAGGATAGGTAAGGCGTGGCGCTGCTCGCCTGATAGGACTTAGTCCCGCGATGGCTTTGCGTTCTGACAATGGTGCCACTGTCGATAAACAGGTCAACGGTTTTGATGGCACAGGTTAATGTGCCGCCAGGGTTCCCGCGTAGGTCAAGCACCAACCCTTCGATTGGTTTATTAGCTCTGAGTTTGGCCTGTGCGCGGAGGGCGCCCTTTATGTCTTGGTCCAAGGTGTCGTAGCACTGCTCCGCTTCCGCATAAACAATCCGATTTTCCAAAAGGCGTGCGCGGAAGTAGACGGCTTCAAGCTCTTGGCGTTCGAGTACCACAGACACATTTTTCGATTGCCGAGGCATATCCTTATTTACGACTCTACTCAGCTCTAAGTGGACATTAGTGCCCGAGGTGCCGCGCAGGTGTTCAATTAGGCGGCTGAGTGGCCATCCAATAACGTCTCGACCATCGATTTTAATGATCACATCGCCTATCTGAATATCAGCAGATGCTGCTGGGGAGTTGGGTAGTATTCTTTGCACAGAAAACTGTTTATGGCGCAAACCGACACGTACACCAACACCGGCGAATGCGCCACGAGCGCTTGTTACCAGTTGGGCATAAGCCCGTTTACTCAGTACCTGAGAGTGATCATCTAGCATGCCGACCATGCCTTGAAGAGCGGCCTCGGTTAGCGCGCTTTTATCCAGGGGGGCTTGGTAGTTCTCAATCAGCTGGCGGTTGGCCTCATCAAGACTGCGCAATGAAAGCGAATTCAGTTGTTCGGTCTCATCCTTTAAGCCGCGAGGCAGCATCATCCCGGCAAACAGTCCGCATAGCACGCCAAATATCAGGGTGCGGCGCGTTACAGAGGGTTTGTTACTCATTTGACTAGCCATTTGGCTGGATTTTGTACTGCGCCATTGTGGCGCAACTCAAAGTAGATTCCTGGCTCGTAGCGGCCGCCACTATCGCCTGCTTCTGCGATTGGTTCACCGCTTTCCACCCAATCTCCTGCGGTTTTCAGTAGCGCATCAGCGTGTCCGTAAAGCGTCATATAACCGCCGCCGTGATCGATAATGGCGATGAGCCCGAAACCGCGAAGCCAGTCACTGAACACCACTTTGCCTCGAAATACAGCTTTTACGGTATCGCCCACGTCGGCGGCGAGATCGATGCCCCGCCAGCTCAAATTGGTACCTGATCGCGGTTTGCCGTAGGAGTGTCTTATACGCCCTGTAAGTGGGGCGGGCAATCGGCCCTTAGCATCAGCAAATGCCTTGCCATCTAGCGTGGATAACTCTCTGCGTAGTTGAGCGAGGAGCGTGCGCAGACGTTCGCTATCCGTTAACAGGACTTCGCGCTGTCTGCTTTTGTCACGGCGCGCCTGGGTTAGCGCATCGATGGTCGAGGCTCGCTTATCTCGCTGGGTTTGAACCTCCTTAGTTTTTTCACCTAGCGCCCGACGTTGCACTTTTAATGCTTCTTGCTGCTTGTCCAGAGCTTTACTAGTTTCAGCGAGCTTGGCCATGCTGACTTTATATTGCTCTATAGCCGCCAGGCGTTGTTGACTGAAGTAGCCGTGATAGCGCATGAAGCGCTGGGCGTGGGCGCTTGAACTTTGGCTTAGTAGCAGCTTGATAAAGTCGTCTGAGTTTAACCGCGATGCTGCCTGCACATGGGCGACAATAATTTGGCGTTGTTCCTGAGCCTGCCCTAAGAGGTTGCGGCGCTGCTTTCGAAGCTGTCTCACCTCGGACTCGATCTCCGACAGGGAGGCCTCCAGCTGCCGACTCTGCCGACGAAGTTGAGCAATGGTTTGATCGTGTCGCTGAATCTGCTGCTGGATTGACGCGCTACGCTGCTGGGCTTCCGTGAACCATTCTTCGAGTGAGTTAAGTTTTTGAACTATCTGATCAAGTGCCTGCTTGGCTTCGGCTTCTTTTGCTGCCTGGGCGCTGATGGAATGCGATCCTAGTGCGAGCGCTAAACAAAGTTGTTGGGCTAGCACCGAGCATCGCAAGATCATGCTCAGGAAGAAGCGATGAGTGTTGTGCCGGTCATTTCTGACGGAGCTTCTAGCTGCATCAACTGTAGCAATGTGGGCGCTACATCACACAGGCTACCCTTAGGCCGCAATTTAAGATGTTGGTCTCCCACATAGACCAAGGGTACAAGATTACCGGTGTGTGCCGTATGTTCTTGATCGCTCGAGGGGTCTCGCATTTGCTCAACATTGCCATGATCGGCGGTTACAAGCATTTGGCCGCCTGCGTCCGTGATCGCTTCTTCGAGACGAGCTAGACATTCATCTAGCGTCTCTACCGCCGCGATGGCGGGCTCCAGTTTGCCGCTGTGACCGACCATGTCGCCGTTCGCATAATTGCATACGATGGCATCGTACTCTCCGCTGTGAATCGCTACTATTAACTCATCCGTGACCTTGCGGGCGCTCATTTCTGGCTGCAGGTCATAGGTCGCAACATTGGGAGACGGAATCAAAACACGTCTTTCACCCTCAAAAGGCCGTTCTCGTCCACCTGAGAAAAAGAAGGTGACGTGCGCATACTTTTCGGTTTCTGCAATGCGCAGCTGGCGCTTGCCGAGATTTTGTAGGTGCTCACCTAAGGTGTTTTTCAGCTCCTGCGGCGCAAAGGCACTGGGAAGATCAATATCGTCAGCGTATTGCGTCAACGTGGTGAAGTTGGCAGGCGGTATAAAGGACCTGCGCTGAAATCCATCGAAATCGGGGTCTGTCATGGCGCGGGTAAGCTGGCGGGCGCGGTCGGCGCGAAAATTCATAAAGATGACGGCGTCTTCGGCCGCAATACCCCGGGGCGTTTGCTGAGCGTCGTGCAGGGCCGTTGGTTGCACAAACTCGTCGCTTTCCTCGCGTTTATAAGCACCCTGAAGGGCCTCAACTGCACTTCTAGCGTGAAAAGGAGCTTCTCCTCGGCTAAGTAAGTTGTACGCTCTAGCCTGGCGGTCCCAATTGTTGTCCCTGTCCATTGCGTAGTAGCGTCCGCAAACGCTTAAAACGCGACCGCAATTCAAACTCTCCAGCATGGTTTCGGCGGCTTGCAGCGAGGGCATGGCACTTCTCGGAGGAGTGTCTCTGCCGTCCAAAAAAGCATGTAAGTAAATTTCTTTTAGTCCAGCGGACGCGGCGGTGCGGATTAACGCAAAGATTTGCTCTTCGTGGCTATGAACGCCACCTGGCGATAGTAAGCCCATGATATGCAGCGAGCTGCGATTTTTCCGCACGCAGCTAAAGGCGTCGCTAAACGCCGGGTTAACATCAAATTCTTTGGTGTTAATGGCGCGATTGATGCGAGTGAAGTCCTGGTAAACCACGCGACCTGAACCGAGATTCATATGACCCACCTCGGAATTTCCCATTTGTCCTTCAGGTAGTCCGACGTCAAGCCCTGAACCTGATATCAGCGTATGGGGACGCTGTTCGATAAAACGGTCCCATGTTGGCGTCTTGGCCAGCGCAATTGCGTTGTGCTCAACTCTCAGGCTGTGACCGAACCCATCTAGAATAACCAGTAGGCTGACAGTGGACATTTTGAGGAACCCTCAGGTTAGGTACGATGGAAAGTTTAGCAAAAAGCACAGCGATTCAGGATGAATGTGTATAATCGCGACCCTTTAAAAGAGCGATGGTATGGAAAAGTTTTTTACCTTTTTGGGAAACCATCCAATCCTGGTTGGCACCTTCTTGCTGCTTTTGTTCTTGTTTTTTCGCAACGAAAGAGTGCGTGCGGGTGCGACCGTTGGCACCCAAGAACTGGTGCGACTAGTTAATAAAGAAAAAGCCATCGTTCTAGATGTTCGCGAACGTGCAGAATTTTTAGAAGGTCATATTGTGGATGCGGTGAATATCCCCTATGCAACGCTGGGAAGCCGACTGGACGAACTCTCACAGCATAAAGAAAATCCCATTGTTATCGCCTGCAAGATGGGTCAACACTCGGGTGCTGCTGGCACGTTACTGCAAAAAAATGGGTTTACTAATGTAACTCGCCTGACCGGCGGTTACTCTGAATGGCGGGCGCAAAACTTACCGGTGGTTAAATCATGACGAACGAAAATCAGGACGCACCGCAATCATTGCAAGCGCAACAGGGCGAGAGTGCGGCAGACGAACGGCAGGTGCAGTTGCGTATTGAGAAGGTCTATCTCAAGGATGCGTCTTTCGAATCACCGAATTCTCCGGAGGTTTTTACTCGGCATTGGCAGCCGAATCTTTCAGTTGATATCAATACCCGGTCCGCTCCCTTGCCCGATCATCGGCATGAGGTGGTGCTGACCATTACGATACGCGCCAACGTTGAGGAGGAATATCTTGGCTTCTTAGTTGAGGTGCAGCAGACGGGCATTTTTTTCGTCAAAAATGCGGATCCGGCACAGCTCAGCCAAGTAGTGGGAATCTCCTGTCCGACTACGCTGTTCCCGTATGCGCGTGAAAGCCTTGATAATTTAGTCGTGAAAGGCGGTTTTCCGCCAATCCAGCTTGCGCAGGTTAATTTTGAAGCGCTGTATGTGCAGGCCATGCAAGAAAGGCAGCAACAGCAGAATGCCGCCCCAATGCCTACAACGCATTAGCCTAATAGTGAGTTCTGTTCACTAAAGCAGTGCGGTAGGAGTGCCTAAAGCATGCCGTCGTAACCGCGCTGCCTCCAGGCCTCATAGAGAGTTATGGCTACTGAGTTGGCCAGATTAATGCTTCTACTAGATGCCTGCATCGGGATGCGCAGTTTGCGATCTCCGGGCCAGCGGGCCAATACTTCGTCGGGTAGGCCTCGTGTCTCGGGCCCAAACAAGAGTACGTCTAGCGCGCTAAACGTCACTTCGGCAAAATTTCTACTGGCCTTTGTGGTCATCGCAAACCAGCGGTTGCAGTCAAGCTGTTGCTGGCATACCGCGAGACTGTCGTGCAAGGTAACGCGCGTCAAGTCGTGATAGTCCAAACCCGCGCGGCGCATCTTTTTATCTTCCCAGTCAAAACCTAGTGGGCGAA
>CABZTD010000041.1 GCA_902528515.1 K189A clade bacterium
TGCGGATGCTCTGAAAGCGAAGGGCGTCGACAGCATCGTATGCTTGTCTGTGAACGACGCCTTCGTCATGGATGCGTGGGGAAAAAGCGCTAACGCGGAAGAGTTGGTAATGGTGGGCGACGGTAACGGTCATTTTACCGAAGCGCTAGGTCTGCAAATGGACGGCTCCGGTTTTGGTTTGGGTACGCGATCTCAGCGCTACGCGATGATTGTCGAAAATGGCACGGTAACCCACCTGGCCGTGGAAGCTCCGGGTAAACTAGAGGTCAGCTCCGCCGAGGCCATTCTAGAAGCTCTTTAGGCACGAAACCCAGCAGCCTTCTATCCAGCAGAGGGTTGCGCTGCTTCAAGGGCAGCCCGTGCTGTCCCTAAGGGCCGAATGAGACACTCTTGCGCCGCGGTAGCCACCATTTCTCCTGCTCGATTGAAAAAGTGTCCTCGCACGAACCCGCGCCCCCCCCCGGCGTTAGGGGACTCCTTGGCGAAGAGCAGCCATTCGTCCGCGCGAAAGGGGCGATGAAACCAAATGGCATGGTCGAGACTTGCGCCCTGTACTGTGCGTTCATCATTGGCATTCGCCGTCAGTGGGCCATGGGGCAGCATGGAAGTGGACATAAAGTCTAGGTCAGACATGTAGGCCAATAGCGCTAGATGTACTTCTGGGTTATCTGGCAGCGGGTCTCTAGCCTTTAGCCATGTGTGTTTATAGGGCGGGTGCTCGTTGCGATTCATCATGGTGATGCGTTCTACCGAACGAGAATCAATCGCTTCAAAACGAAAGGTGAAGCGGGCCATTTCCGGCCGGGTTTTTGCCAGCTCGGAATAAGTTTCCAAATCACCGCGCAAAGACTCAGGCGGCGGCACGTCGGGCATGGGAACTGTGTGATCAAGTCCGTTTTCGGGTTTCTGCCACGAGCAGGCCAGGGTGAAAATTGTGCGCCCGTTCTGAATGGCAGCGACGCGCCTTGTACTAAAACTGCGCCCGTCCCTAATACGATCTACCTCATACAGGATCGGTCTAGTCCAGTCGCCGGCGCGCAGAAAATAACTGTGCAGCGAATGCAAACGCTGATCGCCGTCCACGGTGCGAAATGCCGACGCTAGGGCCTGGGCCAGCACCTGACCACCAAAAACGTGTTCGGTATTGTGGTTTTGGCCTCGGAACAGGTTCTTGTCGATCGGTTCAACATCGAGTAGGTCAATGATCTCTTGCAGAACTTTGTTCATAACGCGCTGGACTGTTGGAAAGGGTGCTTAGGATAAATCAAATCAACATCCAGGTTAGCACCTCAACCTCCGAGGCGATTGATCTTTCTGTTTGACCGCTCGTAAATCTGCGATACTTTCGCCCCGCCAAACCACCGAGGAGCGGTCATGAGCATAGAAGTAAAACAAATCCCTTGTTTGGACGATAACTATGGATTTCTCGTGCATGACGTCGAGAGCGGTGCCACGGCCAGTATCGACACACCAGAGGCTGAAGCGATCAACGCAGCCCTCGTCGAGCAAGGTTGGACGCTGACACATATATTCAATACCCATCACCACTTTGATCATGCTGGAGGGAATGAAGCTCTTAAGGAGCAATGGGGTTGTCAGATTATTGGCGCGGCGAATGACGCCCACCGGATACCTGGAATCGACCAGCAGGTAGTCGAGGGTGATGTGGTTGAGCTCGGCGCGACCCGGGTGCGCGTGCTTGAAGTACCCGGACATACCCTGGGTCATATTGCCTATTATTTTGAACAGGACCAGGTAGCCTTTGTGGGTGATACGCTTTTTGCGCTGGGGTGTGGGCGCATGTTTGAGGGAACCGCTGCCCAGATGTGGCATAGCCTTGAAAAGCTGATGAACCTACCCGACGAGACAGTAGTCTACTGCGCTCATGAGTATACCCAAGCCAATGCAGCGTTCGCTGTGACAGTAGAGCCAGACAACGAGGCACTACAGGCGAGAGCAGAAGAAATTGCACGCTTGCGCTATGAGGGTATTCCAACGGTGCCGACCAGTATTGGTTTAGAAAGACAAACCAACCCATTCGTCCGCCCAACGAGCAGTAACTTACAGAAAACCATCGATTTAGTCGGTGCAGATCCGGTCGCGATATTTGCCGAGACGCGTAAACGCAAAGATCACTTTTGAGCGACGGTAACGTCCCTTACGCTGGAGATACCGAAGCTCGTCTAGGATTACTTTATGCCTTAGCCGCCTATGGTATTTGGGGCGTGGCGCCGATCTACTTTGTTTGGGTGGGTTTTGCCGCTCCGCTGGAAATACTGATGCGCCGGGTACTATGGTCCATTCCGCTGCTTTTATTTCTCATAACCGTGTCGGGTCAGTGGGCGGCTACGAAAGATTTGTCTCGCCGTGAACTCCTGTTCCTCTTGGCTACTGCCCTATGTTTGAGCGTTAACTGGCTGACCTTCATTTGGGTGATCCAGGCGGAGCGTATCGCAGATGCTAGCCTGGGATATTTTATTAATCCCCTGATCAATATTCTGCTGGGCTGGTTTTTCTTGCGCGAGAGGATGAGGTCATTGCAATGGATTGCAGTTGCCGTGGCCTTCACTGGGGTTTCGATTGAGCTTTGGGTGCAGCGCAGCTTACCCTGGCTAAGCCTCACCCTGGCGCTTAGTTTTGGTTTTTACGGGCTGCTTCGCAAGCAGGTCAGCGTGCCTGCGGCCATTGGCCTGTGGGTAGAGACAACGCTCATGCTGCCCATAGCACTTTTGTTTTTGCTTTGGCTTCTAAGCACTGCAGGCCTGCGTACCGCTACCGAAGTGTTTCAGCTTGCTCTCGGTGGTGTGATCAGCGTTGTACCCTTGGTATTTTTCGCCGCCGCTGCCTTGCGGTTACCTCTGACGACCCTCGGTTTTGCACAGTACCTGGCACCTTCCTGCGCACTTTTGCTCGCGGTCTTTTTGTACGATGAGCCTGTGCCGCAGGTGCGCTGGGTAACCTTTGCATTTATCTGGTCCGCGCTCGCCATTTTTACTGCGGAAAATGTTTACGACCTGTGCAAGCGACAAAGGATCGCACAGGAACGCACCCTGTAAGACGTTACAGGCGCCGCCGTTCTGTGTTCTGTGATTAGGGCTTGCTGCTATCCAGTAGATGGTTCTACGGAGCAAAGAAGTGCAGTTGATCTAACGCAGGCAGTCCAGTCAGAGCGTATTCGCGGCGGACATTGCTGCCTGGAGTGAGGCGACACTGCGAATATAGGGCTCATAGCGCTGCAAAACTGATGGTCGCTCGGCTGCAGCGCGCTCTGCGCTCTCGCGATCTTCGTAGACGCCTAGAAGCGCCACGTACCATGTTATGTCCTTTACCTTGATCATGGCGCCCGAGAGTTCATCCAGTTGAGTGCTACGCATGAACTCGCGAAGCTCTTTCTGAGAGTTCAGTGCAATGAGCTGCACAGCCCAGTAATCTCCTGGCAGGTCTTCGAGGTATCGTGACTGCGAATCGACCTGAGTCGGTGTTACCTGCTCGAGCTTGCCTTCGACCCGTGAAGGTGGTTGACCGGTGGCTTGCCTAGGCTGCTTGTCTGTCTGGTTCGTTACCTGTCTCTCTGCTTGTTTCTCTGGCCGTCTCGTTGGCTCTCTTTCGGGCTCTTGTTTAGGCAATCTGCCCTGGAGCGGGTTTTGTTGGCCCGGGGGCAGCGACCAATCAATTTGTTTACTTCGGCGGGCAGCCTCCCGCGCCTGAATATCGGCGATGGTGCGGCGCTTACACGACCAAGTGTCCGCATCTTGCTCACAGTGCCAACTGGTTGTCTGGGCTGTATTTTTGTCTTCCTGTGCCTCGAGCGGGTCTGTGGCTTTGCTTGCACAACCCGTTAGCGCAATCGTGATCGTCAGAATGATGTAACGTTGGTCTTTCAACATAGGAAAACGCTCAGATAGAAATTGGCAAAGCGGCAACAGGTCATGGGGACAGTTTAGAAATGCAGATTCTGATGTCCAGCCATTCGTCCAATTTACTAAGCAATTACTCGGCTTGCGGATAACTGAATTTTGCCCTAGCTTTTAGCGGCGTGTAGCCGATGGATGCCGCTTGCGGCTCAACGGGTATGACATGCTCGACACCCATTAGTGGTGTCCACGACATCACCTAAGGTAGCCGTCATGCTAACGACTCTGTCCGATTTCGAACGTATACCCCGAATCCTTCGCCTGAATATTGCTGGCCAGCCCGTTGAATGGGTTGCGTGGCAGGATGCCGTTTGTCTGTATGCCAGAGAGCTTGTGGTTTGGACCGTCGGAGAGCCGCTGGTCACCATCCGGGGGGGGCGAGCAAAGCATAGTGGTGAGATGAGTGCGCAAGAAATACACAGCATCATCGCCTGCGACGGACGCGTTGTGTCTCGAAACTTCCAGATTCCGCCGCTAACCAACCCCGCATTGTTCAGGCGTGACGGCAACATGTGCCTGTATTGCGGTAAACAGTTGAGCGATGCGGATCTGACCCGCGATCATGTTGTTCCTGTGTCGCGGGGAGGCGTGGATTTATGGGATAACGTGGTAGCCAGCTGCCGGCGTTGCAATCACTTTAAGGGTAACCGGCTGCTTGAGGAAACGAGCCTGGAGCTGATGGCTTTACCCTATGTGCCCAACTATTCCGAGTACTTGGCCCTGATTAACTCAGGCCGAATTTTGGGGGATCAAATGGCTTTTCTCAGTAAGAGCTTTGGCGCCAACAGCCGATTAATTTAAGTTCGGCGCAGGGTGGCCTGGTTAGCGAAAACCCTTGATGACGTCGTGTTCATAAAGCCAATCCTGCTGCGCGAGGGCCAGCTCTGGCAACAGACGGTTCTGCAGGGCCATGCCCACATGTTGTGAAAAACGTTTGCTGACGGAGGGCTCGGTTAGCCTCAGTAAGTGATCACGCAATTGGGCCGCGACCTTTCGGTGGCGTGGTCGGCGAAAACGCTCAAACGCCGCTAAGCCGACGCCAAGATCCTCTTCGTAGTTTTCCATCATCCGCGAAAGCACCCAGGCATCTTCCAGCGCAGTATTATCAGCATCGATCCTGATTTGTGACGCCGGCGTCAGAGCACTTTGTAGGTAAGCGACCCGCCCGGCGAACAATGTTTCGCTTGCTGAGAACCCATTCAAGGACACACCGCCAACCTGCATTTTGGCCGCGAACGCGTCTTGCAGGCTGTCATGCCACTGCTCGGGGTCAAAGGGTATATGGGCTCGCGTAATGAACCGAAAGTGTACCTGGTCGTTATCCGCCAGCTGCTCAACGTACTGACTATTGCCCCGCCAAAGCACGTTGGCTTTGCGCAATGGATGATCGGGCAAGCTGGCGTGGTAGATCAAAAAAGACGGATCATCATCGCATGCCTTGGTGCCGCGCTCGGGGTCCGCTAACACCGTTAACTGATGAGATGTTTCTGCGTCGCTGAGAGACACGGGATTTTTCAGAGGATTGCCAATCTCTTCCTCCAAGTAGGCTGTTAACGCGGAAGCCGAAAAGTTGACCAGGGGACTGCCGTAACGCCGTTGATAAAATTCGCCAAGGGGCAGCTCTGCAAGCAAGTATGCGCTTTTGGCAAAACGTACCTGGCGCCTATCAGGCTGGAACCCCAGCCCCTCGATGGACTCTGGTACCAAGGCGCGGAGCAAACGGCTGGCGTTGGCGCCAAGACTGTAGACTTGCGGTTGTTCGGCAAGATGCCGAGAGCCCTGCAGGCGGTCAATATCGTGGAAGCCGCTTGCCGCGCAGGCCAGGGCGGCAACCTGGGCAGCTAGAGACTCACCAATGATGGCAACGTGATACATGCCCTTGGGTGCTAGCTACAGTTTGCGCCAACGCGTACCCTCGCGGGAATCTTCTAGCTCGATGCCCGAGGCCAACAGATCGTCACGTATGCGATCTGCTCCGGCATAGTCGCCACTAGCACGAGCTGCTTTTCGCTGCTCGATTAACGCTTCGATTGCATCGGCAGTCATCGAACTCGCGCCGCTAGGCTGGCCTTGAGTGAAATAGGTATCGGGGGTCTGAATCAGCAGCCCCAAAAGTGAGCCTCCCGCTAACAATTTATGTACGGCGGCATTCTTGGCTTCGGTGTCCGTTGCCCGTCGCAGCTGATTCGCTAGTTCATGCAGGCCCGCAAGAGCCTTGGGGGTGTTCAGATCGTCGCTTAAGGCGTCAACCACTACCTTGGGGTATTCGTTTATGTCCACATCGTGAAAGTCAGCACTGGTAATAGACTGCTCGGAACCGGCGTCTCGTAAACTCTGGTAAAGGCTATCCAAGCTCGCGCGAGCCTGGGCGAGCAGTTCATCAGACCAGGTCAGCAAGGACCGGTATTGACCGGACAGCAGGGCATAGCGCAGGACTTCGCTGCTGTGTTTTTCCAGCAGGTTGCGAACGGTCAGTACATTGCCCAGCGATTTGGACATTTTTTCTGTGCCCAGGTTTAGCATGCCGTTATGAAGCCAATAGCGAACATAGGTCGAGTGATCATTAGCGCAGCGGCTCTGGGCAGCCTCGTTTTCGTGATGGGGAAAGGTAAGGTCTGATCCACCGCCATGAATATCGATCGTGTCACCCAAGTGTTTTTTTACCATGGCAGAGCATTCAATATGCCACCCGGGACGACCTCTACCCCAAGGACTTTCCCAGCCGGGCTGGTCTGCCGTGGAGGGCTTCCAAAGCACGAAATCCTTCGGGTCTTTTTTGTAACCGGCAACCTCGACTCTAGCGCCGTCGATCATGTCTTCGAGGGAGCGTTTTGCCAAGGACCCGTACTCTGGGTCTGATGGCACATGAAAGAGCACATGGCCTTCGTTTGCGTAGGCATGGCCTTTGCCAATGAGGATTTCGATCATATCGACGATTTCAGCAATATGGTGTGTCGCCTTGGGTACAACATCTGGCACGCGGACGCCGAGGGCGCTAATGTCTTCCTCATAGGCGAGGGCGTAGCGCTCGGCCAGGGTGGTGATGTCCTCGCCATTTTCTGCTGCGGCTGCATTGATCTTGTCATCTATATCCGTGATGTTGCTGACGTAAGTAACCTGCGGGTACCGCGCGCGCAGCAGCCGGGTTAGCACGTCGAAAACCACTGCTGGGCGGGCGTTGCCTATGTGCACGAAGTTGTAGACGGTGGGGCCGCAAACGTAAATAGTCACATGCTCTGGATTTGCTGGCTCAAAGATTTCTTTTTTGCCGCTCAGTGTGTTGTGGAAGACAATTTCGGCTTGGCTCATGGCGCGGTAAGGCTCCGGCTATCGGCAGATCTGATAAATGGTGGCGCTTTTGGGCGCGCCGCAGTCTACTCCTTTCCATAGATCAATGCTGCAGGGCTCTGGTTCTCAGGCGTGTACGACCACCTGTCCGTCTTCAACCCTCAGATAAAAGCAGTTCGGCCGGTTGGTGTGGCAGGCGGGTCCGGTTTGCTCTACCAGCATCAAAATCGCGTCAGCGTCGCAATCAAATCGCATGTCAACCAGACGCTGGGTGTTGCCGGAGGTCTCGCCTTTTTGCCACAGGCTTTGACGGCTGCGAGAGTAATAGGTGACCAAGCCCGAGGCGAGGGTTTGGTCAATCGCATCACGATTCATCCACGCCAACATTAGCACGGTGCCTGATGTGCTGTCCTGTGCGATTGCGGGCACTAAACCTTGGTCGTTAAACTTTACTACGTCGAGAAATTCAGCCAGGTCAAGGCGCGTGCCGTTTGGCGAGGTCTCCAGCGCTTTTAAATCAGTCACCTTTGGCTCCGTATTGACGGTCTAGGTGTCGGTAAATAGTCCGTAACGCCATAGCCTCGCCTCCCTCCGGGCGACCAGGGCGTTTGCGTATGTTGAATGCCATCACGTCAAAGTGTACCCAAGGAATGTCGTCAATAAAGCGCTTCAAAAACAGCGCAGCGGTTACTGCGCCGGCGTAAGGCGAGGCTGCGGAGTTAACCAAATCGGCAACGTTACTTTTGAGCATGTAAGCATAGTCATCATGCAGCGGCATGGCCCAAACCGTGTCGTCTTCGGTCTTACCGATTTGGGTCAGGTCCTGCGCCAGACCGTCATCGTTACAGAACATCGCCGCGATTTCCGCGCCTACTGCGCCACGGGCGGCGCCCGTAAGCGTTGCATAGTCAACGATGAGTTCAGGTTTTTCACTGGTTGCTATGGAGAGGGCATCGCAGAGCAGGAGTCGGCCTTCCGCGTCAGTATTGTCGATTTCAACGGTCAATCCCTTGTGAGTATGTAGAACGTCACCGGGTCGGAACGCGTTACCGGAAATGGCGTTTTCTGCGGCAGGGATGAGAACTCTGAGACGTATCGGTAGGTTTTGGGCCATGATCAGGTAGCCTAGACCCAGAGCTATGGCCGCGCCGCCCATGTCTTTTTTCATCAAGCGCATACCCCCTGCTGGCTTGAGGTTTAAACCACCGCTGTCGAAGGTGACCCCCTTACCGACAATGGTCACCTTGGGATCGTCGGCGTTACCCCAGGTTAAATCCATCAGCCGTGGCGGATCGTCAGCAGCTCGTCCTACGGCGTGTATGGCACCGCATTCCAAGTCCAATAGCTCGTCACCTATAACTGTGCGGACGTTGGCCTTAAAGGCTGCGCCTAGCGCTTCTACTTCGGCCTGCAAATGCGAAGGGGCCATGTCCTGAGCTGGCGTATTAATGAGGTCTCGCGTGAGATAGGTGGCCGCTACCGTATTGACGAGCTCGGCGGCATCGGAGCCATCGGGCAAGATCAGCTGAGCAGGCTCACGCGAGGCGGCTTTGTAGCGGTCGAAGGAATAGCTGCCCAAACCCCAGCCCAATAAAGCGATGAAAGATGTTGTCGCGCTCAGACGATAGACGCCTTCAGGCAGGGTATAAGGCAGGCCGCCCAGAGTCGCGAGAGAATCCTCAGAGGCAGCACCGATGACGCCGTCGCCGTTTTCAAGCCAAGCGACCTGGCCCGACTTACCTGTGAAGGCCTGGCGTTTAAGCCATTGCTGGTCTGAAGTACTCAGACTGTCATGAAAGCTCGCAAATTCAGTGCTCTCGATTAGGTGCAGGGTTGTCGCTGAAGTGCTGGTACCCGCTGACAGTAATCCAGTGTCGGCGAAGTCCTTTAAGCTCAGGTTTTGCATAGGTTGGCGGGTCTCGCTGGCTAAATGAATCAGGAAGGCGAAGGGCAGGTCTTCAGACTTGCTGAACCGGGATACGCTTAAGCCCAAGGTTATTTTGTTCGAAAACCCGGTCTGCTCGGTAACTCGATCGTATCAAGGGTCCCGATGCTACCTCGGTAAAGCCTAGGCCAAGGCCATAATCTCGTAGGGCCTCAAATTCGTCTGGGCTTACCCAACGCGCTACCGGCAAGTGGTTTTTGGTCGGACGCATGTACTGTCCTAGTGTGACGATGTCGACGTTGTGGTGGCGCAGATCTTCGAGTGATCGTTTGATCTCCGCCTCTTCTTCGCCGAGGCCTAGCATCAGACTGGACTTTGTCAGTACCTGGGCGCTTGACTCCTTGGCTTTGGCCAGGACATCTAGCGTTTGCTGGTAACCTGCGCGCGGATCACGCACAACATGAGTAAGGCGCTCGACGGTTTCCAGGTTTTGGGCGAACACCTGAAGCCCAGAGTTCACGACCGTGAGCACTGCATCTCGATCTCCGTTGAAATCTGGCGTCAGGGCTTCAACCATTGTATTTGGATTCAAGGCGCGAATTGCTTTCACGCAGGCTGCGTAGTGGGCAGCACCGCCATCGGCAAGATCGTCGCGGTCGACTGAGGTTAACACCACGTAGTTGAGGCCCATCAAGCGCACAGACTCCGCGGCGTTGGCCGGTTCTTGCAGATCGAGCCAGCCCTTGGGATTGCCGGTGTCCACGGCGCAAAAACGACAGGCCCGGGTGCAGGTCGCACCCATCAACATGATCGTAGCAGTACCGTGAGTCCAGCATTCACCGATATTCGGGCAGTGGGATTCTTCACAAACCGTGGCGAGTCGATGTTTGGTGACTGTTTCTTTGACCGAGCGATAACGTTCGCCACTGCCGACGGAAACGCGCAGCCATGGCGGCTTGCGCTCGATATCGGTCTTAGCATTAGCGCCTCGTTTAACCCCATTTTTTATGGCCTTAAAGCCCTGAGGGGTTAAAAATTTTTCGCCGCTTTTGATTGGTGTCTTGTCCGACACGACGTTCCTATTTTTGTGTTGATTGGCCTACTCGGGCCGTATTTTCATCTCTGCACTAGGCCAGCTCGCTAGGCACATTCTTTGCTTCCTTGGATAAGAGTCCTTGGGTTTTCGTCCTTGCTTCCTCGCTATGGGGTCTTGGCCATTAGGCGGAGTTTTCAGCACTTTGAAACTGCAGGCTATGCAGGGTCGCATAGAGTCCATTCGCCGCTAACAGTTCTTCATGGCTTCCAATCTCGGCGACTTGCCCCTGGTCTAAAACCAGCACGCGGTCGGCCTCCTGAATGGTTTGCAGCCGATGCGCAATGATGATCGAGGTCCGCCCCTTTGTCAGCCGCTCCACGGCATCTTGAATCAAAAGTTCAGTTTCCGTATCAATATTCGCCGTGGCCTCGTCAAGTACCAAAATTTCTGGATTAGCGGCAAGCACTCGGGCGAACGCCAGGAGCTGGCGCTGGCCCTGGGACAGGTTCTGGCCGCGCTCTGTCAGCGGTGTGTCGTACTCCATCGGCAGCTGCGAGATGAAATGATGTGCATTCACAGTTTTTGCCGCATCAATCGCCTGCTGTCGGGTCACCGTCGGGTTGCCCAACGCAATGTTGTCGAAAATCGTTCCCGAAAAAATATGAAAGTCCTGCAGAACCACGCCCACGCGACGACGTAAATCACCAGAATGAATGTGATTTAGGTCAATGCCGTCGAGGAAAATTTGATTGTCGTTGAAATCGTAAAAACGGCTGAGAAGGCGTATCAGCGTGCTTTTGCCGGAACCCGTAGGTCCGACAATTGCCAGTTTCTCACCTGGATGTATGGAAAACGATACGTCCTTTAATACGTGCGTGGTACTGTCGTAAGCAAAGCTGACGTTTCTGAATTCTACGTCTCCACGCAATCGTTCTGGGAGGGCGACCGGGCTGGCAGGTTCGTGAATGATCTCGTCCCAGTCCAGAGCCTGGAAAATGCGCTCGCCACTTGCCATGGCTCGGAACAGAATATTCGTTTGCTCACCGAGCACCACAATGGGGTGGAAAAGCATGGTGACAAACTGAGTGAACAGCACCACCTCGCCTACCGTCATGGTGACTTCCATCAAATGACTGGCGCCGTAGTACAAAATCAAGCCAATCGCGATTTGCGCAAGGCTCTCGTTGAACGCGCCGTACAGCGTTTCAACCCGGGCGAGTCGATGTTCAAATAGACGGTTCTTTTCGTTGATCTCGGTATATCGGTGCAGATTGTGTTGCTGTCGATCCGAAAGCTGAACCACCTGCAGGCCCGCGAGATTTTCCTGCAGATTCTGGTTGAGGCTGGAAAGCGTTTGGCGTGTTTGGCGAAACAAAAATCGGGTCTTGCGTCGAAAAAAAGCGGTCACCAATGCAAGGATCGGTAAAGCCATTAGAAGAATGAGCGTCAGCTGTACATCGATTGCGAGCATGACCGCGAGAGCAACGAAAAATGGCACAAACTCGCCGACCAAGGTGCCGAGCCCCCGCAGTAGTTCATAAAGCGCTTCAACATCATTAGTGACCCGAGTCATGATACGCCCTACGGCTACCCGGTCGTAGAAAGAAGAAGGGCGGGTTTCCAGGTGACGGAAAAGATCGAGACGCAGATCTCTCAGACCCTTGATCACTGGGCCGATCAACGTCATTCGGTGAGCATGACCGCAAAACGCCCAGGTAAGCTGGATGACCGCATAGAGCACACAGGCCGCCATGAGTTCCGGTACGCTAAGGCGTTCTGCAAGACCTTGGTTGAATCCAATGAGGCCGAAGTCTGGGCTTTCGGAATCGCTCTCGCCGCGAATGATGTGGTCAATGGCGACCAGGGAGATGATCATCGGCAGCATCACCTGCAGGGTAGACGCCAGCAGCACCAAAACCGTACTGACGGCTAATGACACTTTATACGGGGCTAGCCACCGGAGCAGTCGTCGCAATAGATGCAGGTTGAGCACAGCGCCACTGATGTCCGCATCGAACATGGCGTAGTCGCGCTGTGTCTTCTTTGTCGTCGTATTCATGAGCCGACCCTGAGTTTTTCCAGGTCGTCCTCCTCACCGCCCACGCGCTGCACGCGCTCTAGTTCGGCGTAGTAGCCCTGATTAGCAAGAAGTTCGTCATGTTTGCCGCTTTCGATGATCCGCCCGGCATCAATCACAATGATGCGGTTGGCATGCCGAGCGGTGCTGACTCGATGGGAGACTAGCAGCGTGGTCTGGCCTTGGCGCAGACGTTTGAGTTCGCCCAAGATGTGCTCTTCCGTTTCTGTATCCACTGCGGAGAAACAATCATCGAGAATCAAGATTGGAGCGTTTCGTATTAGTCCTCTGGCCAGCGTTGCGCGCTGTTTTTGTCCGCCAGACAGGGTTACCCCGCGCTCGCCGATCAGCGTATCAAGCTGTTCAGGGAAGTCGCTGATGGTGTCTTTTAAGTCGGCAGACGTTGCCGCCTCCCAGATTCTTTCCAAGGACCGCGCAGGATCATCATAGGTAATATTGCTTTTCAGCGGCTCAGCAAACAGAAAGGGATCTTGGGGGACCAAGGCAACTTGTGTACGCAGCTGGCTCAGCGGGTAGTCGGCAACCGGATGCCCGTCAATAAAGATGCTGTCGGCCGCTGGGTCGATTAACCGCACAACTTGCTTGAGTAAGGTGGTTTTGCCGCTGCCTACTCTACCCATAATCGCCAGAGTTTCGCCGGGCTCTACTGACAGCGAAAGATCGTCGATAGCGTTAACGGCGCTGCCGGGATACCGATAAGTTAAACGTTTGATACGTAGGGCACCCGCGATCTCGACGGGGGCCTGGGCCGCGGGGGCGTCAGTAATTTCCGCTGAGCGGTCAAAGACCTCAAATAAACGCCTGCTCGCCACACCGGCTCGCTGAAACAGATTCACGATGAAGCCTGCCACCCGAAACGGCTGAACCACCATGTTGACGAACATAAAGAAGGCGACAAAGTCTCCGATGGCTAGGCCGCCGTTGAGCACCTGGTTGCCGCCATAGCCAAGAATGGTCAATGAGCAGATTGCAGCCAAGCTTGGCATCCAGGCGCCCATTGCGGAATTGATCCGACCTTGCTCGTAAAAAACGTCTGCGTAGGCCTGATTGGTGGCCGCAAAGCGCTGGATCTCATTTTCTTCCTGCACCATGGCTTGAATGGTGCGAATGCCGGATAAGTTCTCTTGGGTATGTGTGCCCAAATCTGACAGTCGATCTTGAACCTGGGCCGAAGCTGCTCCCATGGCCCTGGCTGAATACTGGGCGTAAAAGAAGACCAAGGGCATTGGCGGCAGCAGGAGTAGGGTCAGCCAGGGGGAGTAGTAGAGCATGAACCCGAAGCCAACGACCGTTGCATACACCATGATGATCAGCAATATCGTACCCATGGAGATCAATCGCTGAATCAGTGAAATGTCCGCAACCGCGCGGGTCATCATGTCGCCGATGCTGAACTCGGCGAAAAACTCAGCGCCTTGTTCCTGAAGTTTGTTGAAGAACGATTGCCGCAGATCAAAGGAAACTTTGAGGGCCACCCGGCGCACGCTGAATCGCGCGAAGCTGACTACACCGTAGCGTATAATGACCGCTCCGATGATCCCTAAGACCGGATACATCAGATCAAAGTTCCCCTCCGCCATTCGATTGATCGACACCGCGGTCAGCACCGGAACCATGGCTTCAAAGATACGGGCAAGACCAAAGGCCGCAATGCCAATATACAGGCCCCTACGATGGGGTCCGATGAATCGACGCAGCTGCCAGAGCGCGGCGAGCAGCGCGCTAGGAGGGAGTGTGGGTTCGTCGTTGTTAGGATTCACAGGCTAAAAATTGGCGTTGCCGGGTACCCTAGGGAAGGGTATGGCGTCGCGAATATTGTCCATGCCAGTGATATATAAAAGAAGTCTCTCGAGGCCTAGACCAAAGCCAGCGTGGGGAACCGTGCCGTAGCGACGAAGATCGCGATACCACCACAGCTCGTCGGCAAGCCTCGGATCCATGCGTTCATCTAGGACAGCCAGGCGCTCTTCCCGCTGACTGCCACCAACGATCTCACCCACACCGGGCACCAAAACATCCATTGCTGCCACCGTTTTTTCGTCATCGTTCAAACGCATGTAGAAGGCTTTGGTCTCCTTGGGATAGTCCGTGACAACAACCGGCCCCTTGATCACCTGCTCGGTGATGTAGCGTTCGTGTTCTGACTGCAGGTCGGCGCCCCAACTCACGGGAAACTCAAAATCTTGGTCGCTTTCTAGCAAGAGGTTGACTGCCTCGGTATAGGTCATACGCGTGAAGTCGTGTTCAGTGATGGCGGTTAAGCGCCGGATTAGCGCGCTTTTATCGTGTTCATCGAAAAAGGCCATGTCGTCGGGACAACGTTGCAAGACGCCTTGAATCACCTCGCGCAGAAAGCTTTCTGCCAGGTCAGCATTGGCAGCCAAGTCCGCAAAAGCGATTTCCGGCTCGATCATCCAAAATTCCGCGAGATGACGGCTGGTATTGGAGTTTTCCGCGCGAAAGGTAGGACCAAAGGTATAAACCTTGCCAAGGGAACAGGCGTAGCTTTCCAAGTTAAGTTGTCCGCTGACCGTCAAGAATGCCTCGTCGCCAAAAAAATCATCGGCAAACTGCTCGCGATTGTCTGCGTGGATCTGATCCAGAGTCGATACCCGAAAAAGGTCTCCCGCACCCTCGCAATCGCTGGCCGTTATAATCGGCGTGTTCACCCAGTAGAAATCGTGGCGGTCAAAGTAGCCGTGAACCTCGGCGCTCAATGCGTGGCGAATGCGCGATATCGCCCCAAAGGTATTTGTGCGTGGTCGCAGGTGGGAGACGCTGCGTAAGTACTCAAATGTGTGGCGTTTTTTGCTGATCGGGTAAGTTTCTGGATCCTCGACTAAGCCGTGAATAATCACTTCGTTCGCCTGAATCTCGCGGTCTTGCCCCTTGCCCTGGGAGGCAACCAAGGTACCGGTCACCGTCACAGAGCAGCCGGTGTTCGTTTTGATTATGTCGTTATAG
>CABZTD010000042.1 GCA_902528515.1 K189A clade bacterium
CCCGTTGCAGAATTTACGCTGGCGGGAAACTTGAAGGATATGTTCCTAAACATTGTCGCCCTAGCCGACGACATTGATGTGCGAAGCAGCATCCGTTCGCCCAGTATGCTGCTAGACTCTATGACAGTGGCAGGACAGTAAGCTGTTCTGCAGAAGCTAGCGTTGGTGAGACTGTTTAGGGCCAAAGATGGGCCCGTCCAGCAAGACCAAAAAAGAGTAAAACCCTCGCGACGTCGCTGATAGTTGTTGGGACTTTGCTGCCGATAAATGCTGGATCGATATTCATACGAAGCAGCAGGGTCGGCAACAAACTTATAGCAAATGCTGCTAACAAGATTGCGGTTATTATCGATGCAGCGATTGTCTTTAAGAGTGTTGGATCGTCAAAAAAGTTTGTCCCCAGGCTTTTCCCCGAATCAGCAAGGAAAGGTTGCATGCAAGCAATGCCACCCATGTTCGCTACTAACCGTATAAGCGCAGCTAGCGCGACTACCTCGACATTGGTTTCCTCGAATAAGTGATTTACTGCCGTAGATATGACCGCTGCGATGAGATTAATGTCAAGCCAGACAGCACGCAGTCGAACGAGTCAGCACCCAGGTTTACATGTATCCGCATTAATCAACGGGATAAGGGGCGAGCACTGCTTCTTCTGCGTCTTCGACGATAACTTCCGCCTCGTCATCAATGGTGATGCGTCCCGCCAAACGTCCCTTATCGTCAACAACAGTCGCAGAAATAAGAAATAGTTTTTACAACAACCGAGTAATTTAGGTATCCGGCTCCGGTGCGTGGATTGGCGTCTCCTCGCTGCTAGTGATTTCTCCGACAGTCCCCCGGGGACAAGCAGACAGCAGTTTGATAATGGGCAGAGCGCCGAGATACTCATCTCGAATGTTGACGTCTTTTGGAGCGTCGCTTGTCGCTGATAATTTCCGTCGCAGGCGAAGGTATTTCGGCTCCGGCTTTGCCACGTGACGAGGCCTTTCGATATTTGTGTCAGCATTCATCAGACGCCTGGCAGCACTTTCCGGATAGGAGAGTCCAGACTCTGGTCAGGCCCGATCACGGCTATCGAGGTTCCCACCAATTGATTTGTGATTGTTTAAGGCAGCTGCCTAAGGCTCAGATTGAGAACATCCTTTTCATTCAGCCCTTAGATAATATGCCGAGTTCCCAGCAAGTTGGCTTCGAGCTTCTAGGCAATCTTACTCGGTTGAAGTGGAGCAAGAAGGATCTTGATCTCTGGCATACTGCAGCGAAGGAGGTCTTCAAGAACCGATTTGAAGTATTGCTGATCTTTGCGCATAGCTAGTCTAGCTCATGAAAACCAGCGTTGATCAATCCCGTTATGGCATCAAATGCGGCATCTTCGTCCTCGCCATCGACGTTAAGAATAACTTTGCTGTTCACTGGAGCTCCTAAAAGCAGGAGACTCATGATTCTCTTGGCATCGGCTACCACATCAAATTCATTGGTAAGCGTAATTTTGGCTGCAAAATTTCTTGCGACATCAACCACCTTCGAAGCGGCTCTAGCGTGTAGTCCCAACGAATTCACAATGGTGAGGGTAGTTTTTCGCATGGTGGCACTGAATTTGTCGGATACTTTGCTATGGATTGCAAAGAGTGAGGGTATATTGGTATTTCACGTTAGATTTTATCGAGTTCCCGATGCCGCACCAAAACTTGATCTAGCTGGGATCTAAAATGCTGGGCCAGTAGCTCTGCCATATATACGCTTCGATGCTGTCCCCCAGTGCATCCAATTCCTACGGTCACATAGACTCGATCGTTGTCGGCAAAGCGAGGAATCCATTTCTGTAGGTAATCGAAGATATCCTGAAACATTTCGTTTACTAGGTCTTTAGACTGCAGATAACCCACAACTTCTTCATGGCGTCCCGTGAGCTGCCGCAGCGCTGGCTGCCAGTGGGGGTTTGGTAGACAACGTAGGTCGAAAACAAAGTCTGTATCGACTGGGATGCCGTGTTTGAAGCCAAACGAGCGAAACAACAGGCTGACCGACGTCCCGCTATTTTCAATCACTCGCTGGACGATCTGCTCGCTGAGATTTTTGCCTGAAATTTTCGTCGTATCGATAGTGAGGTTCGCCAAGTCCGCCACGCTTGAGAGTATTGACGCCTCCATATCGATTGCTTCGCGTAGATCGACGTCCTCATCCGTGAGTGGGTGGCGTCGACGCGTCTCACTGAACCGTTTAACCAAGGTTGGACTGAGGGCATCGAGATACAGAATTTCGGCATCAATGCCTGAATCTCTGAGCTGCAGAAGCAGCTCTGGGAATTGCTCCAGCCCTGGGCTTCGTGCATCGATACATACCGCTATTTTGGATACTTCGCCGTGTAAAGGGGTTGAATAACTGCGCATAAGCGCTTTCAACAAACCAACGGGCAGATTGTCAACGCAGTGATAGCCGGCATCCTCCAAAGTTCGCAAGGCGGTGGATTTACCCGAACCAGAGCGACCACTAACGATGATCAATTTCATGCGGATCTACGATTAAGACCGGTCGTAGATAGTCCCTCGTCGATGCGCTTAAGCTCAGCAAAAAGCGATTCGTTGCACCTAGCAGTGCGCAACCTAGCAAGGTGGCTGGGATCCGAAAATATTTGGGCTAGGCGCTGCAATGCGTCGATATGCGCCTTTTTCTCCTCCTTTGGCACCAGTAACACGAATACAAGATCAACAGGCTTTTCGTCCGACGCCTCGTACTCAATGGATTCAGCCAATGTATAGAACGCTCCGGAAATGCAGTCACAACTTATCCTGCAATGAGGAATAGCAACTCCGCCACCGAGGGCGGTACTACCCAAACGCTCGCGCTCAACTAGGGCGTCGTAGATTTCGTCGACTGCTTCTTCCTTGTCAACGGTTGCTGGGTTAACTGATGCCTCAGCAATAATCTGGAACAGGCGCTTCCTACTGCCCGCCTCTACTGCATACCGCACGGAATCCGGCTTTACTAACTCGCTGATTGTTAAAATATCGCTCATATCGATCTTATCTTCGATCCGCTAGTGAAAGATTGGATGCGCCGGATTCAGCTACCTTGTAGCGAAACATCGAGCTATCAGTTGCGCCGCCATGTCTTGTGATAACTGCTGTTTTGTCTTGCTACCTCTTTTCTTTGTGTTCAAGCAGCTGCAGGTTGATTTTACTGGCCAGTAGATAGTCGTCCGCGTATTTTCTTCGGCGTCTTCGTTGGCGAACAACGTAGCCATAGGCGCGCGATAGGTAGCTTCCGCCTGATGCCCTTGTTTTTCAATATTTAATAGCATGTGCATGTGGGTAATTTCGCTGCTTTGGCATTCAAGTTCGCTCATTTGGACTCGGTCTTGCTGCTGTAAAGCATGGGCAAGGTCGATTAGGTGGCTGGTAATGTTGAGTTTCACAGACTGCCAGTAATCTAGTGCATACGAGCAAGGGCAACCCATCATCGACGCAGGATTGGAGTGCAAGTCATACTAATTGTTTCCTTTCGTTTGACGGAGGAATTGAAAGCGATTCCCGGTATTTGGCGACTGTTCGGCGCGCGACGTTGATATTTTTCTCCGATAGTATTGCCGCGATTTTGCTGTCGCTCAACGGTTTGCGAGGGTTCTCATCCGCGGTGACTTGTTTGATCAACGCACGTATCACTGTGCTGGATACTTCCTCGCCGGTCGAAGTTCCTACATGGGAGGAGAAGAAGTACTTCAGCTCGAAGAGTCCTTGAGGAGTGGCCAGGTATTTTCGATTGGTTACGCGAGAGATGGTCGATTCGTGCAAATCAACTTGTTCGGCAATATCCGCTAGGATCAGGGGCCTCATAGCCATGGGGCCGTGCTCCAAAAATCCCTGCTGCACCTCAACAATTTTCGTCGCTACCTTCAGCAGCGTATCGTGACGGGTTTGCAGACTTTTTAAAAACCACTTCGCTTCCTGCAGGTTGTCGCGCAAGTAGTCCTTGTCAGGCCCTGCGGGTATGGTTTTGATGAGACTTGCGTAGGCGTCGTTGATACGAACCTTCGGGAGAGTTTCAGGATTCAGCTCTACTAACCATCGGCCCTGGTCTTTACGGACTAGCACATCAGGGACCTCGTAGTCCGCGGCTTCCTCGAATACGCTTGAGCCGGGCCGCGGCTGCAAAGTACGAATCAATGCGACCACTTGGCTTAGCTCCGATTCTGACAAATGCGTCTGCCGCACCAGGGTCGCGAAATCTTTGTTGCCCAGAATATGTAGGTGGGTTGTAATTAGGTCTCTGGCTTCTTCTAACCAAGGGGTGTTGCCGTCTAGTTGCTCAAGCTGTAGGAGCAAACATTCCCGGAGATCTCGTGCACCAACACCAGTGGGATCGAACTTCTGAATACGGCGCAAAATCTCCTCAACCTCTTCCAACTCAGGGGGTGAATCATTGCCCTCGTGATTACGAGCTAGGGTTTCACAGATTTCCTCAAGGGTAGCGCCCAGTAGTCCGTCGTCGGTAATCTCGTCGATTATCGCCATCGCAATTATTCGGTCTGATGTCGCCATGGGGGTGAGGTTTAGCTGCCACAGCAAATGGCCCTCGAGTGTTTCCTCGGCACTGTCGTTAGATCCAACGTCGTAGTCGTGGTCACCAGCTGAACCGCTAGGCGCTTGAGGGTAGATGTCGTCCCAGTTCGAATCCACCGGAATCTCATCGGTCATGGGTGCCTGGAGTTGATCGCTGACTTCAGACTCTCCAGGACCGTCCACAGCAGTGTCCACGGGATCGGTTGAGATCATCTCCTCGCGATAATCCTTCGAAGGTGCCTCCAAACCAACATCGCCAAAATCATCTAGGTAGTTCTTGTCTTGATCTAATTGGTCCGTCGACAAATCCGAATAGGTGTCCCCGGCCAGGTCACCTGGCGGTGCATCTAAGCCATCATTTGAATGCTCTGAATCCTGTTGAGAATCGCTGTCGCCATGAGCAGCGAAATCATCTTCGTTTTCTAGCAGAGGATTGGCGTCAAGGTTGTCTTGAACCTCCTGCTCAAGCTCGACCGCGCTGAGCTGCAACAGGCGTATCGCCTGCTGCAGCTGTGGGGTCATCTTGAGCTGTTGCCCAAGCTTGAGAGACAGGCTTTGCTTCATGGAGATAGCTCAATGGCCCCATGGGAGGGGACGTGCCAGTGACTTCGGTAACGCGAAGGTTAAGCAAATTCCTTGCCAAGATAAACATTTCGCACGGTTTCATTCGTTAATATCTTTGCGGGCTCGCCGTCGGCAATGACATGTCCCTGATGCATGACGTAGGCACGATGACAGATATCAAGTGTTTCGCGCACATTGTGGTCGGTAATCAGGACGCCAATGCCCCGGTCGGCCAGTCCTTGAATTTCATTTTTTATGTCCGTAACCGAGATGGGGTCGACTCCAGCAAAGGGTTCGTCCAAGAGTATATATTTAGGGTCCGTGGCGAGTGTCCTAGCAATTTCTAGGCGCCGTCGTTCTCCTCCGCTTAGGCTTTGTCCCAAACTCTTTCGAACATCGGCCAACCCAAATTCCTCGAGCAAAGAAGCCATTCTCGCAGTGCGCGCTGATGGATCTAGCTGCGGGTTAAGCTCTAGCATGGCCATCAGATTGGCCTCGGTAGTCAGGGTGCGAAACACGCTGGCCTCTTGGGGTAAGTAACCCAGACCAGAAGCAGCACGCTGATGCATGGCCGCATGAGTTAAATCTGTTTCATCAATGAAGACCTGACCTGAATCTGCGCGCACTAGACCAACGATGGCATAGAAGCAGGTGGTTTTGCCTGCGCCATTGGGGCCCAGCAAACCGACAATTTCGCCGAGTTCAACATGCAGCGAAATGTCTTCAACAACCGAAATGCCGCTGTAGCTTTTTCTTAAGGCAGTAGCACGAAGCGTCATGGCGCTTCGGAGGATTGTTTGGTGTTGAAAGTAGGCACCCTTAACTGCATACGAACACGCTCCTCCGAGGGATTAGGGCTGCCCGCGTCTAATTGGCCAAGGACAAGGTCGTAGCGGATCAATGCGCTGCTCACCTCGTTGCCATCCTGCTTTAACGAAGCTCTGCCGGAAAGCTCTAACAGACTCGAATCTGGCAAATACACGATAGTATTAGCAGCAGCGGTAGTGTCCCGCTCGGCCCTATCTCGTTGCTGCCAGAAGGTCGCAGGGGTCCCATTGGTCGTAATACGCTCTATGCGATCGGCATTCATCTCCACAAGTACACGATCACCGACAATGCGCATGCCTTCCATGAAGGCAACAACGTTGCCGACGTATTCAATGGTGTTCTGCTCCTGGAGAAAAACCGCGCTGTCTCCCTCAATGGTTAACTGAGACGCAGAGGCGTCCTGGGTGTTTTCAGCCAGAACAGCCGTTCCTAGAAACACGAGACAGGCGAGCCATACGCCTCGTCTGCTTTTGCGAAATCCTTTACTTAGCATCAACGCTAAACCTCCTAGTTCAGTCTCGCAGAAAAAGCTTGCTGGTTACCCTCGCACTCTCATTTTGCGAAAATCTCAGGGCGCCTGTCTCTAGATCTAAATCAAAACCCTCGCTGGACGTTGTAAACCGTTCGTGCTCTAAAAACACCGGCATATCAGTTTGTGCGCGCTGCTCGCTGGGGAAAATATGCAGTTGACTGGTTGAAAGCATCATTTGCTGTGCCATATCAGCTTGGCGCAGGATTCGGACTTGCCCCTGAAGCGTGATTTGATTGTATTGATCAGATACTCCCATCATAAAGGGCCTGCGGGTAATCACTCCGCGATTGGCGCGCATAACCCAGGAATGCCGTTCCTGCGAGGTAATTCGAACGATAGGATTTGCGGCTTTCATAAGTTGCTGTGAAGGATATTGTTCTAGCTGGTTTGCACTAACCTCGTAGTCTAGTTCGCCGAGGTTGGAAAAAACCTGCCAGGTAATACCTGTCGCCGTGCTCGAGGGTTGTAGCGTCCTCACTAGGCCGCGATCGTCTGGGTGTATGGAGTCATTATCATGAAGCAATAAAGTCAGGGCTGTAACCAAAGCCAGTACGCAGAGACCGGCCAGACGGACGCCGGATAGCCAAGAATGGCGCAATCGGGTTGCAGTGCTTGAAGGCATGGGAAACAGCGTACCAGCATTATCAGATGCAGGGACGATAAGCCTTCTTGCGCGGCAGGCGGTTTACCGAAACATTGCATCCTGAACTGCTTTCACGCATGGGGCCAGCGGTCCTTGGCTCGTAAAATCAGCTCCGCCAATTCAATAATCACACCGGCACCACCGGGTCTCTGTGTCACGAATTGCGCCCGATCCAGAATAATTGGGTGGGCGTTCGCTACCGTGGCATTAAGGGATACAGCACTGTGATCGAACAGTTCCAAATCCTGTAGGTCATCGCCGATAGCGCACAAATCTGAGGCGGGGAATCCGTTACTGATCATCTGATCAAGGGCTGACGCCTTACTGTCGACATCCTGTTGTACAAAGGTAATGCCAAGTTCCTTTGCTCTTCGCTCCACGATGTTGGATTGGCGACCCGTAATAATTGCAATCGCAATTGCTTGGCGTGCAAGCAGTTTAAGGCTACTACCATCCTGTACGTGGAAGCTTTTGAGCTCACTTCCATCCGAAGCGTAGGTGATTTTGCCGTCTGTAAGCACGCCATCGACGTCGAGCACAATACCCTTTATCAAGCGTGCAACTCCGTAAAGCGGCTCAAGTTTGGTGTCAGTCATTAAAAAAATTCACGCTTGCTGAATAAGTAACAGATTGTAGCCAATCCATGCGAGCAACATGACGAGACCTTCGAAGCGCGTGATGACGGCGCGGGAATTCAGGCCGTAGGCGAACAGCGCCAACATCAGCGTAAGCGCGAGCATCATTCCGCTGTCGCGCCAAAGGGCGGAAAAGTCGAGGCCAGTCGTGCTAATCAGGGCTGGAACAGCCAGCACCGCGAGAATGTTGAGAATGTTTGATCCGACGATATTACCAATAGCAATATCGGGTTGCCCCTTCATCGCCGCACCAACAGTGGCCGCTAGCTCTGGCAAGCTGGTGCCTATGGCGACAATAGTCAGTCCAATAATCATGCTGCTAATGCCAAGGTCCAAGGCTATCTGTGTCGCGGCGTACACCAGTAGCTGGGCCGAGGCGAGTAATGCGGCCAATCCGGCGAATAGCCAAAACAAGGCGCTGCTTTGCTTCATTTCTGGCAGTTCTTCGAGTTCGCTCGTTAAGGCACTTTCCGCGGGGTCTGCGTCCCGTTCAGATCGCAGCAATTGCCAAAGGATATAGGCTAGGCCGGTGAGCAAAAATACACCGTCAGCGAAGCTCAATTCACGATCGAAGATCAGTACGATGGCAAGTAGGGTTGCGCCTAGCAACCAAGGTAGTTCCCGGCTCAGAACGTTTTGGGAAAAAGGCAGAGGTGCGACGATGGCCGTGATACCAAGCACTAATCCGATATTGGCGATATTAGACCCGATGGCGTTGCCGATAGCTAAGATTGCATTGCCCTCTAACGCCGCCATTAACGCTACGACAATCTCTGGAGCCGATGTGCCGAGCGAAACCACGGTCAGGCCAATGACAATATTAGATACGCCAAGGTTTGTAGCCGTCGCGGCGGCCCCGGACAAGAAGCGGTCGGCACTCCAGATCAGTACGGCAAAGCCAACAATCATTAACAGTAAGTTGACCCACATGGGGAGATGTCCTTCGTTGCTGGGCTCAGGCCGATATGTGTCTTAAGCGATAATAAATGAATTGCTGGTGTATCCGGGTTCGCCGTCCAATACCACTCGCTGCCAGGTACTCTGCCGAATTAAGAAACTTCTAAATTCTAGAAAGTGGCGACCACGACTTTCAGCTAGTCACTTTAGTCCTATCGCAAGCGCTCGCCAAGACGGCTTGCGCTAAAGATCTGTCGCGGTCATTGCTGCCCACGAATAGTGATGCGTTAAAAAAGAACTCATTGCCGAGAATTTTGAGTCATCGCTCTGCAATGCTCGATGTCGTAGCAACGTTTATTGCGTAATATAGCCACTCCTCAGTCGGCACGAACGAAATGCCGTATAAGCGATTATGGAAAATGCTGCATGCAAGATGAAGTAAGGGAGAGGATCGAGTCGGCCATACCGAATGCTCGCGTACAGGTGGAGATAGAAGGCAATCGCGCTTCTATCGCAGTTTTCAGCGCGCATTTTGATGGCATGAGCCGGGTAAAAAAGCAGCAGGAGGTTTATGCCTGCATCGAAGACTTGATTTCCAGCGGTGTTTTACATGCGGTGACGATCAAAGCCGAGTCGCTCTAAGCAAGATGGACAAACTGCAAATCGAGGGCGGCGTGCCGCTAAACGGCAAGATCCGTATCAGCGGCGCAAAAAACGCGGCGCTGCCCATCATCGCTGCGTCGCTGTTAACCGAGGAGCCGGTCAACATATCTAACTCTCCTCATCTGCACGATGTGACAACGATGATTGAGCTTCTTGCCTGCCTTGGGGTGGACGTCACTCTGAACGAATTTATGGAGGTCGAGATCGCCGCCCGCCACCTTGAAAACTATCGAGCACCTTACGAACTTGTAAAGACGATGCGAGCATCATTCTTGGTGTTGGGCCCGCTGTTGGCGCGTTTTGGTGAAGCCGAAGTCTCCCTACCAGGAGGCTGTGCCATAGGGTCTCGGCCAGTGGATCAGCATCTCAAGGGGCTTGAGGCCATGGGTGCGGAAATAACAGTAACCGAGGGCTATGTCTGCGCGAAAACCATCGGTAGGTTGGTTGGCTGTGACATACATATGGACATCGTGACGGTGGGTGGCACCCAGAATTTGATGATGGCGGCAACCTTGGCTTCGGGCACGACTCGCCTATTCAATGCAGCCTGTGAACCAGAAATTGTTGACCTCGCAGATTTCTTGAACGTGTTGGGGGCAAAAGTTTCTGGTCAAGGAACGTCAACGATTGAGATCGTTGGAGTACCGCGATTGCATGGTGGCGCGCACACCATTATGCCCGATCGTGTAGAGGCGGGAACGTATTTGGTGGCAGCAGCCGTGACAGGAGGGCGGGTTCACTTACGGGATGTGGCGCCCAAAACACTGGGTGCAGTACTCGATAAGCTGCAACAGGCGGGAGCGGAACTGACGGTCGGAGAAAGCTGGATCGAGCTAGACATGGGTGGTCGGCGCGCCAAGGCAGTCGATATTGAAACTTCCCCGTACCCTGGCTTTCCCACCGATATGCAAGCTCAGTTTATGACGCTCAACGCATTAGCAGACGGAACATCGACTATTACAGAAAATATTTTTGAAAATCGTTTTATGCATGTTCACGAAATGAAACGGTTAGGAGCCGAGATTGAGCTGCATGGACAATCCATGGCAGTGGTTCATGGCGTGGATCAATTGAAAGCAGCCCCGGTCATGGCAACAGATTTGCGTGCATCCTCCAGTCTTGTCTTAGCTGCACTGGCAGCGGTCGGTACCACGACAATAGACCGTATTTACCACATAGATCGTGGTTATGAGACCATAGAAGAAAAGTTGGGAACGATGGGCGCCAAGGTTCGCCGAGTTTCCTGAATCTCCCCAAGCAGGTTTATGTACACATGGGATTAGTGATTGCCGTTAACAAAGGGCGCATCTTTGAAGAGTGCTTGCCGCTTCTCGCCGCGTGCGAGATACAACCCAGTGATGACCCCAAACTATCTCGAAAACTCATTTTTCGCAGTGTGACTGGCGATCACACCATCATTGTGGCTCGTTCGGCTGATGTACCGACTTACGTCGAGAATGGCGTCGCAGATGTTGGCATCACAGGCAAGGATACGATCCTAGAGTACGGTGGCGATATGACCTTTTACGAGCGCCTCGATCTTAAAATCGGAGCCTGCCGCATGATGACCGCAGGTCCGGTAGGTGTCCCTGAGCCAGCGCAGGGCGTTCGCGTGGCATCAAAATTTGTAAACATCGCCCGTCAGCACTATCAAAACCAGTCCAAGCAGGTTTCCCTGATCAAGCTGGCTGGGGCGCTGGAAATCGCGCCCTTGCTGGGTCTGGCGGATTGTATTGTCGATATTGTGGATACCGGCAACACGCTAAAAGCCAACGGCCTTGAGGCGCGAGAAACCATTTGTGAAATTAGCACGCGGCTCATCGTCAATCGCGCATCTATGAAAACGAAGTTTGATCTGGTGCAAACCTTGATTAAACGCCTCGAAGAGGCAGTAGAGCAGCACGTCGGTTCGGTGGGGCGATAATATGCGCGAGCTTGACGCGACAACCCCTAATTTTGCTGCAGAACTCGAGACGCTACTCGCTTGGGATTTGAGTGTCGACAGTGAAATAGACTTTCAGGTCGCCAAAATCGTTAAACGTGTGAAAACCAAGGGTGATGCTGAATTGCTCGCCCTGACCCACCAATTTGATCGTGTCGATGCCGCCGAGGTAGCCGATCTAGAGATTAGGCAAGATGAACTGGCGGACGCCTGGGCTGGGTTGAGCAGCAGTGCGCAACAAGCCCTTCAAACTGCATCGGATCGCATACGCAGATTCCACGAACGTCAGCGAGAAGATTCATGGTCCTATGTTGACGAGCTGGGTTGCGAGTTAGGGCAGAAAATTCGGCCATTGGATCGAGTAGGGGTCTACGTGCCAGGCGGGCGTGCGGCCTATCCTTCTAGCGTTTTGATGACATTGATCCCGGCAAAGGTCGCTGGAGTCAAAGAAATCATTGTTGTATCACCTACCCCCGGCGGTGAGCGCAACTCTATGGTGCTTGCTGCACTGCACCTCGCTGGAGCTGACAGAGTTTTTTCCATTGGAGGCGCCCAAGCAGTAGCCGCACTGGCTTATGGCACAGCTTGCGTGCCTCGGGTAGATAAGATCGTAGGCCCCGGCAATGCCTACGTCGCGGCCGCAAAGAAGCAGGTATTTGGTCAAGTAGGCATCGATATGATCGCCGGCCCCAGCGAAGTACTGGTTATCGCCGACGGTACCACGGATTTGGAATGGGCCGTACTAGATCTTTTCTCTCAAGCAGAGCATGACGTATCAGCTCAGGCCATCTTACTTAGCACTGACCGAACTTTTTTGGAGCAAGCGAAAGACCGCATAGCCCAGCTGCTACCGCAGATGGAGCGCGCACAGATAATCGACAAATCTTTGCAAGACCGCGGGGCCTTAATCTATTGCGAAGGACAGACGCAAGCGCTCGAAGTTGCCAATCGAATTGCGGCAGAGCATTTAGAGCTTGCAGTAGTCGACCCGAAGCCATGGGTGAACGGTCTACGCCATGCTGGCGCAATTTTTTTGGGGCCCTATACCGGCGAGACCTTTGGAGACTACATGGCGGGTCCCTCGCACGTCTTACCAACCTTTGGCACCGCACGCTTTGCCTCGCCGCTTGGGGTGTATGATTTTCAAAAACGAAGCTCGATCGTTGGTATTTCTCGTGAGGCCGCCCAGGCCCTATCTGCCCCAACAGGCCTGCTTGCTAGATCTGAAGGTCTAGAAGCGCATGCCTTAGCCGCACACGTGCGGGGTAAAAATCCCCAAAAATGAAGGTCGGTGGTGATGCAGAATTGAACCATCAAGACGAGTCCCTCTCACCAGAGAAAATGTATTCCCGCGCACTAGAATTGGATGAAGTCCTACCCGATCCGGCCCAGCGGCGAGTCATAGAGCTGCTACAGGCGCGTTATGTTCAGCTAATGCAAAACCCCCCTCAAAGACCAGGCACATTTCGCCGCATGCTGGCACGGTTCAATATGGGAAGTGCGCAGGCGCGCACAACCACTCAAGGACTCTATTTGTGGGGCGGAGTAGGCCGCGGCAAAACGATGATGATGGACATGTTTTGCAGGGCTCTACCAGCTCAGCGAAGGCAGCGGATGCACTTTCACCGCTTCATGCGTCGAGTCCATGATGCGTTGAGACGCTACACTGGCCAAGCGAACCCTTTGCTCAGCATAGCGGATGAAATTGCAGGCGAAGGTGATGTGCTTTGCTTCGATGAGTTTTTTGTCTCGGATATCGGCGATGCTATGATCTTGGGCGAAGTAATGACGGCACTTTTTCGGCGCGGTGTGACCCTAGTTGCCACATCAAATGTGGAACCTGCAAACCTCTATGAGAACGGACTACAGCGCTCACGTTTTTTGCCAGCCATTGATGAAATCTATCGGCACTGCGAGGTGCACTATATCGACGCCGGTCAAGATTTTCGGTTGCGGGCGCTGCAGCATGCCAAGCTCTATCATTTTCCCTTGAACGAACACGCGCAGCAGAGCATGCAGGAAAATTTCGCTGCTCTGTCGGCTGAAGAAGCGAAGTCTGATGTGAGTTTGAGGATTGAGAATCGTCTTATCAGTGCGCACAAAGTGGCGGGTGATGTCGTTTGGTTCGAATTCATTAATATCTGCGAGGGTCCGCGCAGTCCAAATGATTACATCGAGCTGGCAACGTTGTTTACCACAGTGCTGATCAGCAACGTGCCCGTTCTGGACGCAAAAAGAGAGGATGCTGCGCGTCGCTTCATAAGCTTGGTGGACGAGTTTTATGATCGTCGAGTCAAGCTCATTCTCTCTGCCGATAAAAGCATCGCCAATCTTTATCAGGGACAACGGCTTAGTTTTGAGTTTCAGCGCACCCAGAGCCGGCTGTTGGAAATGCAGTCAGAGTCCTATCTCGGAGAGCCTCATGTATCTTGACCGACCGACTCTCTAGCATTGCCTTAAAACTATTGGGATGTTGTAAAGCATCGGGTGCTCTACTATCATTCGCGGCCCTTCTGAGGCTCACCGATAAATTTAAAGGCAACCCAGTCGTTACTGGGTTGCCTTGGACCAATATTAGGCGCGGTTATACTGCGCTCGATGGTTGAGTAACCTCGGGATAGCGGGCGCAACACGCTAAAGGCGTTGAGTGGGCAAAACCGCAAGCAAAATAGAGGCAGAACATGAAAACGGTAAGTATGCGCGAGCAGGACGTCGCCCGGTCTTGGTGGATCATCGACGCACAGGACAAGACGCTTGGTCGAATAGCTACCGAGGTGGCTAGCCGTTTGCGCGGAAAACACAAGCCGGAATTTACACCTCACGTAGATACCGGGGACTACATAGTAATTGTGAACGCTGAAAAAGTGCGAGTTACGGGCAATAAAGAGCAGGGCAAGTTGTACTGGCGTCACACAGGGTATCCGGGAGGGATTCAAAGCACTTCTGTGGAAAAAATGCGCGCGGAACATCCAGAGCGCATGCTAGAGAAAGCGGTCAAGGGCATGCTTCCGAAGAACCCCTTGGGACGAATGATGTTTCGAAAACTAAAGGTATATTCAGGGCCAGATCACCCGCACGCGGCGCAGCAACCCCAGGTTTTGGAGCTAAAATGACGGAATATGATTACGGAACAGGGCGACGTAAGACAGCGGCTGCACGCGTATTTATTTCAGGTGGCACGGGTCGGATTTTGGTCAACTCACGCCCCCTTGATGAATTTTTTGGTCGCGAGACGTCTCGAATGGTGGTTCGCCAGCCTCTTGAGGCCGCGAATCTTGTTGATAAGCTAGATTTGAAGATTACGGTGCGCGGTGGAGGTAGTTCTGGCCAAGCGGGGGCAATTCGCCACGGTATAGCGCGGGCGTTGGTAGAATATGACGAGAGCCTTCGTCAGCCGATGCGCGCGGCTGGCTTCTTGACGCGAGACGCAAGGTCCGTTGAACGTAAGAAAGTGGGATTACGCAAGGCTCGCAAACGTCCACAATTTTCTAAGCGCTAACGCACGAATTGCAAGCGCAAAATGTGTGGATGGCTGTCCGAGAAGGAACCACCTGTGGTAATCTTGCTACTCCCATTCCGCGCCGTTCGAGAGGGAGCGGTTCGGTCGGGAGAGGA
>CABZTD010000043.1 GCA_902528515.1 K189A clade bacterium
TCTTGGGCTTTAAGGCTCAGCACGGGCACGGGCAGCGGCGTGGAAAGCACCGACGACACCGGCGCTAGGACCCGATTTTCCAGTGCCCGAAGACCCTGCAGCGCCACCTCCGCCTCGTAGAGCTGAATCAATAGCGCGTCGGTATCCTCATGAGTATTTATCGTCAGTTCCATGCGCAGGAGCCGCAGCTGCTCGGCCAAGCCAAGAGAATTTGACTCGGGTAGCACAAACTCCGACAGCAATTCCGGCTGGGCCAGGGCGGATAAAAGCGCATCACTGCTCAGCGTTAGCAACTCGTTAGGCTCCACAAACACCTCATTGAGCATCACATGGAACCAGCGACCCCGCGCATTCGACACTGGCCTCAGTTCGATCCCATCTCGATCCGTGGGCAGCAAGCAGGCCCGCCACTGCTGAGCTTCGTCTAGGGCGATGCAGAGTATGCGCGCTGGCCACAGACGATCCTTGGGCAACTCTGTAGAGGCCAGCAGCCCATCGGCTAGCGCTCGCTTTTCGCCATTCAGAAGTAACTTGTCATTCGTGGCCCACAGCCGAGTCGGCTCTGGTGTTGCCGCGTTCACAGGCTCAAGCAAACCCAGACACCAGTGCGCATGAAAGGCTGCTATCTCCGGTAACAAGAGCCCGCACTGCTGCTCGCTGCCATGGGCCATCAAAAGGGGCGCGATTAACGACATCGCCAGCGTATTGACCGGCGGGGTTCGGGCTTGATGACAGAACATCTGCCACTGATATAGCCGCTGCCGCGACCATTTCATGCCGCGGCCTGTTGCGCTGTCCGTCCGAGCTGGCCAATGGGCCACAGACCAACCCGCGGTACCAAGTGCCTCATACCAGCCCGCGCTAGCCAACTGATGCGCACCGGGGTGCGCTAGCCGCTCCGGGCCGGGCCAATGATCGGCAATAAATGCCTGGGCTTCATGCTGCCAATCTGGTGCGTTCATGGCGTCGGCGACTCATTGGTGAGTGGCGTTTTTCCCTTTCCGGTCATAAGCATTCTCTAAAAAAACTGCCCCTTTGTTGGATGCTAGTTTTAGCCGTAGATAATCCTAAGCTGGCAGGGCAACATAGAAACAACTACGAACCTAGCTTCACGCAAAGAGGGGAGAGACTCTTGGACTACAGTACTATTTTATATGACGTTGAAGACGGTATTTTAACCATCACGTTAAACCGACCTGAAGCACTCAACGCCTTTACTAATGACATGATGTTTGAACTGATAGACGCCTGTGATCGCGCCGATGCCGATGACAACGTCAAGGCAATTATCGTGACTGGTGCCGGCCGCGGATTTTGCGCCGGTGCTGATCTGTCCCGCGGTGCGTCTACTTTTGACTCTGGTGCGCGTGAAGACAAGCACGACGGCATCAACCGCGATGGCGGCGGCCGCCTAACTCTGCGAATTTACGAACTCAACAAACCCATCATTGCCGCGGTCAACGGCGCGGCTGTGGGCGTTGGGGTCACCATGACCTTGGCCATGGATATTCGTCTCGCCTCCAGCGCTGCCAAATTCGGGTTCGTCTTCGCCCGACGAGGCATCGTTCCTGAAGCCTGTTCCAGCTATTTTTTGCCCCGGGCCGTGGGTATTAGCAAGGCCCTCGAGTGGTGCTATTCGGGCCGCGTCTTTCCAGCTCAAGAGGCCATGGAAGGTGGCCTGCTGCGGAGTCTGCATGAACCTGAAGATCTACTGCCAGCGGCAAGGGCCATCGCTGAGGATATTCGCGACAATGCCGCGCCGGTGTCCGTTGCTCTCACCCGCCACATGATGTGGAAAATGCTCGGCGCCGATCACCCCATGGAAGCCCACAAGGTCGACTCCCGAGGCATTCATTACCGAGGCAAGTCTGACGACTCCAAAGAAGGCGTGATGGCGTTTCTCGAAAAGCGAGACGCACAATTCCCTAACAAAGTTTCCACAGACCTACCGCAGTACTACCCGTGGTGGGAAGAACCCCAGTTCAAATAAAAATACTCGCAATTGGAGAAAACCATGTCCGACTCGGTCATTGCACAAAAAAGCCCATACCCTGTCGAAGTAGTGGAAGGCAAAAAGTACTTCTGGTGCTCATGCGGCAAGAGCGGTCGCCAGCCATTTTGTGATGGCTCCCATGAGGGCACAGACTTTTTACCTCAGACCTATACCGCTCCGGCGAGCAAAACCCTGTATTTTTGCGGGTGTAAACACACCAAGGGCGCGCCCTTGTGTGACGGTGCGCATAACGCGCTGTAGCGCGATCAGCAACCGCTCAATCGACTGAAGAGAAGCCCAGGTAGCAAGACAATGTTCGGTAAGCTATTTAAAAAAAGTGACGCTTTCGATCCGGCAACTCTGGCAGTACTTCCGGATCTGGAGCAATCCGAGCAGCTGTTGGTGCTTGATCGGTACCTGAGCTATCGCAAGGCCCACGAACAGCCTGAAGTCGACGAGTCCCCCATACACCGGGTACTTAGCGAGCTGCCAGAGCGTGATGTTGAAGCCGAAGGGATGAGTCTCGAAATTGCCAAACGCGCAGTATCAGCGGTTCAAGACATTGAAGCACTTGCGATACTACTTGGACGATCCCACCTAGGCGAGCTTGCCGCTAAGCGCCTATGCAAACTCTTGCCCCTAGACTCGCCTCACGCCGCCAACCAACACGAGCGCTTATTTCAGGCTCGGCTGCAAACGGCTAATGGTTCAGATATCGAGACCCTGAGTAAACGCGTGACCACTGCCGAGCAGGCTGCTTGGCTGGTCATCCGCGCACCCGCCGAGACCAAGCCAAAACTGCTGGATATTCCGCTGCTAAAGGACGAGACCGGATTGATAGCGCTCGAGAAAATTTCCCGAGGCAAGGACAAAGGATGTAATCGTCTAGCCCGAGAAGGTTTGGCCAAGATACGGGGCGGCCGACGCCAGCTATCAGAGCACCTTGAAGCCCTTAGGGACGTACACAACAGCACCGAACGAGAGCTCAAGTTGGTTCCCAAGAATCTCGATAGTCTCATCGTTCAGCGCAAAAAACTGAACCAACTGCACCTGCGCCATGAACAACTGGTGCAAAAAATACTTGAAGAGCGAGATATTCTGAGCGCTGCCGGCGCAGCCGGACATAGCGACGAAACATTATTCAACCCCTTCGCTGAACTTGACCTTAGCGTTCCCAGCACCCAGGACAATCCTTACCCTCGGCTTATAGAAGCTGTGCAGGCTTTGCTCGAGCATTTGACAGATGTGCAAGCACTGGATGCGGAGGACTTAAACCGACAGATTCGGCGCCTAGAAACCCATCGCCAAGCATGGGTCGATTCCGACTCAAGCTTTCCTCCGACGCCCAGCCAGCACGAGCAGTTCGACGCGCTCTTCAAACGCTGCGACGCTCTGCTCAAAGGCTGGCAGCAGCTGGCAGCAGTTGATTGGCAGGCTCTGGGCCAACGCGAGAATCAAGCCGAGCAGCATCGTCAACAAGGGCAGTCCGCGGCGAATCTTGCCCAATGGCTAAAGCGTGCGCAGCAGGCAGAAAAATCTGTTGTTTGGCCCGCGGATTATCCTCTGCCCAGGATGCTGGAAAAATTACGCCAAGATATTGCGCAGTGCGAGGAGCAGGAGCGCAGCTTTGCGAAGGAACAAGCGGCGCTCACTCAGGAGCTCAAAGACATTAGCGCCACACTGCAAGGCTTGGTTGATAACGGCGAATTCAAGAAAGCACTGAGCACCCTGGGCCGTTGCCGAAAGCTGCTGAAACAAGGTGCCAAGGGCAATGAAAAATTGCTCAACCGCATCAGCACTCAGCTGGGAGAGTTCAGTGATTGGCAGCACTTTGCAGCGTCGCCAAAACGAGATGCGCTGCTGCAGTCGATCGAGGCCATCGTCAACACGCCGCTATCTGCCCAGTCTCAACGCGAGCAGATTAAGGAGCTGAGAGCCCAGTGGAACGCGCTAGGCCCGCTACCCAAGGAACAGCTCCAGCTACAGCAGCAGTTTGACGAGCTAGCGGACGAGGCCTTTGAAATATGCCGCGAGCACTTTGCTAAACAGAGTAAGCAGCGCAGCGACAATTTAGATGCCCGCAAAGCTTTGTGCGAGCAGTTGCAGCAATATTTGGATAGTACCGATTGGCAGCATGCAGACATGAAGGCTGCCGAGACCATTATGCGCCAAGCTCGACAGGAGTGGCGTCGGTATCACCCCTGCGACCGCCAAGCGTTGAAGGCTGTAGAGGCGCGGTTTGAAGAACTGCAGTCTGCCCTACACGACCGAGTGAAAAGCACTTGGGATCACAACGTCAAGGCGAAGGAAGATCTGGTCAATCAAGCTCAGGCGTTGGTCGAGCAGGACAGTTCAGAGGGTTTGGCGACATCGGCCAAGCAGCTACAGGCCCAGTGGCGAGAAATTGGTAACACCCCAAGGGGCACGGATCAGCGCCTATGGAAAAAGTTTCGCGCCGCCTGCGATAACATTTTTGCTCGGCTCGAGGATGAAAGATCAAGCCAACGCTCTGCGGCGCAGCAGCAGCTGCAGGCGTTGTTGAATGACATCGCGGCATTTGATGCCGAACAAGATTCCATTGCTGATGCCGAGTCAGGCTTGGCAGCACTGCTAAACAGGGTCGGGGAGATGCACATCGATGCAAAGCATCGCGAGACCTTAAAGAACCTTGAACAGCGGCTACGTGCTCGGCGAACACGGGCTCAGCAGGCCAAAAGATCGCAGCGCCTAACCGAATTTCGAGTTTGGGATGAAGCCGTAAGCCAAGCGGAAATAGCGGATGAGACCATTGAAGCTCCCCACGCTTGGTTCAACACACGAGCGGCTGGTACCGCCGAAATAGGCGACTTGTTAGCCTTGACCATAGAGGCGGAGATTGCTGCAGATATTGCGGGCCCTGCCGAGGAGCAAGGCGCGCGTATGGCTTTGCAGGTGGCGCTAATGAATCGAGGGGTGCGCAATATCCAGCTCACCGACAACCAAGAACTGCTCGAGCGTTGGTGCAGTAGCGGACCGAAGTCAGACAGCGACAACGCCCTGCGCGAGCGATTCTTCCGGGCCCTAAGCAGCCGTTTAAACTAGCGAAGCCAAAGTGGCAGCAGGACGGGCCTGCTGAAACGACAGGATTACCTTGGATCCGCCCAGGGTGCTCGTCTCAACATGCAGATCTCCGTTATAGATCTCGAGAAGCTCAGAAACCATGGACAGACCAATACCCTGTCCTGCCTCGCGACTGTCGAATCGAACACCACGTCGCAACGCCGTATCCACCAAATCCACGGCGATGCCCGGCCCATCGTCCTCGATCCATATTTGCACACCCGCATGAATGCCGTCGCCGCGAGAATCTCCCGTATGCACAGATACCATCAGTCGCCGTTTCCCGTACTTGCATGCGTTCTCCATGACATTACCCAGCATATCTAGCAGATCGTCCTCGTGAATGCGAAGTTGCCAATCACCAGCAGGTTCCTGCTCAAGTTCATGCTCGGGATAGGCCACCGCCAGCGCACGCAGAAGCTGACCGATCACCCGTTCAACGCTCACCCAACCCAGATTGGATGCGGCCTCAGCCTGAGCCACCCGCGCGACGCGGGTAAGCTGGTGATCGACGATGGCCTGCATGCGGGCAACTTGTTCCTGCAGCAAGGCGAGATCGGGTCGACTGTCTGCCACGCCCAGCCGCAAAACGGCGAGGGGGGTCTTCAAGCTATGAGATAAGTCATCAAGCGACTGACGGTGCCGCTTGCGCAAATCCGACTGATGGGCAATGTACTGATTCAGACTCTCTACCAAGGGAGCTAACTCTAAGGGCTGCACCGGCTCAAGGGCCTCACGGTCGCCTTGCTCCATCTGCAGTAACTGGTGACGGATCTGTCGCAAAGGCCGAAGACCCCAGCGCAGGACGAGCAGCAACCCGCACGACAACAACATCGACAGCGAGCCAAAGCCTGCAATCAGTGCGTAGCGAAATTGCGCCATTGACTGACGGTAGGGCTCTTGGTCGGTGCACAGAACGAAGGCTACCGCAGGCTCAACCAGTCCTTCCCACTCCACCCTATTGCTTAGGCAGTACAGATCCGCAACCCCTGCGGATGATGCGAACACTTTGCGTTCCGTCAGAACCGAGGTCGCACCGTCGGCAAATTCGTCAATTTGTGCTGCAACAGCTGCATCGGCCATGGCCAGGGAGGGCGAGCGCCAGCCTGGGGTGCCGGTGCCGTCGGTCACCAAGGCGAACAGACCCGAGTCTGGCTGTTGCAGCCGCGGCTGAGACAGGTTGCTGGAGAACTGCAGCGATCCCTGCCGCTCTTGGGCCACACCCATCAGCGCGTAGATCACTGGCTGCAGCTCCTGCTGAACAGCGGTCACGACGCTATTGCGGTAGGTGCGCTCTAGGAAAAGGCCCGTTAGAGACAGAAAGCTAAGCAAGACGGTGGTCGATACCAAGGCCAATCGACGCTGTATGGATTTCATGTGGGCGCTGTAGGTGGTTCGAATGGCACATCGGCCAGGCTCATGCGGTAACCGCGACCCCGGGCAGTTTGAATCAGCTGATGGGGCGCAAGTTTGCGACGCAGGCGACCGATCAGCACCTCGATCACGTTGCTGTCTCGGTCAAAGTCTTGGGCATAGAGATGTTCGGTTAGCTCGGTCTTAGAAATGATGCGCTGTTGGCCCATTAACAAATAGGTCAACAGCTTGTACTCAAAGGAGGTAAGGTCGAGCGCTTCTTCGTCTAGAAAAACCTGTTGGCTGGCGGTATTAACGCTAAGTGGGCCTAGAGTAATAATCGGTGTCGCGTGTCCGGCAGAACGGCGGATCAGCGCATTGACCCGGGCAAGAAGCTCTTCCATGTGAAAGGGCTTGGTAAGATAGTCGTCTGCTCCTGCCTCTAAACCCTCGACCTTATCCCGCCAATGACTGCGCGCAGTAAGTACGAGCACTGGCATGTCTATCTGGCGTTGCCGCAGAGATGCGATAAGGTCCACGCCGGCCAGTTTGGGTAAACCAAGATCGATAATCGCCAAATCGAAGGCGTATTCGGTCGCGAGAAATTGGCCCTCAATGCCGTCTAGGGCCACATCGACGACATAGCCCGTATGGGTCAACCGCTTGTGCAGCTGCTCACAGAGCCTCGCCTCGTCTTCGACGATGAGAATGCGCATACTAACGCGACCGCTGCAGCCTTCCCTGTTGATCCACCACCAAGGTAGTGACGCGCTGACCATCGACCAATACACGCACGTGGTGCCTTAGCGATCCGTTGGGTGAACGAACAGACTTGGCTGACAGCACTTTGCCGCCGCTTTCCTTTCTCACAATGCGGACGGCTTGATTGAGATTGATCATGCGCCCGACGCGCCGATCAGGCTGGACAAAGCCATTGACGGGCGCGTTGGGTTGAAAGGTGGCTGCAGCCTGAGCGGCCCCGGGCCAGCCCATGAGCAATGCCCAGGCGATGATCACAGTCAACACAGCGACGACGTTGCCCGAAACGCATCGAGCAAAAATTTCAGTATCGCGAAAAGGTTGCTGCATTGAGATTCATCGGTTCCTGTGTCGAAGGTCTTGCTCAGATGGGTTCAACCTGCACCCGCACGCGAACGGTACTGCCAGGATCACGACGCATTCGGCTTTTATAGGTTTGCCCGCCGTAAGCATAACTGACGTCGTAGCCTGTTAAACGCTCTTCTTCGATGCGCTCGTAAACGGTGCTGCAGACCTCACGCTCTTCATACCGCAACGCGCCATGATGTTCGGCATGACGTCGCCCAACATCTTTACCGATGGAGTATCCAAGCACTCCACCCACTACCGCACCAACGCGTTGGTTAGATTTTTTTGAGCCCAGAGCATTACCCAATGCACCGCCAAGAATGGTGCCAACAATGGCAGGGGTGGCGGATTTACCCCGGGATTGACGCCTGGCCACCTGCTCAATATAGCACTGTTCTCGGGGTTCTTCGCGCACAACGGTCTGATAGACCGGATAGGAAGAGATCACTGGCACTTCCTGCAAGTTTTGATCCGCGATCACCTCACGGGTAGGCAGAAACGCCAGGATGGTTAACAGCGTGATGACGGCAACAGCACCACTTGCGCAGCGCTCTGACCAAGCTCGACTGACAAGCGTAGCCTCGTGAATCCGATTTTTATGTTTACTGATAGATGCGCTCTCGCGCGCGTTTTGCGTTGGTAACATGTTCATATTTACCTCCGATATAGCAGATTATGGGTTAGTCGAAAAAGCCAACGCTCTTTCTTGCCGGTCAACCTAGCCTTGCTTGGATGAATACAAACTGAACCGCCAACTCCGCCTTAACCCTCGCCTAGCTTTTCTACTGACACCACCCGGTGATCTGTCCCCAGCTCGACACGTAGACCAGGCCGGCGTGGCGCACAATCCCACTGCCAGCGCGTCAATCTTTCGTAGTGGTCGATGAAACGCTGCAGAGCCTCGGCATTCATGCGCTTGTCCGGCTCAATGTGCTGTTCTTGCTCGCTACGCCACCGCACCACCTGTTCAAAACCTGGGGGGCGTAACTGCACCCAGTAATCGATGGACTTCCACAGTGCTTCGTAGTTCTGCCGAATTTGATCATTCACCCAGGAACGCCAGAGACCGTCTGCATCCTCCCGGGTTTCCAATGCATTAATCGTTTGTAGGACATCAGGCTGGGCCTGTACCCCTATGCACCAGCCCTCCAGCACCAATATCTGACAGTGAAGCCGCTGCTGACCGTTTCGATCATCGAGGCCCTTATCAAAAATCGGCAGATCAATAGTCGCACCTTCGGCAGGGTCTGCTGACTCGATGGCGTTTAGCACCCGTGCCAGCCATCTGGTGTCATGGGTACCGGGTACTCCCCGAGTTCTCAGAAGTGGATGAACGGTCTGCGCTAGTTCGATTCGCTGAGCCTGTGTCAGATAGAAGTCATCGAGAGAAACCGCGACTGCCCCCAGACCGCACTGCTGCAGACGCTCGACAACAATGCGGGCTAGCGTGGACTTACCCGAGCCCTGACTGCCGCAGATGCCCACAACCCTTGGCCGCTGGTTTAGTGGAGAGCCATCAATCAACTCGGCCATGTCTGAGGCGACTGCGTCCCAATCGGCGAATGTCTTTTGCGGTGGGCGGTCTGATTCAGGCATCAAGGTTTCCACTAGCGTCCAAGGCCCTACCATCGCACTGGCGGACCGGCTTCGCTAGTATTTCGATCCTTTTGCTGATGCCCGCGCCGCGGGTGAGGCAAGATCGATCAAGAGCTAAGGATTTGCCAATGAACTTATTGAACATTTTGTTCGCCAAATTTCGACGCCGTGCTGTTGCCTCGTTTAGGAGATCAAGCGCTGTGTTGTTGACCACAGTCTTGTTGGCAATCGGCTGCCAGCAAAATCCGCCGCTTCAGCAATCCTCAGACGCCACTAGTGCTGTGAAGGCGCCACAAACCCTCGTCGTAACCCCGCGAAAAAGCCCCAACGACACCCGGGAATACCGGTATCTGACTTTGCCAAATCAGCTAAGGGTTTTGCTGGTATCCGATTCGGCAACGGACAAATCTGCCGCTGCGCTGTCGGTCTATCGAGGCAGCTTTCACGAGCCGGACACGAGGCCTGGCCTTGCGCACTTTTTGGAACATATGTTGTTTATTGGCACGGAAAAGTACCCGCAAGTCGATAGCTTCCAGCAGTACATTACCGCCAATGGCGGCTCCTCCAATGCCTACACAGCTCTAGACCATACCAACTACTTTTTCGACATCAAAAACAGTGCCCTCGCAGAAGGCCTCGACCGCTTCGGTCATTTCTTCATCGACCCGCTGCTCAGCCCGGAGTACGTAGAACGCGAAAAGAATGCCGTGCACTCGGAATACCAGATGCAAATCAAGGACGACGGCTGGCGCGGCTACATGGTCAGCAAGCAGGCGCTGAACCCGCAGCACCCAGGTCACCGCTTTACCATCGGCTCTCTAGATACGTTGAAAGGCGACGTCAAGGCAGACCTTGATCGCTGGTTTGCGGAAAACTACTCCGCAGATCAGATGGGCCTAGTGGTGCTGTCGAATGCCTCCCTCGATAATCTGCAGGCCCTGGTGGAGCCTCTGTTCATTAAGGTGCTCAACCGCAAGATCGGTCCCAACGATCCCGAAGTGCCCGCCTATACTGACGAGCAGCTGCCCGCCATGATTACGTCGCAAACGCAAAAAAATACCGTGCGGCTGGGCGTTTCTTTCCCCATACCGAGCACGTTGCCCAACTACCGCACGAAGCCGGAGCAGTATATTTCGAACATGCTGGGCCACGAAGGCCAGGGCAGCCTGCACAGCCTGTTAACCAAGCGAGGCTGGATTGAGAGTCTTGGGGTCGGTACCCAGTCCTTTGACCGCAGCACTAGTTTGATGTCGGCAAATTTTGAACTAACCAATGAGGGCAAAAATCATGTGCCTGAAATCATCGGATTACTTTTTGCCCACATCGACATGCTGAAGTCCGTTGAGCCGGATGAGTGGCGCTATGCTGAACAGGCACTCGTCGCCGAACTGGCTTTCCAGTTCCAGGAGCGCGGCTCTACGGTGGGCTTTGTCTATCAGATGGCACCGCGGCTCAATGAATACCCGGCTGAGGATCTTTTGGCAGCCCCCTACCTGATGGAGGGCTTTAAACCAGAGCTGATCAAGGACCTACTGTCTCGTATGACGCCGGACAACGTTCTTGTCGAACTAGCGATGCCAGACTTTCAGTCGCCTACTGTCGAGCCGTGGTTCGAGGTGCCCTTTGCCATTGCGCAAGGTCCGGTGCCATTGATAGCAGCGGATAACCCCCCATTGAGCTTACCTGCCGCCAATCCTTTTTTGCCGGATAACTTATCTCTTCTCGAACCTGACGATGAGGCCATCGCTCTCGCCATAGATCAGCCCGGTATGCAGCTTTGGCTCGACACCGACGTATCCTTCACCACTCCCCGAGCAAATATCTCGATCGAGTTGGCGGTACCCGGCGGACTGGTCTCGCTGCGCGACACCAGCATGGCAAGCTTATTTGCTCGGTTGGTCAATGATGAGCTGACTCAATCCACCTATCCCGCCCTGCTGTCAGGGTTAGGTTATCAGCTCAGTGCGACCGCGAGTGGATTCGGCATTCGCATCAGCGGATACAACGACAAACAGCCCGAATTCTTAGCCTTCATTCTTGATCAGCTATTGACCGTCCCCTTTGCCGAGTCACGCTTTAACAGCATTAAGCAAAGTCTTATGCGAGATTTAGAAAACGCCGCCAAGGACAAGCCTTACAGCCAAACACTGACCGCGCTGAACAACACCTTGCTGTCGACCAGTTGGCCCGCTCAGGAACAGGCGGCACTCCTCGCGGACTTAACCTTGGCAGATCTAGACACCTGGCGATCACAGCAGTTCAAGCGCTTAGGCGTGCGCGGGGGTCTGCATGGCAACGTAGATACCGAGGACGCCGAGGCCTTGGCTGAACTTTTAACCACCCTGCTACCCCTTGACCGGGTAGATAGCACCCGTCCCACGGTACAACAGCTGACACAGTCCGCAGATATCGATCTTGCCGTCGATCATAACGACGCGGCACTCCTGCTTTACGTGCAGGATCCCGATGACAGCTTTGCTAGCCGAGCGAAAAGCGCCCTTGCTGGCCAACTGCTACGCTCACCCTTCTTCTCAAGCCTGCGCACTGATCAACAGCTGGGCTATGTGGTGAGTGCCGGTATTCGTCGCATGGATACCCAGAGCGGCAACTTGTTTCTCGTGCAATCGCCATCTACGGGCGTGACGCATTTAGAAAATGCGGTAATCGAATTTTTGCAGGCATATATCGCTCAGTGGGACGATATGTCGGAGGCGGCTTTTGACCAGCAAAAGGCTGGTCTGATGATACGGCTGTTGGAAAAAGACAAGAACCTCAACCAGCGCAGTCAGCGCTATTGGCAAAACCTGGCGGAAGAAAACTACGCCTTCAATACCAATCAGCAAATCGCAGCACAGGTAGAGGCTCTAACGAAGAATGAGATGAAGGCTTTTCTTGAAGGCCTGAGTCAGCGCGTCATGAACCGGCGTCTGCTGATTTTCAGCAACGGCGCATTCAAGGAGGCAGCAAGACCGGCATCGGCGAGTGCTTCCTGAGAAAAACTATGCAGGTAAGTCCAGGCGAAATGGGGGTAGTGACTCGATGAGGGCACGCCCGTAACGCTGAGTCACGATACGCTTGTCAAGCATTGAAATGGTGCCGTAATCTTTTTCGCTGCGAATCAGGCGACCGCAAGCCTGTACCAGTCTTAACGAGGCATCCGGCACTGAGATTTCGTAAAAGGCATTGCGACCCTGGGCTTCAGCCCACTCCGCAATGGCCTGATCGACCGGATCGTCGGGCACCGAAAAAGGCAGCTTTACGATCACCACATGTCGGCAGTACTCACCGGGCAGATCTAGGCCCTCGGAAAAACTGGCCACCCCAAATAGATAGGATGATTTACCCTCGTCAATGCGCTGACGATGCTCCTGCAGCAGCGCCTGCTTGCTGCCCTCACCTTGAACCAGCAGGCCTTCGGCAAGCGTTTTCGGTAACCCAGAAATCACCGCAGTGAGTTGCCGCCAAGACGTGAACAAAACCAGTGCAGAGACGTGCCGATTCAATAAATTGGGTATCAGAGCAATTACCTCTTCGGTGTGCGCATCAAAGTCACGCGGATCGGACTGCATGGCCGGCACATGAAAGGTGGCCACCTCCGGGTAGTTAAAGGGACTGGCAATCACGGCCGCAGATACGTTGGGCTGCAGACCAACACGTTCAATAAAACGATCAAACCGTCCCAAGGCGGTGAGCGTCGCCGAGGTGCAGACTGCACCGTAACAGCGCTGCCACAGCACCTCGTGCAAAATATTGCCCGGCTCGATAGGTGCACTGACCATTTCCACATCGTAGAGATTGCGATTCAACCAGCGAGCATAGCGGCGGGACCGACTGGCACCCAGGGCATAGTCTTCAAACAACGCCCTGGTCGCTAACGCACGGCTTTGCAGTTGTCCCACAGGCACCAGCCAGTCCTCTGCTTCATAGGCATTTTGCCAGTCGGTGTTGCCGGCGACGGCCTCCTGTAGTAGCTCTCGGGCCTGCTCGACCACATCGCAGAGTTTTCCCATTGAGGGCAGCAAGGCCATGGATATATCCATGAGGGTTGCTGGGATATCGCCCTGAGGAAAACGATAAACCTCTCGATCCTCTTCCTTGGTCTCAAACGGTAGGGTGTTCAACCCTTCAGACAACGCATGTAGATATCTGGTCAGCGCATCGGCTTCTGCGGCGGCACTGGTCGCGAGACTCGTCAAATTCGCTGGTCGACCAAATCGCTGGGCTAATGAGCTGAGCACCTTGTTGACGTTGTCCAGCCATTGAATCGTGCCATTGAGTCTGGCGTTGGTAGAAAAGTGATTCTGGGTTTTGTCGGCAATATGATGGGCTTCATCCAGAATGTAGATGCAGTCTTCGGGTTCGGGCAGCACGGCACCGCCACCCAAGGCAAGGTCTGCCAGCACCAAGTCGTGATTGGCAACGATAACATCGGAGCCTTCCAAATGTGATCGCGCCCGAAAGAAGGGACACTGCTTAAAGAAAGAGCAGCGATTGTTGCTGCAACCGCGATGATCTGTCGTGACGCCAGACCATGCACTATCCGACATGCCCTCGGCCCAGCTGTCGACTTCACCATCCCACTGGCCCTGGGAAAAACGATTCAGCATCTCTTGATAGAGCACCGTGTGGTCTTCATCCGTAGCATCAAAAATGGGAATTTCTTGTTGGTCGGTGTATTTGAGGTGATCGTCGAGTCGCTTTAAACACAGGTAGCGACCACGGCCCTTGGCAAGCGTGAGACTAAACTTCAAACCCGCTCGCTCTTGAATATCCGGCAGGTCCTGAAGAATGACCTGTTCTTGTAGGGCTACCGTCGCGGTGCTCAGAACAATGGTTTTGTTCAAGCTCTGGGCTAGGGGTATGGCTGCAAGACAGTAGGCGGCGGTTTTGCCGGTGCCCGTACCCGCCTCGACCACGGCGATGCGATCCTCATCCGCAGACAAGCTGCGCGCGATTTGGGCAATCATCTGACGCTGACCGCGTCGGGGCTTAAAGTCCCGGGCCGCAAGCCAGGTTCGGTAGGCGATTTGAATTTCGTCTTTTACGGCATCGGTCAGGGCGGTCATAACGCGGCACTGTGACGCAAAACCCGGGGTGAGCCAAGGGAAATAATCGAACTAACGGGTAAGCAAGATCGCACATCAACGTCTTATCCGAGCTAACCCTTTGCGATGTTGGTTAGACGCTTCTAGGTCTAACCGATCGGGTTCCGCACCACCAATCCTGCCATCGCAGAATCTTGGCGGCCGCCCGCTTTAGCCCTTCTTTTTCGGCATCACTGAAATCTCCATCGGCGCAAAATGCTCCATGTCCACATCAATCAAGTATGGGCCATCAGCCGCCAGCGCTCTTTCCATGGCATCGCTGAAGGCCTCTACGCTGGCCACCCGTTCACCGGGCACCCCCATACTTTCGGCCATTTGTGCGAAGGCCACCTTGCCGAGGTCAGTTTCGTTAATGCGCCCGAAGCGGCTTTGCTGCAAGTAGCGCAATACCCCATAGCCCGAGTCATTAAACACGCAAATAATCAGGGGTATTTGGTACTGGGCACAGGTCGCCAGTTCTGTGGCGTGAAACATAAAACCGCCGTCCCCATGCACTACCAGCGCTTTTGAACCGCTGGGCTGGCTGGCAATTGCAGCG
>CABZTD010000044.1 GCA_902528515.1 K189A clade bacterium
CCTCCAACGAATCTCGTACACAAGCCTTTAAATGAGTCTGCAGAATTTTGCCCTCAACCGTGGCCAGTGAATTTCGTACGGCCTTAATCTGATTCAATATGTCAATGCAGTATTTTTCGTCCTCAACCATTTTAGCTATGCCGCGCATTTGTCCTTCAATGCGTCTCAGGTTGGGCAGTAGGTGTGTATGACAGGGATGAATCATTAGAAGATTACTCTTGGCACGAGGTAGGTAAAAATCGTCGCGAACGCGAAGATACTGACACTGACATAATACACCAGGCGAGCACGTCGCCTTGACTGCAGACAGGCTCGCCCCAACTCAGGGTCAGCCGGACAAGGTAGGAGCGCTGTTTTGTAGTGGGCAAAGCCAGCCAGAGCGATCGTGGTGAAGGCGGTGAGTGAGATAGCCAACTTGTATTGAGACAGCACGATCAGAAATGGAAAGACGGTTAACAGACTGGCAAAGCTAGCGCCGGCGCCTAGCACCACAAAAAGCGAGGGTAGCGCACAGCAAATTAACGTCGATGAAGACGCAAATAGCGAAAAAAAGTTGGCGGCTCTTTCGTTCATTGCTTGTTCAGTTACACGGTCTTGTTCTGCCGACGTTTAAATGTTCAACATCAGCACGGCGGTCACATTCTGCCCGTTGGCCAGAATCTTACGGTCAATTTCGGCTCGATCGATGGGCTCCTCGGTGTCGAAGGCGATCAACACCTTGCCCTTGGAAAGATCGACATCGACCTTGGCCACAGATTTATCGCGCTTAAAGGTTTTCTCTATACCCCGAGCACAAAAGTCGCACACCATACCCATAACACTCACCACGGCTACCTGGCCGCCTTGCAAATCTGACGTGAATTGTTTGATCTGTTCTGGGTCGATGTCGACAGTGCTGCCATCTACGAATACGTCGGCTTGATGCATCGCGTGGTCCGCATTCTCATTGGCCGTGACAACTGACGTCGTCGCGAATAAGAGCATTACGGCTGTGATTTTCTTCATGTTATTTCCTTAGAGCTGAATTCTTAGAATCGATACATCAAATGAATATCCCACTGGGACTGGTCGCTGTAGCCAAATTCGGCAAAGCCGTTGCCTTTGAACAGTCGTAGCACCGGGTAGGTAGACCAAGACCTAAATAGAGTGTTCTTTTTGCTTTTGACCATGATCCAGGTATGAAGATCGCCGTAATCCCCGAGATAGGGAGCGATCCCAAACTGCACGAAATTTTCCTCAAAGTCGATTTTATTATCGACTATACGTTTGTAGCCAAAACCGCTAAACAGTCGCCGAGTTTCCCAGTCGCCGAGCACGCCGTAAAAATAGTGATCGAGGTCAACTGGATCAACTCCAGATTGCAGGTAAAGATTGCGCTGCGACTTTTGGGTATTTTTGCGATCGAGCAAATAGGTTAATCGCAAATAGCTGTGCTCGTCGCCGTTCTGTCTAATCTCAACTGCCTCGACGCCCACAGAAAATTTGTAGGTTGGCGAATAATGGTAATAGAACGAGTTTTTGGCCTGATCGGAAAAGGCCATAATCGTGGATCCTCCGGAATAGGAGACGGGCCGCGCTGCTATAGCCGGAGACAATAAACACAATATCGAAAAGATCAGTCGAATACCCATGGGGGGTATACTGGATGTGCTGATTTAGAAGTCAAGCTTGCACCGTCGATCCGTTGCGATACATAAAAAAAGAGGTACAAGCGAGGGACCTGAAATGAAATATCTGATCATTGCGACGCTGACTTTTGTGCTCTTAGGTTGTGCTCAACCTAAGCTGGATGAACTATCGCTTTCAGCAATGGAAAATACTGGCGAGCCCAACCTGCACGTTGCCAGCGATGGCAGCATTACCCTCACCTATCTTCATCAGGCCCAGGGCATAGCAACTCTCTATGTTCGCAAGCTGATTGAGGATCGGTGGTCTGAACCGAAAAAAGTTACCCAAGGTGCAGATCTATTGGTCAATTGGGCAGATTTTCCGACTCTGATCGAAGTGGACGATCGCCTGACCGCCCAATGGATGATTCGAAATCCTGCGCCCGGTTTTGCCTACGATGTATATACCGCTTCTTCAGTAGACGAAGGCGCAACATGGTCTCCACCCCAGCGTTTGCATACTGACACCTCAGCAACCGAGCACGGATTTGTCAGCCTCTATCAGGGCGCAAAAGGCGTCGGTGCCTTTTGGCTGGATGGTCAGCGTTATGCCCAGGACGATGCCCCAGACGGCATGGAGCTACGGCATAGTCTGCTAGACTCTGTCGGACCTCAATCTGAGGACGTTGTTGATGCCCTCGTCTGCGATTGCTGCCAAACCGATGTGGCCGTTGTTGATGGCTCGCCCTTGGTTGTTTACCGGGATCGTAACGAGGCCAACATACGCGACATATCGCTGGCCCGACAAGAAAACGGCGTCTGGGTGACGACACCCGTGGCACAAGAGGGTTGGTACATCACCGGTTGCCCAGTGAATGGCCCAGCCGTCGCTGCAGCAAAGGGGGTTGTTGCCGTGGCATGGTTTACGGCAATGCCGGTCAATTCTGTTCGAGTCGCGTTTTCGTTTGACGGCGGTCGGAGTTTTGAAGCGCCAGTGGACGTCAGTCGAGAGGATCCTGTCGGACGGGTAGATTTGGTGTTGGACGCCTCTGGAGGTGCCCTAGTCAGTTGGTTGTCCACGGATCTGGATGGCTTTGTCTATCGCCGGGTCCAGCAAACCGGGGAGATGGAAGAAATCAATTTGGTCGCTCCGATGGCATCTCATCGAAAAGCGGGCTTCCCGCGCATGGTGCTAAGCGATAATCGTTTACTCTTCGCTTGGACAGACACTTCCGGTGAGACTCCGTTCGTTCGTTCAATGCGTACTCTGTAATCCGAGATATATTAGGCACCCTAAAATTGCGGCAATGATTAAGGAGTGGCCGAGGCCTTGCGGAATGGGTCGGGGAGTAGGGAAATGAAGAGATATCAGTTATACGGCGGCGGAGGGTCTCCCTACTCGCAAAAGATGCGGGGAATCTTGCACTATCGGCGATTGCCCTTCGACTGGATTCAAATTACCCCGTCAATACGGGCCGAAATTAAGCACGATGGACCGCCAGTGATTCCGTTATTACGATTGCCAGAGGATGGCAGCCTGCATGTGGATTCCACACCTTTAGCCATGCTGTTAGAAGAGCGACACAGCGAGCGCTCGATTGTACCAACAGACCCCGCCATGGCCTATCTGTCATTTCTGATCGAGGACATGGCCGATGAGTGGGTCACCAAGATGATGTTTCATTATCGGTGGGATCTCGCCATAGATCAGGCCTACAGCAGCCGTCAGATCATCAGCGACAACACACCCGGCGTGCGAGGCGAAGCTCTGGCAGAGGCTGCCCAAGCAATGCGAGATCGCCAGGTCGCCCGCATGCCATTGGTAGGCTGCACGCCACAGAATAAGCCCGTTATTGAGCAGAGTTTTCATAAGTTGTTGAGCATCCTTGATGGATTCGCAACTCGCGATGAGTACCTGTTTGGTACCCGGCCTGCCATAGCAGATTTTGGACTTTTCGGTCAGTTAAAAACGCTGGCCAGCGATCACACACCCATGATGATTTTGCGCACAAGCGTTCCAAGTGTTTATGACTGGGTCAGGAGATTGGAAGACAGCAGCGGCATAGAAGGTGAGTGGCATAGCATCGACGGGCGGCGGACAGCAGTAGATGACATGCTCCGTTTCTGCGCCACTTACTACTTACCTTTTTTGCAGGCGAACGCTGAGGCGTTTGCAAAGGCAGAAGACCAAGTCTCACTGTCTTTGGCGGGACAACCCTTCTCACAGCCCCCGTTTAAATATCAGGTGAAATGTTACTCAAGATTGAAAACGCTGCTGGCTGAATCTCAGGCACCCGGACTCCGTGAAGTGCTCTCGGATACCGGTTGCCTGGTTTTCTTAGAGTAATACTGGTTATCCCGTGCCGATTGTCTGAGCTTTCTTTGCAGCAAGGCGCTCGGCGCGTCTAGCCAATCGCTCCTGAAGGCGCTTGTGTCTGGCAGGGGTCAGGGGATAGTTCCAAATCAGTTTCAGTGCCAGCCCATAGAAAACGATCGGCCCCATGCAGTACACCAAGCGCAGTGCCCAGACGCCTGCGCCCGTGCTTCCAGCGATTCCACCGGAGGGGTCGAAGCCCATTAGCCCCACGATGTTCAGGGAGACTCCGGTACCAAAGGCGATGGCAATTTTTTCCGAGAACCCTAGAAAGGCGAAATATGTTCCAGCTCGCTGAGAGCCGCTGCGGGCAGAATCAACGTCGACTACGTCAGCTAGCATGGCAATGGGCAGGAACTGCAGGCCGCCAAAGCAAAAGCCTTTGACAATAAACAGCAGGAAGAAAGCCGAGTAGTCGCCGTAATCGAGCAGCAGGTTAGCACCGCTCACGGCCGCTACGGTGATTAGCGTGCACATAAACGCTCGATGCTTGCCGATTTTTCGTCCGAGCCACAGCCAGAATGGGATTGCGCCAAAGCCTGCAATAAAATAAAAAAAATAGGCGGCGCCAATGGTAGGCACGCCAACGATGTCACGAATGAAAAACAGCGACACTGCATTACGAAACGATTCGCCGAAATGCACCAGCAGCACGATAGCCAACACCCGCAGCATCGGGCCGTTTTTGGCAACTAGACGCAAACCCTCGCGAATGCTTTGTCGCTTTTCACCGGCAGTAGGCGGCGGCTCTTTGACGAATATCAAAACGATTGCTGCGCATATGGGCAGCACGCCAATAATGGCCCAGGCTAAGCCAGCAAGCACGGGGCCTGTTAGGGTGGCCCTCGAGACGACTGTCTTGTCGCGGAAATCTCCTGCGAAGGCGCCAATAGCGTCCTGCCAAAGGGTCGTAAAGACTTGGCCAACGCTATTGCCGCCGTCTGCCTGAATTTCAATGATCATGGGAACCGCAGCCGCTATCATCAAGCCGGCCAATACATAAAATTCTCGGGTAGCAGTAACTCGGCTCCGTTGATGATAGTCGGGAGACAGTTCAGCCCCCCACGCGCGATGGGGTAGCGTAATCATAGTGCTGCCGACGAAAAATATTGTTAGCCAAAACAGGAAGTAAAAGGTGCTTACACCCTCGTCGGGCATAAACAAGTTGTATACGCCGACTATCATTACCGGCACGCCAATCAGCAGCCATGGGCGTCGCCGGCCAAAGGGTGATCTCCAGCGATCAGAGAGTTCCCCGATCATCGGGTCGGTGATGACATCGGTTAGTCGGGCTAACATCAAAATGGTCCCAACCGTTGCCAAGCTGATGCCCAAGCCGCCGGAATAATGAGCAGGAATCCAGATCGCCAGAGGATAACCGATTACCGCCAAGGGCATACCGAGTGTGCCGTGGGCATACAGTGTTTTCTTTGATAGTACTTCGCTGGTCACCTGAATCCTCCCTCGACTTCTGCGCCAAATGAAAGGTAGCACGGGCATAGCCCCTACTGAAGGTACAGCGAAGGAGTCTTATTTTTTGCTGGTTCGGGGTAAACCGACCTTCGGGGCCACGCGCCGAGGCAGACATCGATAACTACCTCGGCTGGTTATTGAGTCGACCGCCGTACCCGTCTTATTCAGTCGGGTCGAGCAGGTTAATTCGATGTTTGAATCATAAGATGGGAGCGGTGCAAATCGGTAACGCAGGTTGAGGGGTTTTCCAATCCTGCCTTGCCAAGCGCAACGCCTAATGAACCAGACCGAGCGGTGTCCATCATGGTTGCCATATCGTCAGGTGTGCCCGTTACCATGGCCACATAGTCCCAGCCGGTGGAGAGTCCAATCCCTGGCATGAAGACAGCACTGCCAACATTCGTGTTCGCGACATTGTTGGCTATTGCGGAAACTCCTTTGCGATAGGCTACAGCGTCTTCCATAGATCTGCCCTCGTTGATGGTACACACCTGAGTTATCAGGGGTTTTTCTTGTGCTTGAGGGGGCTGAGTAATGCTCACCATAGGGAAAAAAAACGGTTTCTTGCAGGTGATTAGCTCGAAAATCTCTGCCTGTAAGTCGTCGGCTTTTTGTCGCCAGAGTCGATCGGCTTTTGACTGATCTTTCCAGGTAGGAAAATAGTTTATCCAGCGCAGGTCGGCTTCGTCGTAAGGCGCGTTTATGGCTACAGCCTCCCATAGGTAGGTGTTCATATTGAGATCGTTTTCGACAGCAAATGCTGCGAAGTCGCCCTGGCCAATAGCAACAACCCGATCTGTGGACACACCATCATTGAGTGTGCATTCATACACTTCAGCAATGACTGGTTCACTGGACATATGGTCATCAGCAGTTGCAGATGTCGAAAGCGCCATGGATAGGCCGACTGTAATCGAAATTAGAGAGAGTTTTCGCATGTTAGATCCCTTTGTTATTGAAGTTATGGGTATTTTTTCGTTGCGCCTGTGAACGCTTGACCACGTTATGTTTTTCTAGCTCCCAGGCCTCGCCAAATAATACATTGTGCAGAGCACACTGTTACGATAATGATGCTTATCAAAAGAAATGCGCTCGCGGGGGCTTATTTACGTTACTTCGAACCGTTGGAGAGTCGGAAATATGCAAATCTTAAGAACACCGGACGAGCGCTTTATTGGGTTAGCTGATTATCCATTTGCTCCCTGCTACACGACGATCAAAACCCATCATGGCGCCGATCTTCGGATCCATCATTTAGACGAGGGACCTCGTGAGGGCCCTGTAGTGTTGCTCATGCACGGGCAGCCGGTATGGAGCTACTTGTATCGCTATGTTATTCCCCACCTCACTAATGCGGGTATGCGCGTAATTGCACCTGACCTCGTGGGGTACGGCAAGTCAGATAAACCGGCCGCCCGCGAAGATTACAGTTACCAACGTCAGGTTGAGTGGATGGGTGACTGGTTAGAAACCAATGACTTCTCGGATATCACGTTTTTTGGGCAGGATTGGGGTGGCCTGATTGGTCTGCGCCTTGTGGTCAATCACCCAGAGCGCTTCTCCAGGATAGCAATTTCAAATACCGGTCTGCCGTATAACCCGGATGTTCCGAAAGAGGTAGTACAATCGGTCGAAGACTTCCGTGCCAACGCAGCAACGCCTAATTTGATCGAGATGCGAAGGGCTATTAGCGGCATGCGGTCAGGAGCGCATCCGGCGACTAAGTTTGCCTATTGGCAAAAATGGTGCTGGGAAACGGAGGATCTTCCAGTGGGTTTTATGATGTCAATGACGCTGGAGCGGCCCGCTAGGCCCGTTCAGCTGGTCAAATTTCTGCTAAATAGGATGGGTGTGACATTGCCGATGCCCACTTCAATAGCGAAGGCCTACGAGGCGCCGTTTCCAGATCCAAGCTTTAAAATGGGGCCAAGAGCTATGCCAAGCCAGGTACCTACATTGCCAACCTCGCCTTGGCTGGAGCATCAGCGCCAAGCGTGGGAGTTTTTCAAAACCTTCGAAAAACCGTTTCTCTGTGCCTTTGCCGATAATGATCCGGTTACCCAAGGTGGTGATAAAGAGTTTTTGGCGAAAATACCGGGCACTCAGGGCTTGCCTCATGCCACGATTAAAGGGGGCGGTCATTTTGTGCAAGAAAATGCCCCAGATCAGGTAGCACAAGTAATTATCGATCTAATCCGCAGCACTTGAACGAATCGTCGAAGAAGCGTTACACGAACCGCTTAAGAGCGGTTTGCGTCGAAATTTCGACGCCCACAAAAATAGAAAATAACGATATAAAACAGTAGGTTAAAATTGGCCTAAAAATTGCCGTAGCCAGAAAAACGTGTAATGACACGAGGTTTGGCAAATGTCGTATCTTAGTTCACTCAATGCATCGACGCTGCTCGCTCAGTCTTCTCTAACCAAGGGAACCGAGCGCGCGGCTGTGAGCATGGAAAGGTTGAGCACGGGTTTGGCAGTCGCAAGTGCCAAGGATGATCCTTCCGCTTATTATGCGGGGTCAACCTTAGGCGCGCGCATCGCTTGGGAAGCGCAAGCGACCAAAAATATCTCCGATACTAATTCGCTGCTGAATGCCACAGATGGCGCCATCGAGCAGGTCAAGACTATGCTGCAGCGCATACGGGTACTAGCCATGCAGGCTGCTAACGCAACGGCCGAGCTTGACCGCAATTTGCTGCAGGCTGAGGTCGACCAACTCACTTCAGAAATTGACCGACTAACGCAGACCACAGTGTATAACGGCCAGCGCTTGCTCAACGGCGAGCAGGATTACCGAAAGTTTTATGTGGGCGGCGGCGCTCGCGATATGGTTTCCCATCGCTTCTCCGGATTTCGGCCTGACGAAATTGGTGCGTACTCTTATCTCAGTCAGGGCGAGAGTGCACTTGGCCCCGCGGCGAGCACCAGCGATGTGACGCGCACGGCGGGCGACAGCGAAATTAAATTGGTAGGTAATGAAGGTAACTTGGTGGTTCTGCACTGGTCCGCCAGTGCAAGTGCCGATGCAATTGCTTCTCATATCAACGCATCATCAGCAGATACGGGTGTAGTCGCCAAGTCAGAAACTCGGGCACGATTATCAACAGTAAGCAATAGCCCCCAGATCTATAGTCTCAAGATCAACGGCACTCGAACGGCTAATTTCAGCATTAGCGCGACTGATCTTGATGCAGCGATTGATGCAATCAACAAAATCTCCGGCGAGACGGGCGTGAGGGCCTCCCAAGTAGCCGGTGAGTTGATTTTGGCCGATAACTCTGGTGCTGACATGGTGATTGAAAACACTCGGCACGAGGCCAGCTACAATACGCTGCGTGTTCAAAAACTCGCCCCAGATGGCGTCCCCGGTACAGCTATAGGTACACAGGTATCCCTCGATGTTGCTGGCGCCAACGACACGACCTTGATCAGTGGTTCTGTAGAGCTGGTGTCGAGTGAGGCATTTGCTGTTTATAACCAAGGCGCTATCGGACACTTTGTAGAGAAACGACAGCGCGCCCTGCAACAAGATACCGAAATTAATTTTAGGCGCGGCGCGCTGTCGCTGGTGGATGGAAAAATGTACCGAGGCAACGGCGATACAGCCGAGGTAGTCGCCCTCGTCGACACAGGTACTTCTAATCTTTCATCGGGGTCCCTTGACCTGAAGTTTGCCTTTGGCATCGACGAAGCGCTTCCTGGTGTCGGGAGTGGCGACCCGTTTCGCAGCTGGGAAAAAATTGAACAGCGAGTTGTGCTTGACGGGAGCTCTCGAACTGGCAATCACGTGGCCCCGCAAGATCAAGCCTTACCTTATTTCGCCAATGGACTGCTGCCAGTGAGCGGTGATGCTGCTTATCCGGAGGCCGAGACAGCTTTTTCTTTTCAGCAGGTCAACGACGACGACGGTAATGACGGCAATTCGTTGGAGCTAAAAAGTGGCCCAATCAGCATGCCTAATGTGGGCATTGTGCATGGGCCCGCGCTACAAAGTGCGCAAACTTATAACCTTGAAGCCGGCGACGTTCTTTCATTTGATTGGCGCGGGGTAGCTGGCGCCGGTGACTACGATGTCATGGCGTATATCGTCGATGAATCAACCGGATACACTCAAGAACTTTTGAATGCCACTGGCCAAGGCGCCGCGTCTAGCAATTGGGCGACCGTCAACAAAACGATCGAAAAAGACGGCGACTATCGCGTCGTGTTTGTGAGTGGGGTTCGTAGCGATAAGGAAGTGACTTTTGAAAACGGAACTTTTGAGAACGGAACGGCCGGTGACACATCGATTCCTGGCTGGACGACGTACACCCAGCAGTTACGACTTGGAGGACTTGATACCGTAGCAGGTCAGCCGACTCCCGATGATACAAATTTTCCCGCAACGGTTATTAATGCAGCACCCCATGACGGAGCCACGCCGTCTAGCGCAACGTACACAGCAAAGCTCTCTAACAACAGCCCTGATGGCAGCGGTCTTTCTGTGCAACTGCAGTCCACGGGGGTCACCGTGCAGGGGTTCGGTATTTTGCACGGACCTTACTTGGTCAGTAATGATGCGATAACGCTCAAGCCTGGTGACAGCGTGAGCTTCGATTGGCAGGCCACTGGCGGTTCGGATGCTTACGACGTCATCGGCTACCTGGTTGACGAAAACACCGGTGAGGTGCAGGAATTGCTTAATGAAACCGGCGCGACAGGAAGTGCGAGCACGAATTGGGCTACGGTCACGCAAACCGTCAGTAAACAAGGCAGCTATAAATTTGTCTTCGTGGCCGGTACTTGGGACGCAAGTGGCTTAACGGCCGCTGGCGCGAATCTATATGTGGACAACGTGGTTGTGGATTCCAGCGAGCAAATTGTGCAGGCCGATGCTGCGCTGCGAATTGATGAAGTCGTTATCACTAAGGACACAGCCAATATCGATCAGCAGGAATTGACCAAACTGATCGATCGCTTATATGGGTTTGAAGAGGACAGCGGGCGAGTGTATGACCTTCAGCGTATAGGAAATCGTATCGAAGTCGATTCAAAACCCATCGTCGCCGAGTTGGAAAGTGTGAACTCTATCGATGTACGAACTAATGCCGGCGCAAATTCAGCGCTGACGATATTGGATCAGGCATTGGCCTTCTCCTCTGACCGGCAGGCAGATGTAAGTGCGGTATCCCAGTCGGTGGATTTCCGCATGGAGCGTTTGCTCGACCGCTCGCTTCAAATGGAGACAGCGAGAGGCCGCCTCGTCGACGCTGACTTTGCTTTAGAAAGTGCATTGTTGGCCAAGGAGGAAATGATCAAACAGCTCGCAGGCTTTGTGCTAACCAATACCAACGAGATTCTCAGATCGACGCTGAATTTGCTGCGTTAGCTCTGGGAAGGCTACCGGAGGCGCCAGCTAGATTGCTTTTCATCTTGTACAGCTCGAGTCACCATCGGCCTCGCTCGCTTTGAAGCCTAGGAAAGGCTGAGAGTACTCAGCCATAAACAAATCGAAGCCAAAGACAAAGAGCTTTAATGGTGAGGATTAGTTGGCAACAGGCTTCGCCAAAACTGATCTCGACGAGACCATTAGATATGGCATCCTAGTTAGCACAAGCTAACAGATTCTCGACCATGGAATATCGCATAATCGTTGTATGTTTTGCCTTTGCCTTTGCCTTTGCCTTTGCCTTGGCGAGTTCGACTGTTGCTGCTGCCAATGCCGAAGTCAAAGAACGCATGGCGAATAACGGTAACGTTGTGCTGAGCGGAATACCTGAGATTCCCCCCGAAATTGGTCGGCGCTTGAACCGATATCAAAATGTAAGAGGTGCTGCATTTCGCGGCTGGACGCGAGACAGCGAGAGTATATTCATCAGCACTCGTTTTGGGGCGGTAAGTCAGCTACACCGAGTTGATATGCCTTTGGGTGCTCGTCATCAGCTGACATTTTTCAGAGAACCCGTCGGGCAAGCATCGCGACAGCCTTCGGGCACATCAATTGCGATGACAATGGACGAGGGCGGTAACGAGTTCGCACAGATTTTTCTACTTAATCCTAGAAATGGGAATTTAAAGCGTCTTTCCGATGGTGAATCCCGCAATAGTGGAATTGTTTGGAGCGATGACGGTCAGGCTATAGCTTTCCGCAGTACACGCCGAAACGGCCGTTCGAACGATGTATGGGTGATGGATCCGGAAAAACCAGAGTCTGCAGAATTGGTATTGGCGTCTCCTGATGGTTCTTCTTGGGGGGCTGTCGATTTCAGCCCCAATGGACGCGAGCTTCTGATTTCTCAGTACGTCAGCGTTACCGACAGCCGGATTTACCTGCTTGATCTAAAGACAAAGGAATATCAGTTAATTCGAGGAGATGCGGACGCGCCTTCGGTTAACTTGCCATCCGGATTTACGTCTGACGGTAAGGGTTTCTTTTTTACTACGGATGCAGGGGCTAACTTTCGACGACTCGCTTTTTATGCTATCGACAGTGCTGATGTAACCATATTAACGGAAGGCATTGACTGGGACGTCTCAGGGTTGCTGATTTCTGATGATCGTAGTCGCGGTGCTTTTTCCGTTAATGCGGGCGGGCGAGATCAAATTTACTTGTTTGATCCTAGAAGCCACACATATAAGGGGGTTTCTGGCATACCTACTGGAAGAGCGTCCCTAGGCGGTTTTAGTCCGGACAATCGTCAGCTTGCGATGACACTTAATACTGCGACGTCACCTAGCGACGTCTACACGCTCCCCATATCAAGAGATGGACTGAATCATGGCGCCATGACCCGTTGGACTGCATCCGAGGTGGCGGGGCTGGATTTGAGTCAATTCGCCGAGCCCGATCTTTTTGAGTATCCCACATTTGATTCCGTCGACGGTGAGTCTCGTCAGATTCCCGCTTGGGTATATAAGCCAAAAACTAAGGGACCGCATCCTGTAATTATCTCGATCCATGGGGGACCCGAAAGCCAGTTCAGACCAGGATTCTCCAGCACATTTCAGCAATGGATAGCTGATTTAGGCGCCGCTGTCATTGCGCCAAACGTGAGAGGTTCCGCCGGTTACGGTCGGGACTATGTGCTACTCGACAATGGATTTAAACGTGAGGATTCGGTTCGTGATATTGGTGCGTTACTTGATTGGATCGAAACACAACCCGACTTGGATCAAGACCGCGTAGTTGTATATGGCGGCAGCTACGGTGGTTATATGGTTCTCGCAAGCATGATGCACTTCAGCGATCGATTAGCAGCTGGAGTGGACATCGTGGGTATTTCGAACTTTGTCACCTTCCTCGAAAACACTGAAGACTATCGACGTGACTTGCGGCGTGTTGAATATGGTGACGAGCGTGATCCTGTCATGCGCGCCCACCTCGAGTCGATTAGCCCTAGTAATCATCCAGATAAAATTACCGCTCCGTTGTTAGTGGTGCAGGGGGAAAACGATCCGAGAGTACCGGCTTCAGAGTCACGACAAATAGTCTCAGCAGTCCGAGGCGCCGGGCAAGATGTCTGGTTCATGAATGCGCTCAATGAGGGTCATGGATTACGTAAGAAGGAAAATCGCGATCTATATTTGGAGGTAGTCAATTTATTTCTCCAGGAACATCTTGAGAAGTAGGGTGCAGAGAGGCTCTAAAAATTGGATGAGCTCGTAAGCTCCATCTTGCACAACACTTGCTATATCGGCTGACGACTACTCTAGACATACAACAAAAACTGTGTCTAAGATTTGTACTAGTTTATTGGAATAGGATGGGCAGATGCGT
>CABZTD010000045.1 GCA_902528515.1 K189A clade bacterium
CCACCGAGATCCTGTAGCCACTTAGGCGTCGTTGGCGCTTGAGCTAACGCGACGACAAATTCGCGGACATTGTCGTTAAGCGTATCTGAAATCAGGCTTCGAACACCTAACTGCGCATCCTCATCCTGCAAACGTACGAGTAGGGAGCCATCGTCTTCATCAACCCCAACCACTGTTACGCCCGCTTCATCTAGGGCAGCCAATACCCGGGACTTTTGCGCCGCACCGATACTTGCATCTGCGTCTAGAGAGCGTATCTGGACAGCAGGGTCTGGTTGAAAAACGTTCGGGGCAGCGAACAGTGCTCCTAGCAAACATACGGTCGCCACGAGAATGTTTTTCCATAGAGGAAAGACATTCATTGGTCCCCGGCGAGAGGGTGCACCGAGCAGTGTTGTACCTTGACCGCCATTGTCTTGGGGTCTGCTCTCGTCGTGATTCATGGACATCTCACTAATGATGGTGAACGCAGTGTATCGATGCCGAAGCGTTTAGCCCCAGCGATCCCAGCTCAAAAAGAAAATCGCAACCCTCGGCTTACCACCCAACTCCATCGAAAACCGGCTCTGCGTAACATTATCCAACAGCGCTTAGTCGAGGGATTTGATCGTGCCCTTTGGCAATGTAGCGCCAACCGAGGATTTTTGAACCCGCATTTCAAGACCTTCCGCAATCTGCACTTTAACGAACTCGTCTTCCACCTTAGTGATCTGGCCAACAATACCGCCTGCTGTGACGACTTCATCGCCTTTGCCCAGCCCACTGACTAAGGCTTCATGTTCTTTGCGGCGTTTGCTCTGAGGCCGAATCAGCAGAAAATAAAAAATAATAACGAAGCCGCCGAGCATGATGAGGTTGATCAGGCCCGCGTCAGGGCCCGGACCCGCCGCCTCTGCCGCTTGAGCGGTAGTTTCAAACAAGTTCATGGTCACAATTCCATTGGTTTTGTAGGGACGTCGCGAGGTTCCGAAATGTACCGGTTTCAATTGAGGCACGCAATTGAGCCATCAATTGATGATAGTAGTGCAGATTGTGTTGGGTCATCAGCATTGCGCCTAGCATTTCGCCGCAACGATCTAAGTGGTGTAAGTAGGCCCGAGAAAAATGACTGCAGGTGTAACAGTTACAGTTTTCGTCCAGCGCAACATCAGCATTCCTGTGCTGCGCGTTGCGAATTTTCACCACACCTGCCGACGTGAAAAGATACCCGTTACGACCGTTACGAGTAGGCATTACACAGTCGAACATATCCACGCCTCGCCCCACAGCGCGAACTAGGTCTTCAGGCGTGCCCACACCCATCAGATATCGCGGCTTATGCTCTGGCATTTCGGGGGTTATATGATTGAGCACCCGAATCATGTCTTCCTTACTCTCACCAACCGAAAGCCCGCCGATGGCATATCCGTCGAACTCAATTTGCTGGAGATTTTGCAGGCTTTCGCTGCGCAGATCCTCAAACATGCCGCCCTGCACGATGCCGAAGAGCTTTGAGCCGGGGTTCATGCTGCCCGCCTGCGTATTTTCAAAGGTCGTCTTACAGCGTGCAGCCCACCGCATGGACAGCTCCATGGACGCATTGGCCTGTTCGTAGGTCGCGGGATGCGCCGTACACTCATCTAGTACCATGACCACATCTGAGCCTAGATTCCCCTGCACTTGGATGGAGGACTCCGGGGTCAGCTCAACCTTGTCGCCATTGACCGGCGAGCGAAACACCACACTGTGCTCGGTCATCTTGCGTAGATCGCCCAAGCTGAATACTTGAAACCCGCCACTGTCGGTCAGAATAGGGCCATCCCACTGCATAAACTTATGGAGGCCACCCAGATCGCGAATACGCTTATCTCCGGGACGCAACATTAAGTGAAAAGTGTTGCCCAACAGCATTTGGGTGCCGCAATCGCGCAGATCTCTGGGCGTCATCGCCTTGACCGTGCCGTAGGTACCAACCGCCTGAAAAACTGGCGTTTGTACCTTACCGTGAGGCAGGGTAAGTTCGCCGCGTCGCGCCGCCCCATCCTTAGCCAAAAGCTCAAACACTCAATCTCTCGATAAACATGGCATCCCCATAGCTGAAAAAACGATATTGCTCCGCCACTGCCGCGCGATAGGCGGCCATCACACCCTCATAACCACCAAACGCGCAGACCAGCATCATGAGTGTCGATTTAGGTAAGTGAAAATTAGTCACTAGGGCATCAACTACCCGAAACTCAAAACCCGGTGTAATAAACAGGCGTGTCGCACCAGATCTAGGTTGTAACGAACCCTGCGCGGCGGCGGCTTCAAGGGTTCGGATGACCGTAGTCCCAACAGCCACCACTCGACCTCCCCCGGCCTTGGCTTGGCGAATTTTCTCCACCGCATCGGATTGAATTTGGTAATGCTCCTCATGCATGACATGGTCAGATAAATTTTCTTTTCGCACAGGCTGAAAAGTACCCGCGCCCACATGCAACGTGACATAAGCCACATCAATACCGCGCTGCCGCAGCTCGGATAAAAAGGCTTCTGAGAAATGAAGTCCCGCGGTGGGTGCTGCAACAGCGCCTGGGTGGCGCGCGAAGACAGTCTGATAGCGCGCTTCATCCGACGACTCATCGGTGGCCTTTTCCTTGCGCTTTATGTACGGAGGCAACGGCATTTCCCCGAATGCCTGTAAAAAATCAAACACGGGCTCAGGAAATCGTAAGTGATAAAATTCTCCTTGCCGGCCAAGGCATTCAATGGGCGCGCTATTCACCAATAATCTACGGCCTGCTTTGAGCGGCTTACTCACTCGCACCTGGCACAACGCCTCATCGCTCTCAACCTCTGAAGCGTCCATCGAGGTGACCAAAACCCTCTCGAGAAGGATATCTGCAGTACCACCAGAATCTTTAAATGCCTGGAGCCGTGCTTTCACCACGCGAGTATCGTTTAAAACCAGCAGATCACCGGGTTTGAGTAGGACCTTCAAGTCGGTAAAGACCCCGTGGAGCAGTTGGCCGTCGACCAGTTGAAGCAAGCGCGAGTTAGCGCGCTCAGGATGTGGCTGCTGGGCAATCAACTGTTCAGGCAATTGATAATCGAAATCTGAGAGTTGCAATGGCTTTACCGACCATGGAAAACCTGACTATTGTATCCGTAAAGGCGCTTGTGCAGAATCTCGTGACGCTAGACGCGCCTATATCTATCCCTGCCCGGGTGGCGAAATTGGTAGACGCAGGGGATTCAAAATCCCCCGGTAGGAATACCGTATCGGTTCGAGTCCGATCCCGGGTACCAACTTTTATCTGTTAAATCGATTTCTTAATTCCATCGCCTCCATTGCGGATGCTAGGCCGCCGGCCTTTGAGTAGGCTTGGGATCCCTCTTGGAGACGCAGCGGCGAAAAGTTCGAAACCGCATGCAAATGTGCAGCACTCAATCTAGCATCACGTATAGAGTCAAAAGCTACAACGGATCAAACTCTGTTACGCACTCAGCTTGCTGACGAATTCCGTACTGAATACAACTATGAGTTTGAGGACCTGGGAGCGCGCGAAATGAAAGGCAAGGCTAAAGGAATTGCGTTGTTTGCCCAGCCAACCCTGAGCCTCGGTAGAGCGACCAAAGACGCAGATTTCAGTAGGGCGCGGGCTTGCTTCAGGCAACCCAATCTCAAGATCCTATAAGGTCCACTACATTTCGTTCAATCCACCAGCCTGCCACATTTTTCTTAATTCAAATTTCTGAATCTTCCCGGATCCAGTTAGCGGAAATTGATTCAATTCATACCAGTGAGACGGGGTTTTATGCGCAGAGAGATGCTCTCGCAGGTATCCGAACAAAGTCTCCCGGTTCATCTTTTGACCGGGCGCGGCACGCAAAAAAGCAGCTACTTCTTCACCGAGATAGTCATCTGGCAACCCTACGATCGCGACGTCTCCCACGGTCGGATGCCGAAACAGCAGCTCTTCCAATTCACGCGGGTAGATGTTCTCGCCGCCACGGATGATTATATCTTTTAGTCGACCTTCGATTTTCGAGAAACCGCGTTCATCCATAGAGCAAAGATCGCCAGTATGCAGCCAACCCTCATTATCTATCGCATTCGCCGTCGCACCGACCATTTCAAAATAGCGATGCATGACGTGGTAACCCCGGGTACAAAATTCCCCAAGAACACCGCAGGCAACCGTCTCACCCGTTTTCGGATTAATAATCTTGGCTTCTGTATTAGGCATCGGCCTACCAAGGGTCATTGTCTTATCTTCTCTAGAATCGTCAGGTCGGGTCATACAGGCTACAGGTGAGCATTCCGTTTGACCGAAAATAATCGTTACATTCGCACCCCACTCTTTCTCAATCACTTTTACCAGTTCCATAGGCACGGTGGCGCCGCCGGAGGTCAATACATCGAGACTCGAAAGATCCCTGTTTGCATAGTCCGGGTGCTCTAGCATTGCGTTAAGCATTGTGGGCACAGCATTGAATGCGTTGACCCCATATTGTTCTATAAGTTCAAGGGCCAGCCCTGCCTCGAACCGCTCCATCAGTACCTGAGTCGCCCTAAAGGCAACTGCACCGAGCACACAGACCACACAGCCCCCTGTGTGAAAAAGCGGCATAAAGCTGAGCCAGACAAATCCATCCTTTGCTTGCATACGGTCCAGTGTGTGCGCCGCGTTGTTCACGAGCCCTTTATGGTGGAGTAAAGCGCCCTTGGGAAATCCAGTCGTGCCAGAGGTGTACTGAATCATGACCGGATCTTCTGGAGAAACATCGCGCTCTGGTAGCTGAGTCCCGTTATTCATCGCAAGAAACTCTGACCATTGATCCAGTCGAATGATTTCTCTCAAGTCAGGACATTTATTTCTGACGTTTTGGATCGTATCGAGCAACCGATTGCCTCGATATTCAGGCACGAGAAATACACCTGAACTTCGGGATTGAGTTAGGACGTAAGTCACCTCTTGAGCACGGTATGCTGGATTAATTGTGACCATAATGACACCGGCCATCGCACAAGCGAATTCTAGCATCACCCATTCTGGTGAATTGGGCGCAAAGACGGCGACCCGCTGCCCGGGTTCAAACTTTTGCACAAGCACTCGAGAAGCTAGGTAGGACTGCAGATACAACTCTCTATAAGTCCAGCTGCGCCGCAGAACGGGATTTTTGGTGCCAGAGATAAGCGCAATGCGGTCCGGGACCGTTTCTGCTGCTTCGCGCAGAAGGTCGCCGAGGGTAATATCTCTGATTGCAGGCAACCGTGGGCCGGCAGCGTATGCAAGCATTTCACTCATCTACGCACCTCGATTAATGCGATGAGCATCCCAAAATCCAATTCAGTGGGAGCTGACAACATGGCTGCCTTTTTCTTGTCTATTCCCGACCCGCTGGAGCCAAACCAAACCATACCGCAGGATCAACATCGTTAGCTCTCATGATACGGCGAGCATGTAAAATGACTTGTCCCGCTTCGGTTTGCTCGTAGAACCACTCTTCTGTTGACCACGGTGTGATGGGGCCTTCTGCCAATTCGCAAGCGAGTTCTTCGTAGTAGCTACGAATATCGTGCACCGTGCCATAGAGCGAACCTTCCGGAAATCCAACGCTGTCCCAAGATTCGCCCGCACCAATCTCAACCAGCCTAGAGATCGCTTCTGGGACTTCTTCCGCGTTGATCTGCATTCCCACTGACGTCCTGCCATTTTTCTTGCAAGCTCGATCATATGCGCCCTTCAATGCCTGGGATTCATCGACGGCGGGATGCACCTCAGTATTCAACCTTGGCGGCAGTGGGCACGTTAGGGGCTCGCTGCCCGTCGCAGCAATCGTCTCCGCAAAGGTCTGGAGGACTGGCCCCGAAGATGCTCGTAGTAGATCAAACGCGGCTTGCAAAACCTGTTGCTGAAATTCAGGGTCCTTTGGCTTACCGAGTGATAATCCGACCGGGAAACGTGTATGCAGCGCTCTGGGCAACTGCATTCGTTCTGCAACCTCTTTCATTGGGGTCAGGACCACCGTAGCCAGACCAGCGGATTCAAAAACATGTGCGAGCGTACCAACGGTACGCGGGCATAGGGGTCATGTGCCGGTTAGCAACACCACATCCACGCCCTCATCCAACATAGCCTTAGCACATAGAGGACCAGAATCCAGCCGGATTTCTGATACGGTGTCTGATTGGTTACCCGCAAAAGCGTAGTGGTAGTCTGCAACGTCCCCAATGATTTTGGCGTCTTCCATCTCTTCGAGACGATCAATGGGGTAGACCACATTGATGTCCGCGGCAAATCCGCCGCGATCAAAGTTGACGCTATGGTGGCCAATTGCCAGATCTCTGGCATTTCTGGGGAGTTTTTCAAAGTGAGCGTCGTTGTCGCCAAGTTCAAAACCATCTTCATCGAGCCGATGCAGCGCAGCCGTAGTAACGATGGCGATCTTTGCGCGGCTGAGGGAGACGGGCTGGCTAAAGCTAGTCACGTCGAAAACAGGGAGCGGCATACTCGCTGCGAACTTGTTTATTGCTACTTCATCCTTGCCAAAAACGCTCATCTCAACACACCGAAAAACCTTGTCTAATTATAAACGCGCCCTCTACACGGACGAAAGAAACGGCCTTAAACCAATCCCCCAATTCCAGCTGAGGAGCAGTCTCTCCACTTCATATAAATGAGGGATTTGGTCACCCCTCAAACAGTAACTCAGCTCATTGCGATTTCTTCTAAAGACAATGCATCCAGCGAACACCGTAGCTAACGCGGGACAGCCACCTGCCTCGCGAATAAGTTTTAGATTACCGACGTCTCCAACATGTCTAGTGTAATGCCTTACTTGCCCATCAGTTGTGGCTGCCCATCCAGTCCTCGCATAGCAACGGGATTTAATTTAAGCGTGCCTGCGATTAGTCTGTTTTTCCAACCGGACTAAGACTCCTTGCACTTAGATCTTTGGGTCATCGCACGACCGCAGTTTTTCTTACCTTCATCATCCTCGACCTGCGGCGCGGCCTGATTTATAGCTCCAGCGCAGCCTCCAAAAGCCAGAAGCCAGATTATTCCAATGAAAAAGAGTTTCATTTCTGCTAACAACCTCCGACTTCTTTTGCCTTTTTAGGAAAGCGGCCACAAAAAAGTTAGGAATGGCAGGAAAAAGGCGATGACTAATTTCATTGGTTTTACCTTCTTGTATTTTTTCGTTTTGCCAATCAAATCCGTTAAAGCGCCGTGCGGCTGACTCTTATTGCTATTGGCGGGGATAGCTTTTGATAATGACGTTCTGAGAGGTATTTACAACATCACGCATGCGCCCGACATCCTGATTGAATTCCATAAACACGGGATGTCTCGTCAACCGCTGCGTTATCTCATTCAATTCGGGAATAGACCTCGCGCCAGTCCAGACCCAATGCGTAAATCTGTCCCTGCCGAACCCAACCGCTCCAACACCGTAGGAGCGCATCTCAACGTCCCGAGAAATTTTCTTCATCATCTTTGCGTAGGCATCGGCGTAGCGCTCTTGGTTTTGTGGTTCGACCGAGATGTCAAACTTGGAGAAGACTGCATCCTCAGTCCAATCACCCTCATCAATTGGCGCTGAACCCATGTACTGGCTCACTGGAAGCGTACCCGATTCGTAAAGACTTTGTACGAAAGCAACAGCATCAGGACACGAACGCATAATTTCCGCTGCCTGGGCTTGATCAGCAGAAGTTTGAAACGTGTTGATAATAAAGTGCGTTGACGAACTAGACCCGTTGAATACTTCTTCCAACAACGCCACATCCGCCGGGTATTGCTTGCCGCAGTCCGAGGCCCAAAATGTGTCCATGGCACTGACTAAGGCAGAAGGATTAGACGCCTGAACGTGATAAAAAGCGTAAAACGGCCCGCCATCATGATCATCTGCGCTGGTGATGCCGAGATAGAAAAAGGTCGCGCTCGCTGCGATAAAAGTAGTTAGTTTCTTCATGACTTTTCCTTTCGTTTTTCAAATTTTGAAAGATTTTAGTTGCCGCAGGTGTTGGCTGAAGAATGCATGCCCCCTACTCGCAAATCCATTACCCATTAAGCACGTCCTTGAGTAGGCTCGTCGCACGCGTCCTTTTATATTTTGTTGCGCTAGGCGTATTTCCGATCACAAGCCGTATTTCTCTGCCAGCTGGTCAGCCAAATGCGATCGATCTGATGCCCGAAGCCTTTCAAGATACGCCGGTAGTTTGCCTCGAACATGATAAGGACCGCCTTCTGCCATAACATTCTCGTGTGGATCTCTACCTCGTGCGGCATCTACCAACATTTCCGCATGCCAACTATCAAGCTTGTCTCTCCCACACTTCAACGCCTCTGGCTGTTCGCGCACGAGGTTTACCTGCTGATGCGGGTCATTGCTCAAATCGAACAGCATTTCGTCTGACCAAAGATGATAGGCGTCATGGGCTGTGCGCAAATATAGCCAATCATCGTATCGCACACCTCGCTGACATGCCCAAGCGCCTTGCGAGAGCACAAGTTCTTCGCGCCCGACATCGCGCCCTTCTCGCAATGACTCGGCGAAACTTTGACCGTCCCAGGAATCTGGTACTGCCTTACCTGTAAGCTCGAGCAGTGTTGCAAATATATCAATATGATAAAGCTTGGCCTTAAAACGGCCGCTATCTACCATTCCGGGCCACTTCATGATCATAGGAATCCGCGTCGTGATCTGATCCGCAGTTTGATGATCTCCATAGACGTTCAGCTCGCCGAGATTTTCGCCATGATCGGAACCGATTATTACGACCGTGTCATGATCAACATTCAGCTCAGCAAGCAGGTTCATTAGCTGGCCGACATATCTATCAGCCATCAGCACGCCACAGTCGTACCCGTCAAACATCCGCCGCGCTGCAGCAATATCGGGAATCTCTTGGGGCTGGCGTGGAAATAATTTCGCCATTTTAGGGTTGGGCGTAAAACCATAACTTTCTCTAGCAGAATGGGGGCCACACTGCTGCCAATGCTCGACTCGAACCTCTTGGGTATACCAAGCGGGCAACGGCTCTTCGGCGAAGGGTTCGCCGAGGGATATCGGGGAGCGATAGGGCGTATGTGGGTCCCACATATGCACGTGCAAAAACCAGTGATCCTGTTTTGCGTGACGTCGGAGCCAATCTCGTGCTAAGACATATACCTCGTCGGCGGTCTCAAGGCCATACTTACCGACGTTGTAGGCCTCGTCAAACCCCGCGTACCAGTGAAAAGCAGAATGTCGCTGGGCGAAGGAACTGATAGATACCGTGCGCGTTTGCTCTTTCGTAAAGGAAAACGGCGTACCACCGTTCTTTAACTGCGAAGGTAAGCTCTCCTGATGCAGCCGAGACCAAAATTCTCGACTCGCCCCGTCAATAACGGGATCCGCGTCGGTACCACCATGATTCACGACGCCGTTATGAATACCAAAGCGTCCTGTAAGCAGCGCGGTACGGCTGGGCAAACACGGCACATCACTAGCATGCACGTTCTCAAAAACACCGGCCTGACGAGCTATCACGTCTATATTGGGGCTGGTCTGACGATGATAGCCGTAACAACCGAGGTGATCGGGGCGCAGAGTGTCGATGTCGATATAAAGTATGCGCATGCTACCTATCCAGACTGCGTTTCCCGTTAATGCCCCTTTTCAGCCGGCTGATTCTTATCCGATCTTATTTTTTTATTTTACGGCGTCATTCACTAGACAAACGTCCGCTCCATGCCTGTTACCCACCTTTATCTTGGCCAATATGCCAATCAAGACGCACCAAAACGTTGCCCACAACAAGTAAATCACAACATCCTCTACCGGATTGTGTATCTGCAACAGAAATATCGTTCGCGCCACCACCCAACATGCCCAAAACGTTATTAAGCGAGGCACCTTTGCAAGGTCCAAAAACAACCAGCCAATGACACCTGTCACGCCAAGCGCCAGCAGCTGTGCCACGGGCACGGTTACGTACCAAAACATATCTCCAGTAAGATCTAAGCTCATAGGCATGTAGGGCACTAGTACCGAGAAGAACATAATGTCTTCCAGCACTCCGTTGATGAGCCCGATTGCAACAACGGCGAACCAACTTAGTATCTGCTTAAGCTTTGCCACATTCCCCCGATAGACGTTGATCGCCTCTTTTTACCGCCTTGAGCTCAACACATCGCGCGCTTCAGACAATACCGCCTGCCAATCGGCGCGGGTTCGGTAACCCTCTTGCGCCCACTTAGCCAATATCTCACCCTCGGGCGAAATCAGCACCACACCTGGGTGTGGAATACCGTGTGCAAACGTGCCTTCTCCGTAGGCTTCATTACGAATACCCCAGGCATCTACAATGGCGCCGTCTTTGTCGCCCAAGAGAGGGAAGTTGATTCCCCATTTGTCGTGGAATGTTTTGATGGTCTCTAGGTCGTCGTAGGTCATTCCGCCGACACCTACTCCTAGAGCTTCGAATTTGTCTTGTATGTCACTCAGTTTCACGAACTGACGCATGCAAAAGGGTCACCAATCGACGCTTCGATTAAAGACAAATAGCAGACCATTGGGTCCTTTGAGATTGGCGAAGCCTTGCGCTGTACCATTATGGTCATCGGCCTGCAGCATAGGCGCTTCAGAGCCTACGCTGGGTCCCCAAGCTTCGGCATAGGCTGACGCTTCCGCGTTCGCGCTGACCGTTAGCGCAGCAAGAAACACTGCAAGCCACAATGACGTAATCTTCATACCCAGAAGTTTTGGCTGCATTGCACCTCCTCAATGCCACTTTATTCGCAAACGCTACCAAACTTCTCGAATTAGAAAAAGCTCCCTAGCGGTACTTGTTCGGCACGACACTAACAGAACCGATTTCTTTCCCAGCGCATTAGGATGAGAGTTCGCGACTAACTACACCTAATATTGCCCGGTCGCGAATGGATGAGT
>CABZTD010000046.1 GCA_902528515.1 K189A clade bacterium
CGGATCATGCAGGGCAAAATCAGAGCAGGCGCGGAGCCAAAGTTCTCAACGTAGCCTCGCATGGTTCTGGCCATACGGGACTTTGGTGAGTCGGGGTCTGTGCCGGATCCCTGAGCGTAGCCGTCATTGCGCTCCTTTTCCATCCAGATGGCTTGGGCAGCTCCAGCGATCATGGCCTTGGCTTTATCTGCCTTGTCGCCACTTGTTAGCACCATGAAACGAAAGGGCTGACGGTTCGATCCGCTTGGCGCCCGAGTCGCTGAGAACAGAATATCTCGCAGGTGCGCTTCAGGAATAGGCTCATGAGTATAGCGCCGTATCGCGCGGGTGGTTGTCAATCCGTCTAGGAGGGAAAGTGGCGTTTGCGCCAAGGGGCGATCTGCGAGCGGATGATTGCTGGAAGTCATTCAAAGGGCCTTTTTTGATTGTCGACTGGCTCAATGCAAAGAGTCTGATACGCACTGGTCGTGCCTTCAAGTAGGCCCTTCACGACGAACGCAAACCTCACTATAAAGATGAGCTAGAAGATAGGAGCCTGTGTATTGCCTTGGCGTCTGGCTATAGCCACACTTCCACGCAGAACACAGTAAATAGGGGGAGCTATGATTGAACTAGAGCGCCAAGGCGATGTTTTCACAATGACGCTAAATGCCGGCGAGAACCGTTGGAATACCAGTTTTGTGAGGGCGATAGCAGAGGCGTTAAATGAGGTAGAGGCCTCCACGGGCCCGGCCGCCTTGGTGACGACTTCCGCAAGCGAAAAGTTCTTTTCCAATGGGCTGGATTTGGATTGGGTACAAGACCCTGATGCCCACCCTGCAGCGGGTGATCGAGCGGTTTTTGGAACCGAGTTTATGGGCCTAATGAGCCGAATCATGACCTACCCAGTGCCGACAATCTGTGCGGTAAACGGTCACGCCTTTGGGGCCGGATTCATGTCGGCACTGTGCCACGACGTGCGCTTTATGCGCGCGGATCGAGGTTTCATGTGCGCGAATGAGATGCAAATAGGCCTATCGATTCCGAGCCCCGAGCTGGCCTTGTTCAAACACAAGCTGCCCGCGTCGGCCTTTTTTGAAACCGTCCAGCTCGCGAAGCGGTGGACCGGCCCAATGGCTCAGGCCGCGGGATTTGTCGAGCATATTGATGACGCTGAAGCGTTGCTGGGAGCTGCTCAAGAGCGTGCGACTCAGCTGGCGCCGCTGGCAGCGAATCGCGATAACTACCGAGACCAAAAGCAGCGGTTGTTTGGCGAAAACGCAGCGATCAATGAAGTACATGGTGCAGCCTATATGCTGGCGAATTCGGAGCGTTATCATCATTAGCGTCGCCGAATAAGGATACGTTTCCGTTTTCGCGTCGTGGTTTGTCGTACATAACAAACATTTGTTGGCCAAATGGTACAGGTTGTCCAATCTCCAAGCGGCGATGCAGAACTTATGCGATATAAATCCGCCTCATTCTTCGGTGACGTGCATGCGGCCAGAACAAGTTAGTGGGGATTTATAGAATGGCTACGTTCTGGAAAAAGCTTTTTATAAGCGCGGCTTCGGCTATGTTCACTGGGGGTTCAACCGGCCTTAAAGCCGCCGAAGGCGCTGGGCCGAGTGGGGCTGGTGCCGGAGCAGGAACTGGCGCCGTGGCTGGAGGCTCTGCAGGAAGCATATCAATGAAAACTGCGGTTTCCGTGGGCGTTACGGGATTGGGATTTATGGCTGTGGCCGCTGACGGTGATAGTGGAGGCACAACATCTGTCCCTCCGCTGGTGAATCCGTTGGGGCCGACCATAACTACTACCGATACTGGAAGCTAATTCCTTTCCTTGGACGTTTAGCCCCCCTTTCCAAACTTTCAAAACCTTGTTGAGTCTCGCCAAACAAGGTTTTTCGCGTCGAAAAAACCAGATCAGGCTAAAAAAAGGATATCCGCTGCATCAGTAGTTGGGCGTTGGCGTAGCCTTGAAACTAGATCAGCCGTTGGCAAGGGTGGGGCATGCGTTCGACCAGCGGTAAAACCCTTGGTCGGTAAACCTCTACAAAGTGTGGTGTCGAGCGATGTGTGTCTAAATCAGCTTGGGTTGTCCAGCACTCGATCAAAAAGAAAACCTCGGGTTCCGACTCCGAGTGATAAACCTCAAATCGCTCGCACCCTATCTCAGTAAGGGACGCCTCAGCCTGAGCGATTAAAAGCTGTTTTAACTCGTTGATGTAGCCGACGTCTTTAGCTTTTAAAATAACGTTGTTGTAGACCATAAACGTCTCCTTTGGACTGCAGCTTCGTGACGCATCTAGTGTGACACGATCGGCGCAGTGGGTCGGTACATTGGCTGCATAACTGTTAGGAGCAACGATTGGATGATCGACAACGTTTGGATTCTTTGGGGTGACGCACCAGCTAGCATAGACAGCGCTTTCGAAGACTCGCCTCAGTTAACGGTACATTTGGCTGCTAATCCAAATGGGTGTGGTGTAATTGTGTGCCCCGGTGGCGGGTATCGGACGCTCGCCAGCGATCATGAGGGATTGCAGGTGGCCCAATGGTTAAACGCTGTTGGTATTCATGCCTTTGTGCTTCGTTATCGGCTTGGTCCCAAGTATCACAGCACAGCCAGTAAAAGGGACGGTCAAAGAGCTGTTCGCATGGTGCGTCATTACGCAGCGGACATTGGCTTGAATACAAATTGCGTGGGGCTACTCGGGTTTTCTGCCGGCGGTCACTTGGCCTTGGCAACAGCTTTAGCAGATGACGATCCCGCATCAGAATTCTCAGCAGACGCCATTGAACTCGAAGACTGCCGTCCTAATTTTGTTGTGCCGATTTACGCGGTGACAAATGGCGTGAAGCGGGGCCGCAAGGCCGACGAGTATCTGCCCATGGATACGCGAATAGACGCTAAATCACCGCCGATGTTCATTGTTCACAATCACCAAGACTCTGTGGTGCCCGCGAATCAATCGACCCTGTTGTACGATGCCTTGCTTGCTGCGAATGTTCCGGCGGAACTTCATATCTTTAATTTCGGTGATCATGGCTTAGGTTTGGACCGGGGTACGGACCGTAACGATGTTACGACAAGTTCTTGGGGCGAACTCCTTCTTCAGTGGCTTGCTCGCCATGATTTTCTGCTCGATAAAACGGTTTATGGCGAGCGAATTGCAGTGGAGGGGGAGGTGCTCCTTGACGGCAAGCCCGTTGCATTAGGCTGGCTGTCCTGGGTTCCATATGATGCCAACTTGCCCATTGCAAGAGTGCGCATCACGGGCGCAGACGAGGGTAAATTCCGGGTGAGTCAGAAAGATGGTCCGGTTCCTGGGCCTCACCGCTTGATATTGCATTTGGTAAGCGCGATTTATCCACCAGAGTCTAGCGGCCGCTACACCATGGACAGGGCTATGGTGTTCGAAAGGCGCTTAACCGTAGTTGCGGATCAAATGCTAAGTTGGCGCCTAAAGACCAGCGAGGGTATTGCTCTCTAGCCTATACTCGATGAGTCCCGTGAAGCTCTGAGGTGCTGTAGATGGCATGGCGAGGGATGATTGTCGGGTTTACAGGGAGTAACGGTCTATGAGCAATGCAGTTTGGCGATTGGCAAGAAAGCCGCCAGCAGGCTGGCCGGTCGCGGAAGACTTTCGCTGGCGGCATGAAATCATACCGGAACCCGGTCCAGATCAAATGCTTACCCGCACCATTTACCTTTCCCTGGATCCTTACCAGTGGGGCCGCCGACGTAGCGGTGCAGAGCAGCCTGGCGATATCTGCCATGGTCGAACGGTATCTCAAGTCGTACGAAGCCGCTTGAAGAGTTATGTCGACGGCGACGTCGTATTCAACACCAATGGTTGGCAGGCCTACGGGTTGACCGGGGCGAACGTCGATTTTTTTGGCTACATGTCCCCGCGCAAAATTGATCCCCAACTGGCGCCAATTTCTACCGCAATTGGCATTTTGGGAATGCTAGGTTTAACCGCCTATGCGGGATTAGTAGTGCAGTGTGAACCGAAGCCTGGAGACACCATAGTGGTGTCTGCGGCATCCGGTGGGGTCGGCCAAGTGGTATGCCAACTCGGCCGGATTTACGGCTGCCGGGTGGTCGCTATAGCGGGCTCCAATGAAAAACTTGAGTATCTCAAAACCATAGGCGTTGATGCCGTAGTCTCGCATCGTTCTGCCGGCTTCAGTGAAGAGCTTCGGTATGCGTGCCCTGACGGCTGCGATATCTACTTTGAGAACGTTGGGGGCGCAGTGTTCGATGCGGTTCTTCCACTGCTCAATGATCAATCACGAATCGCACTTTGTGGACTGATTTCCCAATATGGCAATGTCGATGGCCAAGACCCTCGCAGTCGGTGGCGGGCGGTTGGCAGCGCGGTATTCGAGCGAAACCGCGTTAGCGTGCACGACCTTTTTGTCGGTAACTTCGTCGCTGACTATCAAGATCGTTTTCTTGAGGAGATGGGGGCCTATGTGCGTGCCGGCGAGGTGCAATATCTGGAAGACAAGCGCCACGGTCTCGAAAATACACCAGAGGTTTTCGCACAAATGCTGTGCGGCGAGAATTTTGGCAAAACGCTAATGGTTGTATCCGAGGATCCCACGCTGGCTGACGCAGAGGGGCGACAGATCGCTTTGTGATGAGTTAGGTTCTTGATGGGGAGATTAATAAGTCGAGGGAGAGGAAACCATGGCCGAACTTGATGCTACGAAAGAAGGATTTTGGCGGACTCGATACTCGATCGTCGCCATGTGCTTTGCGGCGACATTCGTCTGCTACATCGATCGGGTGAACATATCTGTGGCCATTATTCCAATGGCTGAAGACTACGGCTGGAATCTAGAAACCCAAGGCTACATTTTATCGTCGTTTTATATCGGCTATTTGATGATGCAGATTGGCGGTGGCCGTCTGGCCGATACCTATGGCGGAAAAATAGTACTGGGTATGGGTGTGTTGATTTGGTCGCTCTTTACTCTGATTACGCCATGGGCGGCGATGGGCGGCTTGATGATGCTTTACCTAGCCAGAATCGGTATGGGCTTAGGCGAAGCAGTAACCTTCCCCTCGGTCTACAGCTTGGTGACCCGCTGGTTTCCGACTGGCGAAACCGCGAAAGCTATCGCCTTCAACGCCAGCGCCATTCCCATTGGTACTGTCTTCGCGTTGGTGGTTACCCCAATTATCGTCACTTACCTCGGGTGGGAGTGGGCCTTTTATCTTTTTGGTTTGGTTGGGGTCTTGTGGTTCGCAGCGTGGCAGTACATTGTCAGCACGCGTCCCCAAGATCACCCTCGAATATCCACAGCAGAGCTGGACTTTATTAAGTCCAATGCCCGATTTTCCGAGGCTGCGGAACAACAACAGTCGCCGCCGATTCGAGAGTTCTTGAGGAGCGAGGCGGTGTGGGCAATATTGGTTGCGCATTTCTGCAACAATTGGACGCTCTATGTCATCTTGTCCTGGCTACCCAAATATGTGAATGAGGGACTCGGAGTGCCCTTCGGCGATATTGGCTACATTGCCATGCTGCCTCATATCACTTCATTCTTATGTTTGAACGTAGCAGGCAATATTGCTGATCGCATGATTGTCAGCGGCATGGGTGTCACCAAGGTCCGCAAGATTATGCAAACCATAGCCTTCGGCGGATTGGCGATCTGCCTCTTTTTGGTCACGACCGTCCAGACGGTCTGGGCTGCCATCGGCATCCTCTGTTTAGGTAAGCTTTTCGGCGCTGCGGGAATTGGTGGTTTCAACGTCAATCATATGGATGTTGCTCCCCGACATGCTGGCACGCTGATGGGTATTACTAATACGGCTGGTACCATTCCCGGCATCGTCGGGGTAGCAGTAACTGGACTCATTCTTGAATACACAGGCTCTTGGGATCTTGTGTTCCAGGTCACCGCAGGCGTAACCCTGTTCGGCATGGTCTTTTACCTACTTTTCGCCAGTGGAGAGAAAGAATTTGATTAACGCACCGAGATTTAAGTAGCGCAGTGTTGAACTTGCTTGAGGGTATCAAGGTGGTGGACTTTACCACCGTGGTTCTTGGCCCCTACGCCAGCCAGTTTCTCGGCGACTTTGGAGCCGACGTCATTAAGGTCGAACCATTAGACGGCGATGGTTTTCGTGCAGTGCGGCCTGGCCCGAGCACAGATATCGGTGCGGGTTTCGCAAACTTTAACCGCAATAAACGCAGTATCGCGATCGACCTCAAGCAGGCCGCCGGGCAAAAGATTTTGTCCCAGCTTGTTGAAGATGCCGACGTAGTGATTCATAACATGAGGGGACTATCCGCGCTTGCCCTAGGCATTGCCTATGAACAACTGAGGCTTTTTAAGCCCGATCTTGTTTACTGCTGGTCTCCGGGGTTTGCCAGTCATGGCCCTGATGCCAACAGCCCCGCCTACGACGACATTATTCAGGCTCGCTCGGGCATGGCGGCTCTAAATGCAGATGCAGATGGCGCGCCGCAATTTGTGCGTAGCGTACTATGCGACAAAGTTGTCGGATTGCACTTAGCTATGTCGGTGTCAGCAGCTCTTGTTCATCGAGAGCGCACCGGAGAGGGCCAGAGTATCGAGGTGCCCATGCTGGAAACCATGGCAGGTTTTATTTTGGCTGAACACCTTGCTGGTCGAACGATGACACCATCACAAGGGGACATAGGCTATCAGCGGCTGATGTCCAATCACCGCCGGCCTTTCGAAACTGCTGACGGTTATATGGCGATCATGCCCTACAGCACCAACCAGTGGATTCGATTTTTGGAGCTGGTCGGCGAAACATCTCTTGCAGGTGAGGCGTGGGTTAGCAATGGCGCTGAACGTTCGAATCGCATTGATGAACTCTATGAATTGATTGCTCTGGTCGCGGTGCGCCGCACTACCGCGCAATGGCTTGAAGAGCTCGGCCGGATCGATGTGCCTTGCGCGGTGGTCAACGAACTTTCCCAGGTCCTTGCGGATCCGCAGCTTTCAAAAACAGGACTGCTCGGCACATTTGACAATCACGATGTCGGTGATCTGCACTACCTCAAGCCTGCTTTCCTTTCGGATGAAGGGATAGGAGCCAAGCCAAGGAGAGCTCCGCATTTAGGAGAGCACAGCCGTGACATATTAGGGCAACTGGGCTTGACCGACAGCGAAATACAGCGCCTGATTGATCAGCGTGTTATCGGCGAGCACCGCGCCGACTGCTAGGCTTCTTTAAGGTACCAGCGCGTGCCGCAGACATTGACCTGGTCATCACTAACATAGGCCTTGCGGGCCTTGGCTTCGCGCAGAATATATTCCCGGTCCGCCACGGCGATGTCGAGCCCTCCCAGACCAGGTCCGCGCCCATCGGTGATCGCGACGAAACGCAGCACGACGTTGTTGAAGGCGATGGTTGGATTACCTTCAGCATCATGCTCAACGGGCAAATCAGTGCATCTGCCCCATAAATCTGCCAACGCCTCTGGTTCATCGCCTTGGAGTTCCACGCCAACGAAGTCCAGCGTGACGTCCTGCTTAACCTGATGCTCCCAGCCAGTACCGCCTACCGGATTCCAGCGTCCGTTGAAATCTTCGTCCGCATCGTATTCCAGCTCGAGAAACGCGGCCTTCAAATCGCCAGGATGCAGCTGGGTCAATGTCCATTGATTGCTGGAGTGTTCGTGGGCCACGCGTACACCATTGTCGATAGCGCACTGTCGCAGGCGCTGGTGCTCCGCCAACGTATCAACTTGTGTTATCACCATGTAACCACCGTCTCCGCCGCGCCGATCTAAGTAGCGGCCACCCGCCGTGTTTTCTTGAATCGGGGCGACCACCTCCAGAAAATTTCGTCCGATTGGCATCAAGTTGTTCTCAAGGCCAAATTTGCCGACTCCTGGATCAACGTAGCAGCTGTTAATGCCGAGAATACTGCGCAGGTCATCGATCACCGGCTCAAGGTCGCGCGCAACCAAGCAAATCTGTCGTAGCTGAATCGTCATCGTCACTCCTCCCAAGGTTTTGTAGACTTAACGCATTCAGTTTGAGCCGAAGCTCTTCTGACGCGTTGGTAACGTAACGAAGTCTCCGGAGCGTTTTTCCGCGTTCGCCATCATGGCCTCCTGCATTTCCTGGTTTTGCAGAAATGATGCGTTCCAAATCGCCACGTAATCCAGGGTGTCCGCGGTCGTATGGTCCTTGGAGTAGTTGATCAAATGCTTGCATCCATAAACAGCCAGCGGAGCCTTCGAAGCAATTTCGTCAGCAATCTCCATAACGCCTGCCAGCATTTCTTCTTGGTTGGCAAAGACGCGATTCACTAATCCCGCACTTAACGCTTCGTCAGCGGGCATGCGTCGTCCGGTATAGGCTAGCTCCCGCACCAGACCTTCGGGTATTTGCTGCACAAGGCGAGGGAAGGTGCCCACATCTGCGGTCATGCCGATGTTAATCTCAAAAATCGTGAAGAAGGCGTCCTGTGTGCAGTAGCGCATATCGCAAGCCGTCACCATATCAAGGCCGCCACCGACGCAGCCGCCCTGTATCGCAGCCAGTATAGGTATGCGGCAGGCCTCTAAGGCATTGAAAGCATCCTGAGTTTTACGTACGGCGTCATAAAATGCGGCGCCATGGCGAATGCGCTCCCGCTTCGCTTCTTCGGCAGTCATATTGGCTTTCGGTGCAAATGCATTGAGATCCATGCCAGCGGTAAATACCGGACCGCTGGAGGAGAGCACAATGACGCGTGCTAGCGAGTTACTATCGATGTCACGCACTACCTTTGGCAGGTCCTCCCAGAAGGATGGAATCATGCTGTTGCGCTTTTCCGGACGATTCAAACAGATACGGGCAATATTGTTCTCGAAGGTGAGATCAAAGGTCTCAAATTTTTGGGGATTAGTTTGCTCATTCATCGCTCTCTCCAGCGTACGTGTCTCTTTGCTCGGGTGAGTATAGGGTTAGAAGCCTACTTCGGTAAGCCTTCCGTTTGCACTCGATCGAAAGAGTTATTCCTCAGGTTGTAGCTGCTGAGCTAGGTAAAAATCAGCTGATGGATATAGCGGCCGGGAGCTAAGGTAAACAGGCCAGCGACTAAAATGCCGCCAACATAAACCCCAATCATCGCGAACTTATGGTCTGTAACGTCGTGCCTCCTGGCTGCGAGATAGGCCTTTGGCACGGATACAAGCACTAATATCGAAAGCAAATGAATCCACCCAAAGTGGCCGAAGATCTGCGGTCCAACCGCTGCAGGTATAAACATACTGGTGAGGGCGGTTATGAGCATTAGCGTCATGTAGATTTTACCCAGCAGGCGGTGGGGCCTCGTCCCTTTTGCCCAGAACATGAGGTAGATTCCTAGCGTGGCCGCTGGAGCGACGGTAGCAAGATGCAATTTCACGATGGAAGTAAGCAAGGCAAGACCTCGACTCGTCTGATTCGAAAGGGTGGAAAGCATAGCGTTGCCTTTACTCGTTTGACATCGCGCCTACCTTGATTGGGCTTTGCATTTTTTTTGTGGCAATTGTTAAGCTGTTACCGCACTAAATAAAGGGGAGAAGAGGTATGGTTTCGAATATAGATACGGGTACCGAGGACTTACTCGCAAACTTACAGGACGGCGTTTTAACGCTAACACTCAATCGTCCTGATGCGCGCAACGCAATGAGTGGTGAGATGACCACAGCGCTGGGGCAACAATTGGCAGATGCCGAACTCGATACCCAGGTTCGCTGCGTCGTACTTACCGGTGCCGGTAAGGGATTTTGCGCGGGTGGCGACGTCAAGGGTATGGCTGCCAGTGGTGACGGTACTGTGGGCGACAACACTATCGATGCTGCTATTCATCGTCAGCGAGTGAATCAGCGGGCCACCGCCGGTAAGCTCTACAGCATGCCCAAGCCAACCATCGCGGCACTGCCTGGCGCAGCAGCGGGTGCGGGCTTGTCCTTGGCGCTTGCCTGCGACCTGCGGGTCATGGCGAGTAATGCGATTATGACCACGGCCTTTGCGCGGGTCGGTTTTTCTGGAGACTACGGTGGCACCTTCTTTATGTCGCAACTGATTGGCACGGCGAAGGCTAGACAGCTCTACTTTATGTCTGAGCGTGTAAGTGCCCAGGAGGCGCTGGATCTGGGTCTGACAAATTGGGTTTGTGAACCCGATGAGTTGGCTGCAAAAACCCAAGAGATTGCGGCGCAGCTGGCAGTAGGTCCGGCAGTCGCCTATCGCTACATGAAGGAAAACTTCGCACGGGCGATGTCCTCGGGCGACGTTGACGATTGCCTTGATCTAGAGGCCACGCATCATGTGCACTGCGGTCAGACCGAAGATCATCGCAACGCAACCAAAGCCTTCGTAGAGAAGCGCGAGCCTACGTTTATTGGCCGCTGATATCGGCTTTCCTGGGGGCGGCATCCTGGGCCGCTTCTGGGACTTCTGTGGGTCGTTGGCTGAGTAAAAAACGAAGAAATCCTCTTGCTCGGGCGGGCTGGGAACCATTTTTGAGAAGTACCGCACCCTGATAGATGGGGTCATGGAAGTTGCCATTCACCACCGAGAACTGATCTTTCGGCACTCCTTGTTCTAGCATCTGAGAAAGCGCGAGGAATCCTGCGTCGGCATTGCCTGTCTTGACCATGGCGAAGACTTGACCAACGTTTTCCGTGGTGACGACGGTCAGATCATTGGACGGCTGCCACTTCAAATGCCCCAGGGTTTGCTCCGCAGCTAATCCATAGGGCGCGAGTTGAGGATTTGCCATGGCAAGCCGCTCAATCTGCTT
>CABZTD010000047.1 GCA_902528515.1 K189A clade bacterium
GTTTTCCCCAAAATCTTTCAGTCCAAGCGCGTGAGCCGCGGCAACATCCTCGGCAGGCTTGGTTTTGCTTATCCCAATTAACGTGATTGCCTCTGAGGATCTGCCGCTTGCTCGGCAGGCGCTCGCAATACGTTCGTTTAAATTGTTGAGGCGGGCGGCGAGATTTTTTTCAGATACAGGCTTCATGTCGGGTGGTGCAACTTGGTCTTCACCGGCAGGCAAACGCTGAAGTCATTTAAGAAGGTCTCGGCAATTAAGCATGCAGACCTAGCGTGAATGTCTCCGGTAAGCACGTCATCGTCTTTTGCTGCCCATGAAGAAAGGCGTTCATCTGCCAAATAGGTTGGCAGGTGAGTGTGTCGTGCAATGCGCTGAGCGAAAGTACTCGCGCGTTGGGAAATATGGGAATCACTGCCATCCATATTCAGCGGCAGCCCCACCACGAGGGCGATGGGACGATATTGAACCAACAGTTCGTCGACCTCTGACCAGTTGGGCTTGCCATTGCGGGCTTTTAGAGTGCTCAATCCGCGGGCAGTCCCGGTTACCGTCTGGCCAACAGCGATGCCTAAGTACTTTAACCCAAAGTCGATGCCTATCACATAGCCTTCACCAGCAACCATTAGCTATATCCGGCATCCGGGGAAACCAGGTTCAAATCGATCCCTAGGAGGCTGGCCGCAGCATCCAGCCGTTTTTCGTAGGGCTGATCAAATAAGATCTCTGGATTTGCTTCGACGGTGAGCCAGACGTTGCGCGCGATCTCATCTTCCAGCTGTCCCCCGCTCCAGCCGGCATAACCAAGGGCAATCATGAATTGCTTTGGGCCTTCATCATTGGCGACCGCCCGAAGCGATTCAAAGGCACTGGTGAGATGCACACCCTCGGCAATGGTTAAAGACGAGTCGTAGGCGTCCGATCCAGCGAATAGCATAAAGCCACGGTCTGTGGACACAGGTCCTCCCGCAATAACGGGGTAATCGACCCAATGGCGTTGCGGGCTCAGGTTGAGTTGGTTAAGCAGTTCCAAAACGCTGATATCGCAGGGGCGATTAACGACGATGCCCATGGCGCCATCGCTGCTGTGCTCACAAATGTAGGTCAGCGATGCCGCAAAATAGTCCTGATGCAGCGCAGGGAGAGCCAGCAAAAAGTGGTTCGTCAGGTTCATGGCGTTATAAGACTGTCCTCACTATATCGTTCTGCTCCATCAATTGATGAAAGATCCGCTACGACTGAATTGCCAGGTTCGAGTAAACGTCAATTCATCATAACGCTTGCGCATATCGACATTGAAGGGCTGATATGGTGCGGCCTGTCTGACGGTTTTCAAGGCAGCCGCATCGAGTGCCTCGTGTCCCGAGGATCGCAGCAACCTGACATCAAGTAGTTGTCCCGAGTGATGAATGGAAACGCGGAGGGTGAGTTCACCCTGTAGCCCGCCCGCGGGGTAATTGTTTCCTCCTAAGCGCTCGCATTTACGACGCCACATCGCGAGGTAGGCGGCCTCTGCGGCACTTGGTGCCGCTGTTGCAGAAAGGTCTCGTCGTCGTGCATCACCCCGAGTCTGTCTGGCTTGCTGATCGAACAGTACTATTTGCTCGGCCAATTGCCTCGTATTCAGGGCCTTCGACGGCGGTGGCGCTGTTTTTTTAAGTGTCGCCGGCGCGGAAGATGGCTCGGGTTCAGGCACTGAGTCAGCAAGGTTGAGTGTTTGCTGGTCGGATTTTCGCTGAGGTGATGGAATGGACTGCGAGGGATCGTTGTGTGGTGTGATTGCGGCGCCGTCAAAAGTAAGCGCATCTCCGCCTTGCTGAAGTTCGATCGAGAGAGGCTCAGTGGTCGCTCTCTGCGTTTCTTGTTCGAACCTGATGCCAAGCACTAAGGCGGCGTGAATGCCGATGGCAAGCAGCGCGGAAAAGTAAAACCGATCTCTGCAGAGGGTCGCAAACATAGGCCGCTCGACGCTAGTTTGCGAGAGAGTCCATGAGATCCCCGGCGATGTCTAAACCAAATTGAGCATCTAACTCTCGGATGCAGGTTGGGCAGGTGACATTGATTTCGGTCAAGTAGTCGCCAATCACATCGATGCCGACAAAGTTTAGCCCGCGCCTGACCAGCTCCGGCCCGACTTGCTCAGCGATCCAACGGTCGCGGTCGGTCAAGGGTCGCCCTTCGCCGCGCCCCCCAGCGGCTAAATTTCCACGAGTTTCGCCCGCGGACGGAATTCGCGCTAGAGCGTAAGGCACCGGCTTGCCATTTACGATCAAAATTCGTTTATCGCCGTCGACAATTTCGGGTAAGTAGACCTGACCCATGATTTGTTCGCGGCCACCATCAGTCAGCATTTCCAAGACGACGGAAAGATTTGGGTCGGATTCCATGATGCGAAAGATTGAAGCCCCACCCATGCCGTCCAATTTTTTAAAGACTACATTTTTGTGCTCGGCCTGAAATTTTTTCAGCACGTCCAGGCGCCTGCTCACAACAAGCGGCGGACAACATTCAGGAAAGGCAGTTGCGAAGAGTTTTTCGTTGCAGTCTCGTAACGCACCTGGCCGGTTTACTACCCTTACCCCCTCTGATTCTGCTCGCTCTAGAAGGTAGGTTGTATAGATATATTCCATGTTAAAGGGGGGATCCTTTCGCATCATGACGATGTCCATGGCGGACAGTGGCATCAGTTCTTCTGACGCTAGAGAGAACCAGGAATCCTCGCCGTTATTGACGCTAGCAGGATCGAGTGCCTCGGCGAAGTGCGAAACCAACGCTAAACGACTCAAATAAGCGCAGACGCGGTCGTCAGAAATCACAAGGTCTTCCTGCCGACAATAGTAAACATCCATGCCTCTAAGCTGAGAGGCCCGAATCATGGCGAGGGTCGAATCTTTTTTGATCGCGACGTTTTCGATGGGATCCATCAGAAAGGCAATCTTGGTCATGGAGATACCTGCTAGGAAGATTAGGACGGTAAGGTAACGATTGTTGTGCCGATGAAGCAATTGCCAGCTTGCATGGGCAGTTCACACTCGAGGCTTCCTGAGCCTGTTCGAGTTTGCGAGCTATGGTCTATGCTCACAAGTCCGAATGCCCTAAAGGTAAACTAAACGTGTCGAGCGGACTCACTCCAAGCCAGGTTTTCCATAATCGACGCGACTTCGAGCGCGGTTTGCTGGCGGTGATATTGGATAAGAATCGCAAGACCGGCTTTCAGCAGATGGAGCGCGTGGCACAAACGATTAGCACCGTACTACCGCCGGACAGTTCGTGGACACTGTTGGCGCACTGGTTGAATGCGCTGGCAGCAGATCGTCTGCCGTTAACCAGCAAAAGCCTCGAACTACTGCGGCAGGTCGGTAAATCTTTAAAGGACCTAGATCGGCAGGCCCAACAGGTGCCCCAAGCAGACTGGGTGATGCCACTAGAGGTCGCTTTTTTGGTTGTGCCCCTCAATGCTGCCCTGGGCAGCGCCCAAACGCTGGGCGACGAGGATACAGAAGGATGGGCAACGCTATTGGGCCAGCTCCAAACCACGAAAGATCTGGCGTCCTTACGCTTATCCTTCACTCAGGTTGCAGACTTTGCTGCAGCGCGTCAATGGCGCGATGTTCTAGAAATAACCGGCGCCCAAATAAATCTGTTGGATCGTCTTTTGGACGGCACCCTGGCTGCCGCGCCTGAACACGATCAGGTATTAGGTGATGCCAAAACGCTGCTTCGTGTCTTAACCCTGCCTCCCTCTGGCGAGACGCTGACGAATCAAACCCAGATAGACGACACCCAATACGAACGCGTGATTGAGCGGGCTGATGTGCTGGCATCCGGAGGGGAGTTTGCCCTCGACGATGCAGAGAAAACGCCAGGAGGTGAGAATGCGGATTTTGTCCAAGTGCAGCTCGCGACGGTATTAGACATGCTGCCGGGGCTGTTGGGGGCTTACCAAGAGCAGCTAGGGTCAGGGACGATAAATCCAGAACTTGAGGCCGATATGCAAGCCGTATCAGATGCCGTTGAGCGGCTGCGGGCGAGCCTGACGAAAGATACTAAACAGGCCATCCTCTGAGATGCTGAATCAGTGCCAAGGCGACAGCGGGCATGGTCTCTGCGCGCAAAATCGTGCCCCCTAACCGATACCTAGCGACGTCCTGATCGCGAAAAAACTGTGCCTCCTCATCACTCCAACCCCCTTCTGGGCCAATAAAGATAAGCGGTTGATGTATGTCGACTTGACGAGGCAGAGGGGCGCCAGCAAGGTCAAAAACGATCGCGACACCATTTGCCTGCTTATCTACGCAGGCCTTTACCGTACTCGGCGGGTGGAGTACGGGTAGCCAGGTCTGTCCACACTGCTCACAAGCAGATGCAATGACCCGCTGCCAATGGCCTAGTTTCTGGTCCAGGCGCTCTCCTTTGAGAGGAAGGTTACTTCGATCCGTCTGCAATAACCAAATCTGCTGTACGCCAAGCTCTGTCGCCTGAGCGATCGCTCGATCCATGGCTTGGCCCTTGAGCAGCGCCACGGCCAGTGAGGGTGCCCGGTCGGGCCGCTTGATGGAGACAATTTGCTCGACAACTCTTATTTGGGCGCGCCGCTGATGTGCTTTGCTGACCTGACAGCGGTAGAGGCCTCCTTCGCCGTCAAAAATATCTACTTCTTCTTGCTCACGCATGCGTAGCACGCGGCAGAGATAGTTTGAGCGTTCAGCATCGAGCTGGAGAATATCGCCGGGGCAGTGCGTCCCGGCGAAGAAAAAACGGTTCAGGCGTGACAAATCATCTTTCGAGGAAGCCTAACTTGCGGCAATATCCTCTACTCGCTCCCCATCGATTAGGAATGTAGAAGTGTAGCCCGGGAGCCCCCATCTCTAGCAACCGTTCACATAGCTTAGTGACCGTGCCATCGAATAATTTTGCAATTCTAACGTTTTCTCAAGGAGGGAAGATCTCGAAGCTCAGTGTGGGTAGTGGGTCTAGAAGGTCTGTCGGGTTAACTACGAGTTCCCAAGAATTCATAATTGCGGGTTCCAGCTTTTAGGAGACGTCTGCTGCGAGCGCTTCTGCCTTATCCGTGCGCTCCCACGTGAAGTTGTCCCCGATTCGACCAAAATGACCATAGGCAGCAGTTTTCTGATAAATGGGACGCTTTAAGTTCAGCATCGCGATAAGTCCCTTGGGCCTCAAATCAAAGTGTTGACGGACGAGTTGAATGATTTTGTTGTCACTGATTTTACCGGTGCCGTAGGTGTCAACACTGATAGAAGTCGGTTCTGCAAGGCCGATGGCGTAGCTCACCTGAATTTCGCAGCGCTCTGCGAGACCTGCGGCGACTATGTTTTTCGCCACGTAGCGCCCTGCATAAGCAGCAGATCGATCCACCTTAGACGGATCTTTGCCAGAAAAAGCTCCGCCACCGTGACGCGCCATACCGCCATATGTATCGACAATGATTTTGCGTCCGGTCAATCCACAGTCGCCTACTGGACCACCGATGATGAACTGCCCTGTAGGGTTAATATGGAATCGCGTTTCAGAAGTAACCCAGTTTTGGGGTAATACCGGCTTGATGATTTCTTCCACGACTGCCTCTCGCAGGGTTGCTTGATTAACTTCTGGAGAGTGTTGAGTAGAAAGCACCACGGCATCGATGCCAATTGGTCGACCGGCCTCGTCATAGCGAAAGGTCAGTTGGCTTTTCGCGTCAGGCCGCAAAAACTTCAAAGAGCTCCGCCTCGCCATGGCTTGTTGTTCAACCAAACGATGCGCATAAACTATTGGCGCGGGCATCAGCACATCCGTCTCGTTTGTTGCGTAGCCAAACATCAAACCTTGATCACCGGCGCCTTGCTCATGATCGGTGGATTCGTCGACACCCATGGCGATATCTTGGCTCTGCTGACCGAGCGCGTTCACCACCGTGCAAGCCTCCGGGTCGAAGCCGATTTCCGGGCCGTCATAACCGATTTGCTCGATAACGGAACGGACAAGTTTGTCAACATCGACAACGGCTTCGCTGCGAATCTCTCCGGCGAGGATCACGATACCGGTTTTGATCATCGTTTCGCAGGCGATCCGAGACTCGCTGTCTTGGGCAAGCATGGCGTCGACGACCGCATCAGAAACTTGATCAGCAACTTTGTCTGGGTGACCTTCAGAAACGGATTCGGAAGTAAATAATGATTGCGCTTGCATGAGATTTTCCTTTGTTTCTTGATCAGTGCGGACCGTCCGTCAAATTGAGCGCGGATGCTACTGGATATTCAGTGCGTGTTTAAGTGATGAAAATTTGAATTAAATTGCAGAATATTTGCAGCATGGGCCGCAAAACACGGACAATATGCTCTCAAGTCGGAGAGAAATACTATGTCCTCACGTTTTCAGCTCGCGAACGCCGTTCGGGTATTGGCCATGGACGCTGTGCAAGCCGCGAACAGCGGGCATCCGGGAGCCCCCATGGGGCTTGCCGATGTCGCCGAAGTTCTCTGGCGAGATTTTCTTAAGCATGACCCCAATGACCCGCTCTGGCCTGACCGCGACCGATTCGTATTGTCGAATGGGCACGGCTCAATGTTGCTCTACGCGCTGCTTCATCTCACTGGCTATGACGTTAGCCTTCAAGATCTAAAGGACTTCAGGCAGCTTCACTCTAAAACCGCTGGTCACCCAGAATTTGGCGATTGCCCTGGAGTGGAGACTACGACAGGGCCCCTAGGCCAGGGTTTGGCCATGGCGGTAGGCATGGCGCTGGCAGAGCAAAAGCTGGCCAAAGAATTCAACACTCAGGAGATAAAGCTGGTCGATCATCGTACCTGGGTAGTCGCAGGCGATGGTTGTTTGATGGAGGGTATCTCCCATGAGGCTGCGTCACTTGCGGGCACCTTGGCATTGTCAAAGCTCATCTGCCTTTATGACGATAACGGTATCTCCATCGACGGCGAAGTACAGGGTTGGTTCAGTGAAGACGTGCCCGCGCGCTTTGAGGCATATGGTTGGCGTGTGATTCGTAACGTTAATGGGCATGATGCCGACGAGATCAGCGACGCCCTAAAGAATGCAGCCCAGTCTGATGGGCGACCAACCTTGGTGTGTTGCAAGACTGTGATCGGATTTGGATCGCCTAACAAAGGTGGTACGGCTAGCGCTCACGGCTCCGTACTCGGAGAGGAGGAAATTGCGATTACCAAGGCGGAGCTAGGATGGACCTTTCCCGCTTGGGAAATCCCCAGAGACATCGCAATTGCTTGGGATCAGCGTGATGCCGGTGCAAATCGACATCAGGCATGGCGGACGAAGCTCGAAACCTATCGCGCGAGCGATGCCGCACTGGCTGCCGAATTTGAAAGGCGTATGAGTGGTGAGCTACCCACGGGCTGGTCAGACGCTATCGATAGTTTTGCGCAGAATCAGCATGCGAATCCCGTGGATCTTGAAACGCGCAAGTCATCGCAAGCTGCAATTGGTGCAGTGGCTCAAGGGGTGCCAGAGCTCGTCGGCGGCTCTGCTGATCTGACCGGCTCGAACAATACTAGATGGGAAGAAGCAAATGACGATCAGTACATGAGTTTTGGTGTGCGAGAGTTTGGTATGACCGCGATCAGTAACGGCATGCAGCTCCATGGTGGATATCGCCCCTTCACCGGTACCTTTCTCATCTTTATGGAATATGCCCGCAACGCCGTGCGGCTGGCGGCCCTAATGCAACTGCCGAATATCTTTGTATATACCCACGACTCTGTTGCTGTAGGTGAAGACGGACCCACGCACCAGCCTGTAGAACAGCTGACTAATTTGCGTACCACCCCCAATCTGGCGACCTGGCGTCCATGCGACACCGTGGAAACAGCGGTGGCATGGAAATCCGCCATGGCCAGTCGCACCATGCCAACGGCCTTGGTCCTTACACGGCAGAAAGTCTCGGCACAAGCACGCTCGGAGGTGGCCTTTGCGAACGTTAAGCGCGGTGGTTACGTGCTTTATGAGCCCGATCAGTTACCGCATATTTTGTTGATTGCGACGGGTTCAGAAGTGTCCATTACCATGGAGGCGGCTGAATCCTTGTTGGCCCAAGGAATTGCTGCACGTGTTGTGTCCATGCCCTGTGTTGAGGTTTTTGAAATGCAGGACGCAGAATATCGAGAATCGGTACTACCCGTGTCGGTGCGTGCCAGAGTGGTGGTAGAAGCTGGACACCCCGATATTTGGTTCAAATATGTGGGTTTAGACGGTGCGGTAGTTGGGATTGACCGCTTCGGAATGTCGGCCCCTGGTGCTCAAGCCCTAGAAACATTGGGTATGACGACCGAACGCATCGTGGCGACAGCCTTGACCGTAGCAGGTAGGCAGGCCTGAGTCGGGCAGCCGTGGTCATTGCAGCTGTTAGCATAAAGATGGGAAGACGAGCATGAAACTAACGCCCATTACGGAGATGTCCGATTTAGACTTTTGCGGTAAACGGGTTTTGATCAGGGCCGACCTCAACGTTCCACTGCTCAATGGCACGATAACCAGTGATACCCGTATTCGTGCCACGGTTCCCACCATCTCCCGAGCATTAGAACAAGGCGCTAGTGTTGTGGTGATGTCGCACCTAGGTCGTCCGAACGAGGGTCATGTTGACCCCGAAGTGTCCCTGGCTCCGGTAGCTAAGAGACTGGCAGAATTGCTAAGGATGCCCGTTCCGCTGTTGGCAGATTTAGAACAGGCTGGGGGTGTGGCTATGGGTCAGGTTGCGTTGCTAGAAAATGTTCGCTTTTTTACTGGCGAAAAATCAGACGCAGATGAACTTGCCCAGCGAATGGCGGCTATATGCGATGTTTTTGTCATGGATGCTTTTGGCACAGCGCATAGAGCCCAAGCTTCAACCCATGGGGTGGCAAAGTTCGCGCCAGAGGTTTGCGCAGGGCTTCTTTTGGATGCGGAGCTTCGAGCCATTGAGCAGGCACTCGCACAACCTGTTCGCCCCATGGTGGCCATTATTGGCGGTGCAAAAGTTTCCACCAAACTAGAGGTTCTGGTTTCTTTAGCTAGCGTCGCTGATCGCATTATTGTTGGTGGCGGTATTGCGAATACGTTTATTGCCGCGGCTGGCTATGGTGTGGGTAGTTCGCTCTTCGAAGCGGATTTGGTCGATACTGCTCGTGGAATTGCCGAGCAGGTCGATATTCCTATTCCAGTTGATGTAATGGTTGCTGGAAAGGTTGCCCCAGATGCGGTGGGCGTGGTGAAAGCGATTGATGCCGTTGCCGATGATGAAATGATTCTCGACATCGGCCCTGTGACCGCGCGAGCCTGGGCTGAGAGCTTGATCGACGCGCAAACGATTATGTGGAACGGCCCTGTCGGAGTATTCGAATTCCCACAATTTGGACAGGGCACCAAGGTGCTCGGAGAGGCGATTGCAGCAAGCAGCGCATACTCAATCGCAGGTGGTGGCGATACCTTGGCAGCGGTCGAGCAGTTCGATCTCGCCAAAGGAATCTCTTACATCTCAACAGGTGGTGGGGCATTTCTTGAGCTGGTTGAGGGTAAGATCCTGCCGGCGGTCAAGGTGCTCGGCGATCG
>CABZTD010000048.1 GCA_902528515.1 K189A clade bacterium
CAGCTCGACGTCGTTGATGAACACCGCGCCGCCGTCTGGGTTGTACAGACGCAACAACATCGACATGAGCGTGGACTTACCGGAGCCGGTGGCGCCGACAATGGCCGTCACAGTGCTGGAGCTCGCAGACAGCGTAGCACCCCGAAGAATCGGCCGATCCGGCTGATAACCAAAGCTGATGTTCTCGATACGCACCTGCTGCAGTGGATGCGGAAAGGGCTGAGGGTCAGCAATGTCGACAACCTCAGGTTCCAGATCCAGTAGGAAAAACGCTCGCTTTAGGCCAGCGACTAGGTCTTGCACCGTGCACCAGTAAAAGGCGAGTTCCCAAATCTGCGCCGAGGCCTCTTCGCCGCGCGAGGATGCGGCTTTAAAGGCGCCCAAGTTCCATACCGCGAAACCCACGAAGGCGATACCGCTACCTAAGTACGTGGGCTCCTCATGCATTGCCCAGACCGCCATAAAGTAATCGGCGACGAACACGAAGCTGAGTCCGATCACCGCAACACCCACGGTTAAGAGCGCAATGTATTTGCGCATATCAAAAGCGGCATCCAGCGCTTTTTGCGAGTCGTTTTGAAAGCGCTCCATCAAGCGGATTTCTGCACCACTTGCCTTAACGACTCGAATCGCCGCCAATGTTTCCTGGATCCTCGACGTTAGATCGCTATTGCGCTCTCTGGACAGTGTCGCCGCCTGGCGCACTTTCGGAATGTAGTAGCGCATAAGCGCAAAAGTAGGAATGCCAGCCAGCATGACCATAAAGCCGAGAGCGGGTGAGAAAAGCAGCAACACAAAAATACTGAAGCTCGCCCATGCCACCACCCGAAGCGGGGATATCACCATATACAGCAGCACGTTAACGATGGTGGCACTGTCTTGGTAGATGCGATAAATCGCGTCTCCGGTCTTTGAGTCGCTGTGGAACCGAAGCGATAAGCGCTCCACTCGTGACAGCATTTCTACGCGTAATTCCTGATTGACCCGCTGAAAAATCCAGATCATGTAGTACCACACGCAAACACTGATACTCAGTACCAGCACGGCTAAAACGCCTGCCAGCAAAATGACTCTTTGGCGCACTTCCTTACGCTGATCGGCGCTTAATGTGGTTTCATCAGTACCGTTACTGGCGACGTACTCGCTGTCGAGAAGCAACATGGTCGCCTGCATGGGCTCGAGTTGTTCGCCCATGATGATTTTGTTTTCGATCAGATCGGTGCCGATGATCCCAGCGCCCAGCACGCAGGCACCAAGGATGAGGTTTATCAGAACGAAGGTGGCCAGGTGTTTCGCCTGCGCGCGATAGTAGGGCCAACAACGCAAGGCCAGCCGAAACGCCTCTTTCAGCTCTCCAGACTCCCCGGACGATTCTACCGACTGTGTTTGACCGGAACGCGCCGCTGCGTCGACCATGCTTCCCCTCTTATGGATCCGTTCTCGGTTGTGAGCGTTTTCTAGGCGTAGCCCTGATCAGCGTAGCGCGTCCAGGGCTCGCGCTTACCGATGCCGTAGCCGGTCAGCAGACCAGCGGACAACCACGACTTAAAATCGGGAAAATCCTTGAGCACATCGATTCGATCCAACGCAGCTAACCACGGTGCTGGATCGTATTGCACCTGACGTGCTTCGTAGACGCCGTCTTCAAAGACCCCGTAGCAGGCGTGCAGCACTCCGCAGCGCGGCTGTCCGACGCTGCCTGGGTTGATAAAGGTTCGGTCCCCGATCTTGTGCATGAACTGCACATGGGTATGACCAAAGAGTACGAGGTCTGCGTCGCTGCCGCCGCCAAGAAGATCGAATACATGATCTTCGGCATCGGGTACCGCAGCCAGATCTCTGCTGCCCAGATCGCCATGATGTAGATAGGCCGATAGCCCATCAAACTGGTAGGCGCCGGCATCGGTTAATGATTCGATGCAGGGCACCGCCGAGGCATCGAGATCAGCCAAAATCCATTCGTTGAGTGCTACCCATTCAGCGGGCCAACCGCGAAAGATTCTTGGGTCGAGCACCTCGTCATCGTGATTGCCACGAATGGCAATACTCGGGTTCAATTCACCCAAAAGCTCAAGGGTCTCATTAGCCTGTGGCCCAGACAAAAAGGCATCGCCCAGAAAGATCGACGCGTCCGCGTCCTGCTCTGCTTGCATCACAGCCCGCAGTGCCTCGGCATTGCCGTGTATGTCGCTGATCACCAAGACCTTCATCGATTCAGCTTATTGATCACGCTTTGTGAATGAAACTGCGTGAGGAAAAAGCTCCCCCATTTTTGGTCTTCATGCCGCACCAGCCACGCCTGAAGCGCCACAGGCCTACTGCTCAAATACAGATTTCAGCTCGAACAGCGCGAAGTGCTCAAGGCGTTGGTCGTCACCGCTGCCATAAAAAACCAGTGGGTTAGTATGAGCATCTGGTAAATAACAAAACGACGCCGACACCTCGCCATCATTGATGAACACCTCTATCGATGTCAGGTCGACAACGAGCCGACAAGACAACTGGGCAGCAGATCCTGTCGTTATGGGGAGGCGCACCGACTGTTCTGCCAGACCAAGCTTGTGGGGCCTGCCATTGACCAGCGTCAGACTCGCCGTTGCCCAATCAAATGCCAGGGTCTGTCCCCGCACGATCAGATAGAGGGCCTTGCTTGACCCGGTAGACACGATGAAGGACACGTCGAATAGCCTCGCCTGGGTATCTGCCACGAAAGGCTTGCCGGGCCGAATGGTCGTGTTCTCGTGGACTATTGCCTTGCCGCGCAGCGCATCGAGTTCGGCCACTGGTTGACGAGTCAGCACCACGCTCGCCCCCGAGCCTCTGAGCTTGAGCTCAACCGGAATGGAGAGTTGTTGATTGAAAGGCATCTCAGGATAGAGCCCCCCTGCCATCCACGAGATCTGAACACATCGACCGTCGGGAGCATTACTCCAAGTCTGGGCCGCATAGCCGTTGTAGCCGCTTTCACTGACGAGCAATGGTGTCTGGGGCTCGAACTTCATGCCATCGAAGCTGCCAACCAGATAACGTCCGCTGGCACTCCAAAGAATCCAGCGCTCGACACCGGATTCATCAAGCAGCGGAAAAAAATCAGGGCACTCGCTATCCTTAGCCAGCACCACTTCCTGAATTTGCTGCCACTGTTGAGCATTCCTTGAAACCAATAGCGCATACCGATCCTCTGCCAGATACAGCGCCATTACCCACTGTTGACTGGCGGCATGCCAAATCACCTTCGGGTCGCGGTTATCGTCTTCAATCCAATCAACCACAGGGTTGCCTACAAACTTCCTCCATTGGTAGCCGTTGTCGGTGCTATAAGCCAGACACTGAGTAAAGGGTTTGGCTGGGCTCACCTGTGACCCCGCTGCGGTATAAAACGCGAGCAAGGCGCCTGCGCCGAAGCCGGCAGTATTATCGTGATCGACCACGGCTGATCCGGAAAACATGGTGCCCATGGCATCAGGATGTAGAGCATGCTCCAACTGCTGCCAATGCAGCAGATCACGACTGATCGCATGCCCCCAAGTCATCTCGCCCCACACGGTCGCGTGCGCATTGTGCTGAAAAAACAGGTGCCAGACGCCATCGCTGAACACCAATCCGTTGGGATCATTCAGCCAATTTTTTGCTGCGGTGAAGTGAAATTGTGGCCGGTGCAACTCTGCATATGGTCGGGTCATGGAAGCTCTCGGTTCTTGGCGGTTCGCGCACCCAGCAGGGTCTCGATGCAGACCATTATTTTTTTACGTCACTCAGCACGAGCGAGAACTTACCCGCTCGCGCGGCCTTAAATGGGTGATCTTCCCAAGTGTGACAGTTTCTCAGCGGAACCGTAACAGCAATAATTTCGCCTCACCGCAAACCATCGTTTAAGGAACTAGCCTTTATGTTTACTACATCCCTCTCGACAGACCAAGACGCCCTCGAACGGGTTGGTGGTAAGGGCCGGTCGCTATCCAAAATGGTCCGTGAGGGATTCAACGTGCCAACAGGCTTCATTGTCACCGCCGATGCCTACCGATCGTTTATTGCCGATAATGGACTACAGAGTGAAATCGTTAGCAGTGCGAGACCCCAGCTCAAGGAGGGTTACCCTACCTTCGACCAATGTTCCACGGTCATTGGCGCCAAAATCCAACAAGCAAGCATGGACGCCGCCATCGTCACAGCGGTCAAGACCGCCTACGGCGAAATACAGGCAGAACATGGTGAAGATGCACCGGTTGCTGTGCGATCCTCTGCCAATGCTGAAGACCTGCCGGGACTATCCTTCGCCGGCCAGCAAGAAACGTTTTTGAATGTGCGCGGCGAAGACGCCGTTGTGGCCGCAGTAAAAGATTGTTGGGCATCGCTGTGGACTGCCCAAGCCATCAGCTACCGGCATCAAAACGGCATCGATCAGGACAGTGTCGCCATGGCCGTGGTGGTGCAGCTGATGGTGCCTTCGGAGGTCTCTGGCATTTTGTTCACCGCCAATCCAGCGTCTGGCGAGCGCGCAGAAATTATCATCAACGGCAGTTTTGGCCTTGGTGAAGCTGTAGTCAGCGGCCAGGTGACGCCGGATACCTACATCATCAATCGCGAAGATTTGAGCATCCAACAAGAGCTCTTAGGGCCCAAAGAGCGGCAAATCGTCGCCGACGGCGACAATGGCGTACGCATGGTGTCCGTTGCTGAGGAAGATCGATCAAAGTCCTCTATCAGCCCCGAACAGCTCAACGAACTCTGCGAGACGGCGCTGCAGATTGAGGCGCTCTATGAAGGACTGCCCCAGGACATCGAGTGGGCTTTTTGCGGCGGTAAGCTGCACCTACTGCAATCAAGGCCCATTACCAACCTAGGTGCCCAGCCCATAGATGTGGTTTGGGAGCCAACCGCGCCCGCACGATTTGTCAGCCGACGGCAAATTGTCGAGAACATGCCAGAACCTATTTCGCCACTTTTTGAGGAGCTCTATCTCACTAGAGGCCTAGAGTCGCCGAGACCGAAGAGCCTCATGGTCGGAGGCGGGCCCATGTTCGTCACTGTCAATGGCTATGCCTACCAGCGTTTTGATTGGCCGCAGATAATCAAGGAGGCGGACGAACGCAAGCAGCAGCAAGGCGAAACCATAGCAATTACGGAAGAAGAAATTGAAGCGGCGGAATACAGTGCCTTTGCTGAGCAGATCAAAAAAAGTAAGGAGGCCGCAAAAGATGCAGCGATTGCCGACCTCAAACCCTTTAAAGAACAGTTGAGCGCCGCTGATCGAGCAAGCTTTGATGCATGGTACGAAACTCAAAATGAAGATCAGGTTGATAGCTTGATAGTATTGCCGGAGAGCAACAATCCAACCTACATCGCTTTTAACAACACGTCGGTCAACGATAAGCAGCTAAAGTCATGGTACGACGAGACCCTACCCCGCCTCGAGGGTGTTGCTGAGAAATGGCGAACACTTGACGTGCAGGCAACCGACGACGCGACACTACTGTCCGCTGTGGTCGAAATGGGCATTGAGGAAGGCCGCTATTGGTCTGCGGATTCAAGCCACACCTTTGGGGTTGCGAAATCCACCGATGATCAGCTGCAGTGCTTTCTGCGTGAGACCCTACCCGAGCATAATTTTATTAGCGGCCAGTTCTTAACCGGTATCGAATCCAAGGCCATGCAAGCCAATGCGGACCTATTTGAAATCGCAAAGCTGGTTCGAGCAAGCGAGCAGCTGAGCTATCTGGTGCTGAGCATTCCATCGCAATTTCTGCTAAGCGCACTGCGCAGCGAAGCAGCTGCGGTCGATGTGGTCGCAGCCATTGATAGCTATTTAGCCGCCTATGGCCATCAAGGCTACAGCATGGACTTTATCGAGCCGACCCAAGTTGAAGACCCCTCAGCATTGTTCGCGACCCTCAAGGGCATGGTGCGCGATGAGAACTATGACCCGAAGAATCAGGCACAAAAAACAGCGGCAATCCGTGAGAATAAGCTTGCCGAAATCTCTGAATTGCTCAGCGGCCTGGGCTACTGGCAATTTCGTTTTCGGCTGTGGCTGGCGTTGAAATACAATTTCATCCGCGAGGAAGTCGCCTTTCGCTTTGGCTATACCTGGTCAATATTGCGGCCGATGGTTAATGAGCTTGGGCAGCGCCTTGTGGCTAACGGTACCCTGCGCGTGGCGGACCATGCCTACTTTTTGGTGAGCGAGGAACTGGCACAGGCGCTAGAGGCACGTAAAGCGGGTCAATCCTTACCAGAGCTTGGCAAACTTGCCGAGGAGCGCTGCAGGCTGCGAGAGGCGCGTAAACTGCACCACCCGCCGGGTACACTGCCCGCAGAAGCCAGCGCCATGCAATCGATCTCCTTCAAAGAGACACAAATCAAAAACGATGACAACAGCAACGTTATGCGCGGTTTCCCAGTCAGTTCAGGCACGATTACTGCACAGGCTAGCGTCATTCTAGGTCCCGCTGAATTCGACAAGATGATCGCCGGCAGCATCTTGGTTAGTCCATTGACCACGCCAGCCTGGACTCAGCTGTTCGCTAACGCCGTTGGCTTAGTTACCGATGTGGGAAGCATTCTTGCCCACGGCTCCATTGTGGCCAGAGAATATGGAATACCCGCAGTATTGGGCGTAGGCGACGGGACCAAGCGCATCAAACATGGTCAAACCGTTACCGTTGAGGGTGATTCCGGCATCGTGACCATTCACGATGATGAGGAGTAGCTAGGTCACAGGCAGATTGGCCACGGGTAGCTAAGCGGAGTGGCTACCCGCCTAGGATGCGCTGCAGGCCCTAAGCCTCGTCTTCGATGGCGATGGCCCTAACCCAGGTACCTTCCATCGATTCGACGTTCAGCGGCAGACTCAGAAAAAACACGCGTTCCTGGGTCAACGTCTGCAGGTTATCCAAGGGATATACGATTGGAATGTTGTTGCCAGTCATGGCGCGGTGAGTGGGACTGTTATTGGGCTCGGGTGCATCCGTGTTGGTTTCCCAGCTGATACCCGGTACGCCAACCCCGAGCATTTTGATTTTTTTCTCTTCTGCGAGCCAAAACGCCGTATCCCCTTCGATCCAAGGTTGGTCCTCACCACTCCACTTGCTGCCCAGCAATACGATATCGCCCTCTTTAACGCTCTCCAGATGCTCCGGCAAAATGGGCTGGCCCTTCAGGTGATCGAGCATGCATACCACCGCTTCACCAAAGTAGGTCTGTAAGGGCATGTCCCAGATGCCGAGCATGCCGTCAGGCAGCTCAGTCCAATTATCGTTATGCCCAACACCGAGCTGAATGTGACTGCCCATGTGTCCACTCAGGCCGCCAATCGGCCACTCAGCAACGGTACCTTTGTTGGTACCAACGAGATGTTCGATGGTGCCGTCACGCTCGTTAACGGTTTCCTCGACGATCCAAGGCATGTTGTAAACGTCCCGGGTGCCCGCTTCTGTGGTGCCGTCCAGTCGCGTCAGACGCGACACAAGCTCCACCGTTAAATCAACGATCTTGCTCTTACTCAAATTTTGGAACATCGCTGGTGTCATATTCGGTATCTCGTCATTTTGCTGTTTTCTCGCCTGGGATTTAGATAAGGGGATGCTTGAGCTACCTCAAGCATCGGGCCCTTCTAACGCCATCGCACGAATGAAGCTCGCTTCCATTTTTGGCGTATTTAACGGCATACCAAAATAAAAAACTCGCCCCTGCTGCAATGTGTCTATGTTAACCAAGGGGTGTGCGATGGGAACGTTGGCGCCGAGCAGCATTCTTCTAATCGGCGAGTTCGCCGGTGCTTCTGCCTTCAGTGCGTACTGCCACTGCACGCCCGACGCCTGCAGACCGAGCATTCGAATTTGTCGATCTTCGATGAGCCACGTTACCGTCGACGCCGACAGCCAAGGTTGTTGCAGACCCTCGTAACAGCTGGTCATCAGCAAAATATCACCCTGTTCAACGCTCACCAGGTGCTCAGGCAAAATCTCCTGACCCCGCAGATCGCCACTTTGACTAGTTAATTTGTAGCCTTCGCCGAGAGGATAGCGTGCAGATTGCTCGTCAGCCCGTGGCTCGAGATGATCCAGGCTCACCACCGACGCTGGACCCACAAAGGTTTCCAGCGGCATCTCCCAAACCCCCTGCATGTTTGCAGGCATACCGGGCCAATGATCGATATGGCCCTTGCCACCCTGAACGTGGGAGCCGTTATGAGAAGTCATGCGTTCCTGATGCCAGACTGTATCGTCTGCTGGCGCTGAATAGAGCGTGAACAGCGAGTTGTCGCCGGGAAAACGACCCTCCTGCATCACCCATGGTTTGCCGTAGGGGTCCGTTGTGCCTTCCTCGATTGAGCCATCCACGCGATGTACGCGAGCCTTGATTCGCGGGCTCAAATCAACAACGCGACAACCATCAAATGAAATCATGCTTACGCTCACCTTTTTTTGCGCGCTCAGAGTACGCAATGAATCGTGACGGGCAACTTACCAGCCATGGCATTCACCCATTTAGCAGGCTAGTGGCCGAGATTTTGTCTACCTCATTTTTTCGAACTAATTTTGTTTACCTAGATGAACGACCCGTAACTGACTTGTTTGACACGATTAAAAAAACTCCTGCCACTCATCCTTGGTCAGCAAATAGGGTTCACCCAGTTGACAGGCGAGTAGGTACTGGCGGCACATGATTTCTAGGCGGTGCGCGAGAGACACCGCGTTGGCGAGATCGCGGCCACGACAAATCATGCCATGAGCGCCCAACAAGCAGGCCGAACGCCGGTCTAAGGCAGCGGCGGCATCCTCAGCAAGCTGTTCGGTACCAAAGGTCGAATAGGGAACACAGGGCACATCGCTACCGCCAAACGAACCTACCAAGTAATGAAAGCCGGGTAAGCCGCGACCCTGGCAGGCGAGAGCCACACAGTGGTCAGAGTGGGTGTGCACTACTGCCTGAGCATTGGTCGCCTTATATATGGCTGCATGCATGCGCCACTCGCTGGAGGGCTTGCGCTCGCCGCTCCACTCGCCATCTAGGGTCACTTCGACGACATGCTGAGGCGTGATGTTGGAACCCGTCGCCCCAGACGGTGATATCAGCATGTTGTCGCCGAGGCGGCAGCTGACGTTGCCCGAAGACAATTCGTTCAGGCCTATTGCCTCGAGATGTTGATACTGCTCAGCGAGCTGTGCCCGTAATGTCGCTTCGTCTAGTTGTTGTGTCATGACACCCTCAAATTAATGTTGTTCTGCCAGACGCATTCGCTCTAACGCCCGGAAAAAGAAATCAGCCTGTCCCAACGCTCCTGCTTTGA
>CABZTD010000049.1 GCA_902528515.1 K189A clade bacterium
CCATGATGTGCACGAGTTCATCGTGCACTATCTTAATGAAAGCCTCTCCGGGATTGAGGGCTGCGGTGACTTTCTGTCCGATGGCTTTGTTGCGCACTTGGTCGACAAAGTCTTTGACCACAGACAGCGCCACGTCAGCTTCGAGCAGGGCCATCCGAACATCGCGCAGAGCGTCTGCAATGTTATCTTCGGTAAGTCGGGCCTTACCAGTGATTTGTTTAAGGCTTTGGGAAAGCCGATCCGAGAGATTTTCGAACATAAATCCGTAACGCTCGTTCAGTTGTTGTGCAGGTGACTGGGGAGTATAGCTCGAGAGTACAAAACAGCGGTAATCGACCTATGCCAAACCGTTCCAGGAGTTGGTTTAAAGCATTGTGGCGATTTTTGCGTACAGCTCGTCAAGCAGTATCGAAGTGCCATCATGCATGACTTGGCGGCAGTGCTTTTGGTGCAGCAAGGACGCCCAGCAACCTCGAAAGAATTAGCAATGGTCTCCCTTCTTTCATCAGCGTCCGGGCGCAGCGCACTACTCGTTCGACCTTGTCGGGCACAACGAGAGGTCACTGCAGTCTCGGGTGGCGGGTGATAATTCCGGTGGGGCAGGTGTTCTTGTAACACTGCAACGTATGGACGCATCCCAAAGCCAGCATAAAACCACGAGCAGATACCACCAAATCGGCGCCAGCACACATCGCCTGAGCAACTTGACCGGGATTCGCGAGCTTTCCGCTCGCGATGATTCGTGTGTGTATGCACGGGCCGTGGCGGTTTAGAACGTCCGGCCCAAGCGGCAGGCTTTCGTTCAATTACAAGCCCATATCGTCGATAAAACTTGCTGGAGCGTCTCTGGTGCTATCGTAGGCGCTATCTATGATAACAAGGTCCGGCCCGTGCGCCGGGGCTAGCTGTTTAATCAAGGGATAGAGTTCGTTAAGTCAGCCACAGGCATCAATCGGGGCTTCGATATCAAACGGTTTGCCGGCAAGCCTTCTTACTCGAGCGATTGCAACTAGAAGATCCTCTGCACCATCAATAGCAGGATTTCGATTCGGACTGATAGGATCTTCACCCTCAGCAACGGCACTAATTCGCGCGATCTCGCCAGTCACCTTGGCTCCGGGCGAGATGCCACTCTTACCCGGTTTAGCGCCTCGACTAGGGTTAATCTCGAACATGCGAACCTGCTCGTTTGCAGCCACTGCCGCTAACGTGGCCTCATCAAGATTGCCGCTAGCATCACGAACACCATAGTTTGCTACGCCAGTTTGAAAGGTCATATCCGCACCACCCTCTAGATGCGTGGGAGATATATCTCCTTCACATGTGTTTAACCAGATTCCTGCGTTGGCCGCCCCTTGGAAAACGCCTCGACGGCGGGACGAGAAATCGTGTCGTAGCTCATGCGAGAACTATTGAAAAAAGCTGTCGGGGTAAAAAGACACTGGGCATGGGGCCAACACAAATTACCTGACACTTGGGGGCATCGCGCTCAAGTGTCAGGTAGGAACAATTGACAAAGAGCATCGTGCCGGTTGGTCTTAGATAGCGAGTCGAACCAAAGGCTACCGTTGTGTCAGGTTCATTGGCCGCTGGATAAACCCAGTTGCGCTTAGCTCGATTGAGGGGCAGCCTCTATTCGTCCATGGCGAAGAAATATCTTCTGAAATACTCACCCAGCTTCCCGAATAAATAGCGAAAACGAGCCAGCACAGGAAAATTGCGGCGCAGGGCGTGTCGCATCTGGGTTCGGTCGACAACAAACATTTAGTTAACGAACATGCCGCTCAGGTCGAGTGCCAATACGAAAAGTTCGGTTACAATAGCGATTTTCAGCGGCGTTCCATCAACCACCCTAGTCCCGATAGACAACGGTCAATCCCCAAGCGTAAGTTAAATACAAAGCTCGCTTAAACAAATCGAGGCAGCCTGAGAAAAAATTTGGACTACTTCACCACCTGAAGACATTGTGCCAAACTGGTCTAACTTTGATTATTGAGCGCCTGTTTCGACACTCACTTGCGTACTCAGCAGCAACAAGTCCGCTGATTGTTTAACAAGGGGTGCGGGTACCATGAACGACATCATATTACCGGCCTCGGGCCTTGCACTGGTTCTATACGCTGTGGCTTTCGCGCTTCTTTGGCGGGATCTCAACACGCGATTGCAGGAGTCACGCAACATTGTCGCGGCTGCTCAACCGACGGTCTCCGGCGTCGCCTTTGCTGCGGCCACAGTTGGTTTACTCTGTCAATTGTCGGCGACTGCGGGCGCGCTCGTCCAGGACGAGCCGGTAATGCGCCTTAACTTGAGCTTGCTTGCGGTCACCAGCTTGGTAACCTGCGTGATTGTTGGTGTCACGGCCGTGAGTACACTGCGCGTGCGTGCGGACAATTTAATGCTTCTGTGCTTGCCGCTGGCAGCCCTCAGTTTAGGGGCCCTTAGCCTTTTCCCCCCAGGTAATACTCAACCCGTCGCCTTGGACTCCGCGCAAATAGGACATATTTTGCTCTCCATCAGCGCCTACGCGGCCTTGATGACAGCCGCCCTGCAGTCCGCATTGATTGCCTTGCAGGAGCGACGCCTTAGAGCCCCGCAAACCGGACTTATCGGCTTATTGCCACCAATGGAAAGCATGGAGAGTCTGTTCATTACCATGCTCTGGCTCGGTGTGGGGCTGCTAACGCTCTCAATCGGTACCGGCATATTTTTCTTACAGGACATGTTCGATCAGCGCTTGGTGCATCATACCGTGTTGACGACCTTGTCTTGGCTCGTCTACACGGGTTTCCTGACGGGTCATCATTTGTTCGGGTGGCGCGGCGTGACCGGAGTGCGATGGAATCTGGCCGCTTTCGCCCTGCTTTTGCTGGGCTACCTGGGCAGCAAATTCGTGCTCGAGTACCTCCTCTAAATCACCTTGAGTTTTAGCGAACCAAAATGGACATAAACGCGTTTCCGACTAGCTACCTGTTGCTTAGTATCGGCATCATGATCTTGCTGTCCGCTTACTTCTCAGGCACTGAAACCGCCATGATGGCTCTGAACCGATATCGTCTGCGGCACTTGGTCAAGAGCGGTAATAAGGGCGCAAAAAAAGCCGACACCATGTTGCGAAGGCCTGATCGATTGCTTGGCGTGATTCTCGTTGGCAATAACTTGGTCAACTTTTCTGCGGCGACTGTCGCCACAGTGATTGGATTCCAGTTGATGGGAGATGCCGGGGTACTGCTCGCCCCTTGGATTCTCACCGTGGTGTTTTTGATTTTCGCGGAAGTTGCACCGAAAACACTGGCAGCTGAGCGGCCGGAAAATTGGGCACTGAAAGCGGTATTTGTTCTCGAACCGCTGCAAAAGATTCTAATGCCTGTGGTCGCGCTAATAAATGTAGTCAGCAACGCCCTGGTGCGGCCCTTCATCTCACGATCTGCCGACAGCGATGACCAACTTACCAAGGACGAACTGAAAACCGTCGTCATCGAAGGCGCAACGTCCGTCGGCGAGCGCCGCAACATGCTCACCCGCATTCTTGATCTAGAGTCCGTTACCGTCGATGACATTATGGTGCCTCGAGCTGAGATCGCGGCTATAAATATCGACGATGAGTTGCTATCTATTATGACTACCGTAGCCGCGAGCCAGCACACCCTGCTTCCGGTCTACAAAGACAGTTTTGACAACGTTTTGGGGATCTTGCACCTCCGTAGAGTAGCGCGACTGATTTTGAACGAGGATTTTTGCAAGGCCGACCTGCTGCAGCTTACGCGCGAGCCTTACTACGTCCCCGAGGCAACCCCATTGCATACGCAGCTGTACAAATTTCAGAAAGAGAAGCAGCGTCTGGCGATGGTCGTGGATGAGTACGGAGATATTCAGGGCATCGTGACGCTCGAAGATATCCTAGAAGAAATCGTAGGCGAGTTTACCAGCGACTTTGCCGCCAACATGCCTGAGATTTTGCCGCAAGAAGACGGCAGCTATGTAATCGACGGTATGGCGGTGCTACGTGATATCAATCGAGCGCTGCGCTGGAACCTGCCAACCATTGGCCCCAAAACCCTCAGTGGCTTCGTACTTGAGCACCTTGAAACCATTCCGGAAACCAACGTGTGTTTGTGGGTGGATGAATATCAGATAGAAACACTGCAGATCAAAGATAACATCGTCAAAACTTTGAGCATTCGACAAAAATCGAAGGGCAGGAGTGGAAGCGAGTATTCCGAGGACCCTCGAGAAACAGCACAGCAAGTGGTGTAGACAAACCGCTGAGATGCGGTCTGACCTAGCTCCGACTCCAGCGCCGGTTCATAGCAGAAATAATGGCGTTTAGGGCCGTAGTTGTCGTGTTGCGGCTTAGACCGATCCCATAACAGCGCTGTCCCTCCTCACGATCTTCAATCGAGACGATACATATCGCCTGGGCGTCGCTACCGGTGCCAATGGCAACCTCTTGGAAGCTCTGAATAGTTACAGGCTCGTTCAGGGTTTCACTCAGCGCCGTCACAAAGGCCTCGATGGGGCCGGATCCTTCGCCGTCAATGGTAAGCGTGTTCTCAGACACGGCTACCCTTGCCACACAGCGTTGATCCTTTTCACGACCGGTGAGCAAGTCGTAGTCCACCAGTCGATACGGTTCGCTATCGACGACATAGGTATCGAGCAAACACTGGTAGATTTCATCGGTTTTCACCTCTCGATCAAGGGACTCGGTCAGCTTTTGCACATGACTACTGAATTCCACCAGCAATTCTCTTGGCAGCGCTAAGCCGTAATGCTCTTCCAGCATGAAACCTACGCCGCCCTTACCCGACTGGCTGTTAACCCGAATGCTCTCCTTGTAGGAGCCGCCTACGTCTGCGGGATCGATGGGTAAGTAGGGGACTTCCCAGCGATTGCGGTCTACCTGAGACATCCCTTTTTTAATCGCATCTTGGTGAGATCCCGAAAAAGCCGTAAAAACCAAGGCACCAGCATAGGGATGACGTTCGGGCACTGCTAATTTATTCACCGACTCTGCCACCTCACGAATTTTTGGCATTTGTCTAAAGTCCAGGGTCGGATCAACTCCTTGGCTGAACAAATTCATAGCCATCGTAATGACATCGCAATTCCCAGTGCGCTCGCCATTACCAAACAATGTGCCTTCGACCCGCTGAGCACCTGCCATTAACCCAAGCTCTGTTGCAGCAACCCCAGTGCCCCGATCATTGTGCGTATGCAAACTGATCACCGCGCTATCGCGACGCGGAAAGTTGCGGCAAAACCACTCAATCTGATCTGCATATATGTTCGGCGTACTCATCTCTACCGTGCTGGGCAGATTGATGATGATTGGTTCTTCCGGCGTCGCTCCCCAAGTGTCTGTCACCGCGGTGCAGATATCCAATGCAAAATCCAGCTCGGTGCCAGTGAAGCTCTCCGGTGAGTATTCAAAAGTAACGTTGGATGAGAAGTCTTTCAGGCCCTCGCGCACTAAGACAGTACCTTCCACCGCAAGATCAATGATGCCTTGACGATCCATGCCAAAAACGACACGCCGCTGCAGCTCTGAGGTGGAGTTATACAAATGGAAAATCACGTTAGGGGCGCCCTCGAGGGCTTCCACCGAGCGTTCAATAAGCTCCTTGCGCGCCTGGCAAAGTATCTGGATATGCACATTATTTGGGATGCGGTCTTCATCGATGATCCGACGTATAAAGTCAAAATCCGGCTGTGAAGCAGCAGGAAAGCCGACCTCAATTTCGGCAAACCCAATTTCAATCAGCAGATCCCATAGCCGCATCTTTTCGTCTACGCTCATAGGATCTATCAGTGCTTGGTTGCCATCGCGTAGGTCCACACTGCACCATCGAGGTGCCTGGGTTAGTACCTGACTAGGCCACTGACGATCTGGTAGATCGATTGCCCTGAATGCTTTGTATTTATCGAAAGGCATCGCGCCGGCGGCGCGACCGCTGGTTGGTTGACTGCTCATTGTACTCACTCTTTCTGTGCCAACTCCGGCCTTTGCGTATTTGACGCTCGTGCCGATGATGTTGACTATCTTAACGAACATCTGTCTCTGTGTCGGACTTCTTGTTGATCGACACCCCCCTCCGCAGGCGTCTATCCTAGCGAATTTGCGGTTTTGGAAGTGGCATCTGGATGGGCATCGCCCTGGGGTATGAGTCTTAGTGCCGGGATCCCGGCAGTAGCAACAGTTTCGATAGCGCTGACGAGGCCATCCCTCGGACGTAAGAAATCTCAGCTACGCTCAGGGTGCGTTTTGGTCGTGCGTTTCGCATGGCGCGACTATAGACCCCGAGCAGAGTTTTGCATAGTCGAAGAATTATTACCCGTTCAACTTGGAGAAAATTTCCGCCCGCCACAAACAGGCAGGCTAACCTAGATGGATATAAACTGCGCCGGCACTACCTAGGGCTTTGTTACGAGCAGATTCGATGCTCTCTCCCAATGCCAGGGCTACACCAACACGCCGCTCTCCCGCCACGTCGGGCTTACCAAATAAACGTAGCTGAGTATCCGGCTGAGCCATCGCCTGCTCGAGGCCGCTAAAGGAAAGCGACTTTGAGTGACCTTCGGCCAGAATTACTGCAGACGCTGCTGGTCCAAATTGTCGTATCGAGGGTATCGGTAACCCAAGGATGGCTCTGGCATGTAGTGCGAACTCGCTGAGATCTTGACTGATCAGGGTCACCATTCCTGTGTCGTGGGGCCTTGGGCTTACTTCCGAAAAGTAAACCTCATCGTCTTTGACAAAAAACTCCACCCCAAAAAGGCCCCATCCACCTAAGGCAGCGATTACCTTTTCGGCGATTTGCTGACTGGCGGCTAGAGTTGTCTCTGACATCGCTTGAGGCTGCCATGATTCTTGATAATCCCCACCCTCCTGTCGGTGACCAATGGGTGCGCAGAACGTGGTGCCGTCGCGATGACGGACCGTTAGCAGCGTAATCTCGTAATCAAAGTCGACAAAACCCTCAACAATCACCGCCCGCGCAGTACCTCTTGCACCCACAGCCGCATACTGCCAGGAGGCGTCAATATCAGCTGCTGTGTGAATCATTGACTGTCCTTTGCCCGAACTCGACATCACCGGTTTAACGATACACGGCATGCCAATACGCTTGACTGCGGCGCGGTAGTCAATCTTATTATCGGCAAATTCATAGGGTGAGGTTCGCACACCGAGCTGTTCTGCAGCTAAGCGCCTAATGCCTTCCCGATCCATGGTTAACCGGGTTGCGGTAGCGGTGGGTACAACATTGAGCCCAGCAGCCTCCATGGCTACCAGCGTCGGTGTCGCAATGGCTTCGATCTCTGGGACCACAAGGTCAGGAGCCTCACGTTCAATAATTTGCTGCAGTGATGAGCCGTCCAACATATCTATAACATGACTTCGATGAGCCACCTGCATCGCCGGTGCATTGGCGTAACGATCGACGGCCACAACTTCAACACCGAGGCGCTGGAGCTCGATCACGACCTCCTTGCCGAGCTCGCCGCAACCCAACATCATCACCTTGGTGGCGTCAGGGGTCAGTGCGGTACCCAGCCGATTCATAGCATGCTCACTCATTGGTTCAGCCTTGGCGTCCTTACCTCGAAAGTTTCTCTTCAGTCTTTAATTGCAGCTGCAGCAGCCTGGCTTACGGCGCCTGTTCTAAAGCGTCGGGCGTTTTCAACATAGTGCGCGGCCCCTGCTCGAATTCCTGCTGCCTGTTCTTCAGATAGCGTCCTTACCACCTTTCCTGGTGAACCCATAACCATGGAATTATCGGGTATTTCCTTGCCTTCAGTGATCAGGGTGTTCGCGCCGATAAGACAATTCTTACCAATCTTGGCGCCATTCAGAACGACGGCATTGATACCAATGAGCGAACCCTCGCCGATTTCGCAGCCATGTAGCATCACTTTATGACCAATGGTGACATGGGCACCAATGGTGAGCGGAAAGCCCGGATCGGTATGTAGCACTG
>CABZTD010000050.1 GCA_902528515.1 K189A clade bacterium
TTCCAAGGTGCGCCCCCTCGAGTCGAGTTCGTCGGCGGAAAGGCCCGGCGGGGTCTTCGCCTCGAGGTCTCGCACCGTTGGCTTGTCATTGAAGAGGTTATCGATGGATAGGCGCACCCGAGTTTGATTTAGAAAGGGTAAACGTTTGACCCATGGCGAAGCCCGCGAAAAGCGGTAGGCAAGCGACAGGTTGATGCGGTGAGCCTTTGATAGCAGAATCAAACCTGTGGCGGTGTTTTTTACGATTCGAAGGCGTTCCTGTTCCGGCACGCGACGAGGGCGGCTATGACAGCGTTAACGGTTAGTGCCTCAGGCTGATCTTTCGTAATTTTGCGCAGGCAAGTATCCACATTCTTTTTTCCGGCAGGCACTTGATTGAGCCTGTTGATATCCGCCTTAGACTCGCAGGAACGTATTTGATCGTTGACGCAACCAACGTGTGTACACTTTTCAGGTTGTGGAAATTCGCATGAGTCACTCCAACTCAGGCTAGCCAGGGAAAACAACATCAAACCCATTGCCGCAAGTTTCAATCTATTTCATGTCTTCCTGCCTTTTTACCTTTTTACCTTTTCACCTTCTTACTTCTTGGCAGAAGCATTTGGTTGCTACCCGCTACGGCTTGGCACAGTTAGATCGTAGCCTGTTTACGTTAGCGGCTTCGCCAAAGCATGCGCTAAATAAAGTGCTACAACTAAGGTGGGATGCTCATGGCCTTGAGAGTTCAGGGCAATAAACGGCGAACGCCAACCCAAACACAACTGAAGGGCTCATCACAAGAAATGCCAGTCAGGTCAGCCGATCCGAGCATGGCGCTAATCGTTGTCGCCCTGCCCAAGCTGAAACAGGCAGTCTCCTGGCTGTACTCGACCTGGAATTCGTTTGCACAGGATGGTGGCTGTGATTGGAAAAACCACCTTCTTCGCATCTTCCCAAGGCGCTTCGGGTTGATGAATCCATCCCGCAGTCTGACCCTGTGACACATCTTCTCCGATTTCGGCAGCAGGTTCGAACACGCCATCTTGGCGAGCGTATATATAATTGTCCTTACCCGTGAGGCGCAGAACCTTAGTCTTACCAGGCGCGTCAAGCCTCGTTTCTTTTAGGATACCAAACTCGGCCATAACCCTTTCTATCCCTTCCCGGGTGATCCTAAGTGCGTAAGGCGTGACGGTGCCAGAACCCCCCATCTCTACGGTAACTGAGATGGTGCTCTGTCGTCTGGCGGCCGCGGTCGACACATTGTCGCCAGATCGTCTGAAGTGCAGCGCATAGGGCGCGGCAAACGCGTGGGTCATCCGCAGAACTTCTGCCATCTCTCGTTCGTCTTCACGATCGCCGTACAGCACGGTAGGCACGTAATGCAAGGAACTACCGCCGGAGTGTAGGTCGATGGCGTAGTCGGCCATCTTCATCAGCACCGACTCGACGTAGTGCGCAATTATCTGAGTAACGGTCCCTGCAGGATCTCCGGGAAAAGAGCGGTTCAAGTTGCCATCATCAATTGGCGATGTTCTCAGTCCGGCTTTCGCAGCGGGAAAATTTGCCATGGGCAACAGTATGACGCGTCCTGCAAGCATCTCTGGCTGCAGGTCCTTGGCAAGTCTCGCAACCGCAACTTGTCCCTCATACTCGTCGCCGTGATTTCCTGCGATCAGCAGGATCGTTGGCCCGTCCCCGTTCTTAATCTGGACAATTGGAATAGGGATCCAGCCATAGGCAGAGCGGTGCACCGAGTGAGGCAATCGTAAGTAACCCGTCTGCTTACCGTCCGCCTGGTAGTCTATTTCTGAGTAAATTGGAGAGCGCATTAATATCCGTCTTCTTGCATCCGGGTGAATGATATATTGGAAACAGCATGCCACGTCATGATCTTATCGCACCATAGCTTGGTAGAGTGTTGCAGGGGCTATGGTCAGCGCCAAGGCATGCGCGTCGTCGACGCGTAAGAAAGGCATGCGCGTCGTCGACACGACAGAAAGGTATGGTCTTCTTCGACGGATATGAAGAAGACCTTGAATTGACAGATAGGCTGCGCGCATTTACGCCGGCTATGGTTTTACAAGTCTTATTGCGGATGAGAAGATGTCGTCAGAGATAACCGAACAAGAACTTGCTTCTGCAAGAGAGATTTGGGGCGACGCTTTGGTTGCAATTTCTAAAGCGTTTGAAGAGAAGGGCATTGACGCGGCCAGAGTGGTTGCAAGCCGCGCGCTTGATACAGCCTATGGCTTTGATCTTGGGCAGGTTTTATTTAAGCCAACCATGGCCGGCGGAGAACAGACCTTTCGCACGACGCGAGAAGGGGCTCTCGCGTACTTTGTGGGTCATACGGATGAGTATCCCGGCGATAGCGGTTTTGGTATCAAGGGCTGGCGCTCCGTCGTTTCAGAAACCGCTGCGAGTTTTATTCAAGGTGACGTCGCCATGTGGATGGGCTGGGTGACGTTTATCGACAAAAATGGTGACATTACTAAGGTCGAGAAAAGCTGGGGTTACAAAAAAGACGAAGCAGGCATTCTGCGTATTGTACTACATCACTCGTCGTTGCCCTATCAACTAGAATAAGTGCTGAAACCTTATCAATTCCATATCAACAACAAGGAGTTCCTACATTGCTGTCAAATGAGAATTTTACGGTTCCTCCTCTACCAACAATCGTGTTTAACCGAGGCGCGGCGAAAGATTTAAACAATCATGTTCAAGCCCTTGGTAAGAGTGCGGCGCTAATCGTGACCGACAAGAATCTTGCCGCGAGCGGAGTGCTTGACCCAATTGTGGCGGCGCTTCGAGCGGCGAATCTATCGGTTGAAGTGTTCGACGGGGTTGAACCCAACCCCACCGACCTCAACGTGGAAGCTGGCGCTGCAAAGCTAAAAGAACTTGGTGACGCGGTTGTCATGCCAATTGGCGGCGGATCCTCCATGGATTGCGGTAAGTCGATTGCATTACTTGCCTCTAACCCGGGTAAAGTTGAAGAGATGCAGGCTACCGTACCCGCGCCTGCGGCAGCGCCGGTAATTGCGGTCCCCACAACGGCGGGCACTGGGTCTGAAACCAATAGCGCGTGCGTGATTACGAATACCAGGCTTGGGCGTAAAACTTACGTGTTGCATCCAAGCATTACCCCTGCGCTCTCTGTGCTTGATCCAGAGCTCACTATCGGTCTGCCGACCTACCCAACTGCCACCTGTGGATTTGATGTGCTCACACATGCGGTTGAGGCATTTGTTTCGGTGGGCGCAAATGCCTATTCCGATGCGATAGCGTTGGAGGCCATTCGCAAGGTCGCTGACAATCTACGCAAAGTCGTAACCGACGGCCAGGATGTCGAGGCTCGCTCACAGATGTTGCTTGGGTCTGCCATGGCCGCCCAGGCGTTTAACGTCTCTGGCCTGGGTTCAGCCCATGGTACTGGTCACGCGATTTCGGCCAGGCTCAACGCAGCGCACGGGCAAACCCTTGCGACGATGTTGCCCCATGTGATGGAGTACAACATGGCGGTTCGGGAAGAGAAGTATGCTGAAGTCGCCCGAATTCTTGCGCCTTCAGGTCCGGGGACAGGCGTGGGTGCTATCGATGCAGTGCTGCAGTTGCGTAATGACATTGGTATTGATCGTTCGATTACCGATTTAGGTGGGGAGGGCGATCTACTCAGCGTCCTTCTTGAGGATGCGATGGCTGACCCTGTCAACAGGACAAATCCCCGACCGGTGGATCAGGCAGGCTTTGAGGCAATGTATAGTGCGGCTTGGTAAGACCGTCTAACTGAGATGTGTTCGAGTGCGGTAGCGCGCTTGAACCACTCTCTACTGCAGGCTGTTGGCGCGCTCTTGCATCAAAGTTGCGAAGGAATCAACGGGCATAGTGCCTAAATCTTCGCCGCTTTGAGTGCGGACCGCGACTTCACCATTCTCCACTTCGCGATCACCAACGACTAAAAGGTATGGTACCGCCTGAAGTGTATGCTCACGGATCTTGAAGCCAACTTTCTCGTTCCTGAGGTCTGAGATAACCCGCAGACCATTGGCTTTTAGACGTTTTTCGACGCCACTCACGTAGCTGTCCTGCTTATCCGTGATGGTCAGAATCACAGCTTGCACCGGCGATAACCAAACAGGGAACTTGCCCTCATAGTGCTCGATCAAAATACCAATGAACCGCTCAAGAGATCCAAAGAGTGCCCTGTGCAACATCACGGGTCGCTTATTGCGGCCTCCGCTCTCATCTACATAGGAAATGTCGAACCGCTCGGGCAAGTTCATATCGACTTGTAATGTGCCGCACTGCCAATCGCGTCCAATGGCATCCCTAAGCACAAATTCCAGCTTCGGACCATAGAAGGCTCCCTCGCCGGGGTAGAGCACATAGTCGAGCCCCATCGTCCCTAGCGCATTGATTAGAGCGCCTTCCAGTTTGTCCCAAATCTCGTCGCTGCCGATCCGTTTCTCAGGCCTGGTCGATAGTTTTATGACGATTTCATCGAAACCAAAGTCCCTGTAGATGTCTAAAACGAGTGCCACAACGTCGATGCACTCTTGCTCCATCTGCTCTTCCGTACAGTAGACGTGAGCATCGTCTTGAGTGAAGTGACGAACACGCATAAGCCCGTGTAAGGCGCCTGATGGTTCGTAACGATGAACTTTGCCAAACTCGGCCATGCGCAGTGGCAAGTCGCGATAGCTTTTTAGGCCCTGAGCGAACATTGACACGGAGCCTGGGCAATTCATTGGCTTTAAGGCGAAGACCCGCTCGTCTTCTGTCTGGGTGGAGAACATGTTCTCCCGATAGTTGAACCAGTGTCCCGAGGTCTCCCAAAGGCTTCGGTCCATTACGTCTGGCGTATTGACTTCAATATAGCCTGCCTCATCTTGCCTTTTACGCATGTAGTCGATGAGTTTCAGAAACAGCGCCCATCCCTTGGGGTGCCAGAACACAGAACCTGGCGCTTCATCGGAGAAGTGGAAGAGATCAAGCTTGCGCCCAAGCTTGCGATGATCGCGCTTTTCCGCTTCTTCAAGCCGGTGGAGGTGGGCGTTGAGTTCTTTTTTGTCGCGCCATGCCGTGCCGTATATTCGCTGCAGCATTTCGTTGTCAGAGTTACCTCGCCAATAGGCACCGGCCAACTTCATCAGCTTGAAGGCCTTGGGTAACTTGCCAGTGCTGGGTAGATGCGGCCCGCGACAAACGTCGAACCAATCGCCCTGCCGATAGACGGAGACCTCTTCATTTTCGGGAATGACGTCTTCTATGATTTCGACCTTGAACGTTTCACCGATGTTCGCGAAGGTACGCTTCGCCTCCTCTCTGCCCCAAACTTCTCTTCGGATGGGTAGATCGCGACCGACGATTTCCCGCATTCGCGCCTCTATCGTGGCGAGGTCATCGGGTGAAAAAGGTTCCTCTCGAGCGAAGTCATAATAAAAACCATCCTCGATTGCTGGCCCAATTGTGACCTGAGTGCCGGGGAACAGTTCCTGCACCGCTTGGGCCATGACATGCGCGGCGTCGTGACGAATCAGCTCTAGGGCTTCATCACTTTTCGCGGTAATGATGGCAACGTCTGAGTCTTGCTCGATCAAGAAAGAGGTATCAACCAATTGACCGTTCACTTTTCCGGCCAGGGCAGCCTTGGCTAGACCAGCGCCGATGTCTGCGGCCACTCCGTGCACAGAAATTGATTGATCAAACTGACGGGATGATCCGTCGGGAAGGGAAACCTGAGGCATGTGAAATCCTTTTCAGTGGCGACCAGCACTAAAGATCGCTTGTTTAATTAATACCGTTTCAGTATAGGACGATTCTCCACTGAACAGAAATCTGAATCCCCGAACTCAAAACTGGTTTCTTACAGGAATGAAGATCGGGCAGGCTGCTAGCTCGAGCGGAAATACACAAACGAATCCCACATCATATTCAGTGACGCGCTCGCCTAAGCAAAGTTAATGTGGGCAGGCGGTATCAGCTCGGGTTAAGAAGAGAGGGAATATGTAACGGTGCGATCGTTTTTCAGGGGTCGCGCACCCTGCGATCAAAGTCAGGTCCGCCTGGGGTTGCTGATTGGACAAGGTGCTACTGGGTCAGATTCGGGTCACGAAGACGCTGCAAATCTGCGCTTCCTAGCCACCGCTCCTTGGTAAGAAAGCTTTTATAATTTCGTACCCCCCTTTTCTGATTTCGCCCCATTGGCTTACCGTGGGGTTTAGTGAAACAGCCGGTGGATCTCACCACGCGCTTGTCCAGACGCCCTTTAGCCTTTGGATCTTCGTAATGTGAATTTTTATATTGAGCGCTTTTGGGTTCGAGGTAAGGTGATATCTTGAATGCGAGAAATGCGCCGCCAGGATATCACCTTGATGTTCTTAGCTGCGGATATTCAGTCCCGCAAATCCCAAGAGGTTGCAGGTAGCCATGTCGCCAAGCTGGGCCTGTAACTCAGAACCCTCAAAATACGCCAGGCCGTCCGCTTTTTCCTCTGCTGAAGCCCACAAATCTAGCCAAACAAAGTCTGGCGTTTGTTCGGTCTCGAATGTTGGCGTGAGTAGTGCATATGCGTAGCTGCTGGGCCCCTTTTCGGTTTCATAAGCACCAACAAAATCCGAGTGTGCCGTTTGAAATGCGGTAAAGTCTGCGTCACCTTTTCCTTCATTGTAAAAGCAAAAGCTAAACTGGTTTTCGTAGACGCTGGTCATATTAGGAACCGTTGCGGCACGTTCTCGAGATAGCCCGAACAAGAATGCATCTTCCTCTCGATAGCTCAGTACCCCCTCGGTCGCCTCGGCCCATTCGGCTTCATCGTTGGCTGCCCAGTAAGCCCAGCCGGCATTGCGTGCTTCAACCGATGGCCACAGCACTACCCAAATAAAGTCGTAGTCCTCGTTCTCCTGTCGGGGAAAAAGAAGGTTCGCGCGGTTGATCTCGTATTCGCCCGCATTGATCATCTGGTTCCATAGGCTCACTTTTTCCATAAGCGCCTCTTGAGAAAAGTTCTCTCCCTCTTTGTGCCATACATATTCAACATAGAGATCGCTATCATCGGAGGCATCATCACTGGCGGATGGTTCAATCTTCTGCATGGTCTCGGGCGATGCGGACGTTGCTTCAGTAGGTTGCTCGCTGCTACAGCCCGCGAGCATGGAAAAGCCTAAAAGGACAGAAATGAGATATCGCATTGTGGGTTCCTCGTTATTGTTTTTTTATGCCGAGCCAAGCTTAACGCCAAGTTCCGTTAGATGGCTATGAAAACCAGGCACCGAGTGAACTGCGGGTAAGTCGAGGCAATGCGCGGTTGTGGCTGGGTTGGTGCAGGGGGAAGGGCGATCTATTGAGGCAGAAAATACACCCTAAGCTTCTTTCTTGGCGCCGGGAGGCCAACGCTTTGCCGATTGA
>CABZTD010000051.1 GCA_902528515.1 K189A clade bacterium
GCCATTCGACGGCATACCCGATTTTTTCTTTGGCTGGGGCTTGGTAGACGATGCCGCTGTGATCAGTTTCGTGGTGGCGCAAATTTCGGGTGAGTTAGAGGCTTTTGCCGCTTGGCAAGAAGCCCAGGAGCCCAAAGTCCAACAGCAGGAGGCTGACGAGCAAGATGCTGATAAAGACAAACTCCCGGTGGATATTCGCGAAGACGACGACAGCTAGTACAAAAAGTCGACCCAAGCTGGACCTGGCCGCAGTTTCGCGCTGGGCGATCGTGATGGCCTGCACTGTGATATCAGTAGCGGGACCAACCCATGCCCAGTCTTTACCCACCAAAGATTTAGCGGTCAAATACCGCATCTATGTCTTTGGTCTACCGACCTGGTTTGACGCTAAGGTCGATGTCGACTTCGAAGACGACGATGTCGCCATGGTTAGCGAGTTGCAGAGCTGGCTGGTCAGTAATTTTCACAGCACCAGCTTTAGCTTCAGCGATTGCGACTACCAACCGCGAAGCTATACGAATAAGGGGTTCAGCCCGGGCTGGAAGTTTGATGACTTCCTGCATTACGACTGGGTGAATCTGGCCGCTAATTATCGGGGCTTCCTGCAGCGCCCGAATCAAGATGAACCGGTGTATCAGGAGCTGGAGCACAAGTTGGATGACCCGAATGATGCCGGGTTCTATGTCGATAAGCTCACTCAGTTTTACGTGATGGGCTGCCACTTTGGCAGCGATGCTCATGACGACACGCTGCTGCTGAATTACCTGGATGACACGCTAGGGCGATACCGAGTGCGCATCGTAAAACGCGGAAAAAAAGTTAGAGTTGCTGACAGGTCCTATGCAACCATCGAAGTTCAGTCAGAACCCTATGAGGCGACGCCCGGTAGTATTCACCGCCGGGTCAACTATTGGTTGGCCCCGGATCTTGGCTATCTACCAGTCCTGGTCAAAACCAAGATGGGCAGCATGCCGCTGAAGGTCAGACTGATTGATGTTCGCAGCGTGCAATAGCGATGCAGTAGAAGCACGCCGCAGCGTTAGACCTGACCTTGGAATTGCGCCACTATCTTGGCGCATGGTTACGGTCGCTGGTAGTCAGTCTCGAGAGGGAACGTTACTTTTGGGGAAGAAACCGGTCAGAACAAATAGGGGAGTAAGCATGGACTTTCATTTTGCCTCGGCTTGGGAAGTCGTCGCCGACAAATTTCCAAATCGCGTTGCCACCATATCCGATGATAAGCCATTAAGTTGGCAAGGGTTTGAGCGTCGAGCATCTTGTATTGCCAGCTTGCTCGAAGAGCACGGTTTGGGACCAGATTCCAAGGCTGGTCTGTACCTGCACAACTGCAGTGAATACCAAGAAGCTCAGTTCGGTATTTTCAAGGTGGGCGGCTGCCCGATAAACGTAAATTACCGCTACAAGTCTGACGAACTGGTTTATTTGCTCGACAACAGCGATGCTGAAGCAGTGTTTTTTCAGTCCTGCTACGCCATGCGCATTTGGGAAATTCGCGAGCGTCTGCCAAAAGTTAAACTCTTCGTGCAGATTGATGACGGTACTGAGTCGCTGCTGAAAGGTGCGGTTGATTACGAACGAGCCTTACGCGCTCATCATCCACTGCCCCGCCGCACGCAAAATTCCGAAAGCGTCTACATGCTTTATACCGGCGGCACGACGGGCATGCCCAAAGGTGTGATGTATCCGGTTGGCCAGTTCGCACAGTTTTTTCTCGCCATGGGAGCCGAGGGGCGCGGCATCCAGCCCCCCGAAAATATGGCAGCCTTCGGTGACTTCCTCGATCAAATCGAGGAACCGCCGGTTAGTTTGCCAGCGTGCCCGCTCATGCACGGCACAGGCATATGGCTGGGCAGCTTCGCGCCAATGTTATTGGGCGGCACCGTGGTGACCACTTCTAAGCTTGGCTTGAACCCGGACAAACTGCTGACCATGGTCGAAGACCATGGGGTCACCGACATGGTGATCGTAGGCGATGCCTTCGCGCGCCCAATATTGGCTGCGTTAGACGAGGCGGAAAAACGCAGCACACCCTATCGGCTCGAGTCGCTTAAACAAGTTGTCTCTAGCGGCGTGATGTGGAGTACGGAGATTAAGCAGGGCTTACTGCGCCATCACGACATGGTTCTGGCCGACGTTATGGGTTCTACCGAGGGCGGCATGGGTAGCTCTGTGATGACCCGGGAAGCCGCCGCGAGCACTGCAAAATTTGAACTTAACGAGGGTGTCGTGGTTATTACTGATGATGATCGCATGGTACAGCCGGGTTCCGGCGAGATGGGCAAGATTGCTACATCTTCCTTCGTACCCCTGGGCTATTACAAAGATCCGGAAAAATCCGCGGCTACCTTCCGTGAAGTCAATGGCGTGCGCTACAGCTTTCCCGGAGATTACGCCACTGTAGAGGCCGATGGCTCCATTACCTTGTTGGGACGCGGGAGCGTTTGCATCAACACGGCGGGTGAGAAAGTGTTCCCGGAAGAAGTGGAGGAAGCCGTCAAACGCCATAAGTGCATTGAAGATTGCTTAGTGGTTGGTTTACCCGATGAGCGATTTGGTGAACGTGTGGTAGCCGTTGCCTCGATCTATGAAAATGCGAACGTAAGTCCAGATGATGTGATGGGCTTTACGGCCGAGCATCTGGCAGGCTACAAGCAGCCTAGACAAGTACTCTTGGTTGAAGAAGTTCGTCGTGCGCCCAACGGCAAGGCCGACTACAAGTGGGCAAAAGCCTTTGCAGAAAAGGCTCTTGCAGAATGGGCCCTTGCTGAGAGTTAGCTGGCCCGACTAGCCCAGGAACCGATGACGAAAGGCTTTCCAGCTACCACTAGGAAACCCTATGACCGTTGAGCAAGATCCTAATCCAAATCAAGGACCGCTGGCAGGGGTTCGAGTAGTCGATCTCACCAGTATGATCTCTGGTCCGGTGGCGACTATGATGTTGGCGGATCAAGGCGCCGACGTCATTAAGGTAGAAGCGCTGGAGGGTGATCTAGTACGCGGCGCAGGAGCCACTCGGCGCGGTATTACGTCGACCTTTATTTCATCTAATCGCTCCAAGCGCGCGCTGGCGGTAAATCTGAAAACGCCTGAGGGCGTTGAGGCGCTCAAGAAGCTGCTGCAAACAGCCGACGTGATGGTGCAGAACTTTCGCCCTGGTGCCATCGAGCGCATGGGTTTTGGTGAAGACATCGTGCGTGGGCTAAAAGAGGACATCATCTTTGTCTCGATCAGCGGGTTTGGAGACGCTGGCCCGTATGCTCACCAACGAGTCTATGATCCGGTGATTCAAGCCCTATCGGGTTTGGCCGCCATCCAAGCGGACGGCGAGACTGGTCGCCCAAAAATGATCCGCACCATAATTCCCGACAAAACCACTGCGGTGACGGCAGCCCAGGCCATTACTGCTGCGTTGTTTGCGCGGGAGCGGACTGGCAAAGGTCAACACATTCGCCTCTCTATGCTCGACACTATGGTGGCCTATCTGTGGCCGGAAGGGATGGGCGGTTTCACCCTCGTGGGCAAGGAAGTTACCGACGCGCGCGCCCAGCTTTCGCCAGATCTTATCTTCCAAACCCGAGACGGCTACATCACAGCAGGCGCCATGAGCAACAGAGAGTGGCGAGGCATGTGCACTGCCCTTGGGCATCTAGAGTGGCTAGAAGATCCGCGTTTTCTGACCGTCAACGACCGCGCGGTCAATGCGACCGAGCGACTGACTTTGACTGGCGAAGTCTTAGCCACTAATACCTCAGCCTATTGGCTGGAACGGCTTGATGCTGAAGGCGTGCCGTCGGCACAGGTGCTGTCGCGCGAGGACGTCATTACACACCCGCAGATTCAGGCTAACGATTTGATCCACGAGTACGATCATCCCATCGCCGGCCGTATTCGCCAGCCGCGTCCGGCTGCACGGTTTGATCAGACGCCTTCGGGCATTCAGCGCCCTGCGCCGGGACTTGGCGAGCACAGCGCCGAAATTTTGGCGGAGCTCGGCTATGCCGATGAGGAAATCGCACGCCTAGTGACGCAAGGCGTGCTTGGGGTGATGTTGGCACCGGAGTAGCGTGGCCCTATGGTGCTGCTAGGGTCCGTTGTCAGATAGCGAATTTAGGCGCTGGCTGCTTCCTTGCGCTGTATACGCTCACGACGTCCGCCAACCGCAATGAAGAAAGGGCCGAGGCAGCACAACAGCATGAGTGCCGCCAGAACCTGAAAAGCGATCTGATAGCTGCCGGTTTGATCGTAGATCAGCCCTGCAATCGGCGATGCCAGTAGCGCCCACGGCATCTCCACGAATCGAAGAAGACCCGCTGCGGCACCAAAGGACCGACTACCCAGGGTGCTGGAAATGGCAAAGGTCCGTAGGGGTGACATACCTGAATAACCGAGGCCATAAAGACAGCCTGCAAGCATGGCCGTGACGGTTGCACTGGCTACGCTAAACAGCAACAGCGCCAATCCTTGGCATACGAGGGCCAGCCATATACTGACACGCGCCCCCAGGAAGTCGGAGAGCCAACCGACAACGGGTTTGCCCAGGGCCGCAAACAGGGCCGTCATCGAAAGCACGAGGGCGGCGGTTTCCCCGTCTAGTCCAATGTCTTGCAGGTGCGAAAATAAGTGTAGCATGACAGCGGCAAAGACACAGAACATGGCGCCGAAGATGACGCTGATTGCCCAGAAGGCTCGGTGGGTCAGCATGGCCCGGGTAGACCAAAGCACACTGTCCTCGGCAATGTTGACCATCTCTTCGGGATTGTCATCGACGTATTGCTGTCCGTCGCGCACTTCGCCGATTTCCTCAGGCCGATCACGCATGAAAAAATAGACCGATGGGAACAGTGCCAAGGCCGAGGTGGCGCCAAACACAAGGTAGGCGTTGCGCCAGTCGATCGCCTCGATCATGGCGTTCACCAATGGTGGCATGACGATGCCCGCAACAGACGCTCCCATGACCGCAAAAGCAATGGCGCGACCGCGCCAGTGATCAAACCAATTCATGACCGAGCGGTGCCAGACTTGTCCGCCCATGGTCGCCATACCCAGACCCATGCAAATGCTGACCACAAAATAAAACTGCACAAGGTTGGAAACGTAGGCCAGCAGCACATAGGAGGCTGATACAATGGCCACACCATAGAGCACAACCTTTCTGGGTGATCCGTAATCCAAATATCGGCCCAAATAGGGGGCGATCAGCGCGCCGGTAATGACCGCGCAAGAAAATCCCATGGAAATATTAAAGCGGTTACCGTCATCGAGTGTTTCTGCAAGGTGAGGCAGAAACAAACCTCGGGAGTAGGAGTAAAAGCCGGTGCCCAAGAATCCCAGCAAGGCGGAAACCAGCACGACTACCCAGCCGTAAAACCAACCTCTGCCCGAACTTTCACTGCTGTTACGAATGCTTCCCCCAATCTTCAGTCAACCTGTCGGGCTTAAATACTGAATACACCCGCTCAATTGCTTGGCAAGGAGCATAACGCACTTCGCTAATTGATGGTGTCGGCGGCCGAGGCAGAGTGTGATCGGGCACTACTGCTATGTACGCCGAAATCGCGGTGATAGACTTTCGGCTACATAAGAGGAAGAGTTTGCGGAGGAGATACGCACTATGGCGATGCAACATACGCCTTTACTGATGTCCAATATTCTTGACCGCGGCGCGACTGTCGCGCCTCACGAAGAGATTGTTACCCTGACGGAATCCGGTATGCGCCGTCAGACCTATCGAGAAACCCGTGATCGCGCCCATCAGCTTGCCCACGCCTTGTCGGCCTCAGGAATCAAGGTTGGTGATCGAGTCGGCACCTTTATGTGGAATGGCTCGCGCCATCTCGAGGCTTATCATGCAGTTGCGGGCATGGGCGCAGTACTGCATACGTTAAACGTGCGTTTGTCGCCGAAGGATCTCGAATACATCATCAATCACGCTGAAGATCAGATCATTATTGTTGATGCAGATGTGCTGCCACTGCTGGAAGTACTGAACGGCAAGATACCGTGCGTGCGCAAAGTGGTCGTCGCCACGGAGGAGGGATTCGAGGGCTGGTCCACAGAGCTACCAGACCCGGTGGACTATGAAGCATTCATCGAGGGACAACCCGCCAATTTCGATTGGCCGCAAATCAACGAGAATTCTCCCATGGGCCTTTGCTACACCAGTGGCACTACGGGCAACCCCAAGGGCGTGGAATACGAGCATCGCTCCCAGTACCTGCACACGCTCACGCAATGTATGACGGACTCCATGGGTCTGACAGGCACCGATACCGTCTGTGGCATCGTGCCCATGTTTCACGCCATGGGCTGGGGCATACCTTGGTCGGCCCTAATGCTGGGCTGTAAGCAGGTCATGCCGCACCGTTTCATGGATCCAGCTAGATTGCTTGATTTAATGGTGGCTGAAAAAGTCACCCTGTCTGCTGGTGTACCAACCATTTGGCAGGGAGTGAAAGGCCTCTACGAAGCGAATCCCGATGCCTACGACCTGACGGCCCTGTCGCGTCTTACCTGCGGTGGTAGTTCTCCACCGCCTTCACTGATTCGTTGGTTCTGGGACGAGCTAGACGTTGAAATGATTCAAGGTTGGGGCATGACGGAAACCTCGCCCCTGGCGACACTGTCGCGACGCGTCATGAAGCGCTCCCAGTTGGCGCTGTCTGAGGATGAGCAATTCGAGAATGTTGCGAAGGCGGGGCAGCTGATGCCTGGTCTCGAGCTCGATATTTTTG
>CABZTD010000052.1 GCA_902528515.1 K189A clade bacterium
GAGCCCTGTTGCCCTCCAGGGTCTGACCAATCACCTGTACAGGCATATGCTCCCCATAATGCGCAAAAAAAGCATCCAGCACCGGCATCACTTCCTTACAGGTAGGACAATCCTCCTTAATGAAGCAAACCAGCGCAACTTCGTCTTGCGGACTAGAAGCGCGAACACCTTCTAGATTGGCAAGCTCATAAACCGGCAGCGTCGCCACATTAACCTCCCAGTTATCTCAAAAAGCAGCGTGTTGAGTTGCACAGTCTATACCGAGTAACCTTCGGCGGGTAAGTTAGGTGATGCATTGATCGATGCACCTTTTATCCTGCAATTTTTAGGGAGTCCGATGAGCGAAGTAGCCGAGTTTAGAACTGACGTGAGCGCCTGGATAGCCAGCAACTGCCCAGACGGCGCTAAAGGACCTGGCCAGTTGGCAAATGGCAGCACCAAGATTGAGCTCGAAAAAGACGTAGCAACATGGCTAGAGCGCTGCGCCGAGAGAGGATTTACCGCGCCGACCTGGCCTACAGAGTTTGGTGGCGGCGGACTCTCTGCGGAACTCGCCGCAGTTCTATACGAAGAAATGGGCAAGGCACATGCCAGAACGCCTCTTACGGGCATGGGTATGACAATGATCGGACCGACGCTACTAGAATATGGTACCCAGGCTCAAAAAGAACGCCACTTACCGAAGATTATCCGCGGTGAACTACAGTGGTGTCAGGGCTACTCGGAGCCTAACGCAGGGTCGGATTTGGCTGCGCTAAACACTCGTGCGGAAGATAAGGGCGACCACTATTTGCTCAATGGACAAAAAATCTGGACTTCGGGAGCCTTCACAGCCGACTGGATGTTCGCGCTAGTGCGCACGGATTTCGATGCGCCAAAACACGAAGGCATCAGCTTCGTACTGTTGCCCATGGATCAAGAGGGTGTGACGGTGAAACCCATTCGATTGATTTCCGGGTCATCCCCATTCTGCGAGACATTCCTCGACAATGCCGTCGCTGCCAAGGATGACTTGGTTGGCGATCTCAATAAGGGTTGGACTGTTGGCAAGCGTCTGTTGCAGTTTGAACGCTCGGGCATTGGCGGCTTGAGCGGCGGTGCGCGCCCCTCTGAGGCAGGAACGAGTCTCCCCGACATTGCCAAGAAATACGTTGGCGACAAGGCTGGTCGGATAAGCGATCCTGCCATTCGTGAAAAAGTAACCAAACTCAACATGAATCGCGCATCGTTTCGACTGACCGCCCAGCGGGCCAACGCTGAAAACAAGTCCGGTACCCCGGGTGCCGCCACTTCGATCTTCAAACTGTACGGCGCAGCGCTGCAGCAAGATGGCGCGGAGCTGAAACGTGAGCTAATGGGCTTTCGAGGGCTGGGGGTAAAGGGCAAAGGCTTTACACAGCATGAGCTCACCAGTGTCGAAGAATGGCTGCATACTAAGGCCACCACCATTTATGGAGGTAGCAACGAAATACAGGCGAATATTATCGCGAAGCGGGTGCTCGGCTTACCTGAATAGAAAAACAAGTAACGGACCCAGTGTCGCTCTGGCAATCCAGTCAGAGCGCAATTACTTTCGAGAAGAACAGAGTCAGCGATTTTGACTGCTTACTCCCGATCTACTCTTCCATTTGCGGTTTAAGCTGGCATGCTGCGCGTCCATGATGACCTCTAATAATCCGGCCGCTGGTACTGCACTTCCGGGTACTCGACCGCGCTTCACTCAAGCGATCAAGCCCCTGATTTTGCTAGGTTGGCCCATGGTGCTAACCCAGCTCTTCATCATGGGCACAGGCTTCGTCGATACGCTTATGGCCGGCCGTTATTCTGCTACTGATCTTGCTGGCGTATCCCTAGCGGGCAATGTGTTGTGGCCATCGTTCATGCTGTTTAACGGCGTGACCATGGCGCTGTCGCCGATCACCTCGCAACTTCGTGGGGCAGGCCGTACGGCAGAAGTTGGTCGTCTGATACGCCAAGGACTTTGGCTGTGTCTGGGTAGCAGCACGATTTTGATTTTCATCCTGCTCAACGCGTCGTTTCTGTTTCGTCTTGCCGAAATCGATCCTAACGTCTCGCGTATTGCCTGCGAGTATTTGCAGGCGGTTAGCTGGGGCATCCCACCGGTGATTCTCTATGTGGCACTGCGACATACAGCCGAGGGTATGGGTCTTACCCGTCCGCCCATGCTCATTGCTGGCAGTGTCTTACCCTTGAACGCCTTGCTGAACTACGCCCTTGTTTACGGCAACTGGGGGGCACCAGAACTTGGTGGCGTTGGCTGTGGCTGGGCAACGGCAATCATTTTTTGGGTTGAACTTGGTCTGATGGTCTTCGTCGTGCGCTTGCGTCAGTTCAGAGCGACCAACACTTTTGCAGAATTTAACGCGCCCAGCTTGTCTGTCATGTGGGATATCCTGAGGCTGGGCATACCTATCGGCATCTCAATATTTTTAGAAATGGCGATGTTCGCTGTGGTAGGTTTTTTGGTCGCAGCCCTTGGCGTCATACCCATGGCCGCTCACAGCATAGCCGGTAATTTAAATTGGCTGACCTACGTTATACCTATGGGCATGGGTTCGGCAGCAGGCATTCGAGTCGCGTTTTTGGTAGGTAGTGGCGATCTCCTCGCCGCACGCGTTACCGCTGGTGCGGTAGTTAAATTCGCCATTGCCTACGCTCTTGTGGTGAGCATTTTATTGGTTCTTTTTCGTGTCTCTTTGGTGGCAGTCTACACAACAGATATTGAGGTGATTCAGCTGGCGGCTTCCCTCCTGATTATTATCGCGGTCTATCAACTGGTAGACGATACCCAAGCAGTCATGATCGGTTCCCTGCGGGGCTATAAGGACACCACAATGCCCATGGTTTTCAGTTTAGTGGGGTTTTGGGTTCTCGCCCTGCCTCTGGGTTACTTGTTGGCAACCGGCGCACTGAGTGCGCAGCCCCTGGGTGTCTTCGGATACTGGCTCGGCATAACCGCTGGCCTGGCTGTTGTGGCTATCATGATGTCCATACGACTGCGGGAATTGAGCGCAAACCCCGAAAAAATTCGGCGTTTCGCTTTGCGTGGGGGATAGCCGCTGGCACGCGTGGTGTATCGTCTTCTTCGCGCAAACAACAAACTACCCCGCGGACACAGTGTGCTTCGGGTCTTCAAATTCGACTTCATCTTTCATGCTATTTGAAAAGACCAATGCTCTATCGGTTATCGGACCTTTTCGAATCATCTTTCTATCCCTGAGAAAGTCTTGGGTGTTGCGCCAAGGACCGGCACCTTGTTTCGGGAAAAGATGTATTGCGCGCCGCATGTAACCGGCAGGAAAGTCCTCGATCCAGGGAAGGCTTCGCATGCCATAGTCCTCCTCACGCAGCTGCGGTATCACTCGATCGGCCCCGTGATTATCCATGTGCTGGAGCAATCGACACACCCATTCTGAGGTCAAATCCGCACGCAGCGTCCAGGATGCGTTAACGTACCCAAAAGTACTGACGAGATTCGGCACCCCGGAATACATCATACCTTGGTAGGTGAAGGCATTTGAGAAATCTATCGCCTGACCGTCCACTGTGAACGGGACATCGGCCAGTACCGAGAGCTTCAGCCCGGTTGCTGTCACTAGGATGTCAGCGGGTAATTTCATGCCAGACTTAAGCTGCAGCCCATCGCTAGTCACGATGTCGATCTCATCCGTGACGACCTCGACTGAGCCGTTTTTTATTGCTTTAAACAAATCGGAATTTGGCACCAAGCACAGTCGCTGGTCCCAGGGGTTATAACTCGGCGTAAAGTGCTTTTCGACGTCGTAATCCTCAGGAAGCATCCGCTTAACAAGCCTCAGTAGCTGCGCACGAACTTTTTCCGGAGCCTTTCGAGCACGTTTATAGAAAAAGTCCTGCAGTCGAATATTCTTAAAACGAGTCAGCGCATAGGCCCAACCGCCCGGCAGAATCTTGCGCAAAAAGTTGGCAATTGGATCAGTATCTGGCATGGCTACCATGTAAGTAGGAGAGCGCTGCAGCATCGTGACCTTGGTGCCGTCTTTAGCGATGCTAGGCACGATAGTGACGGCGGTGGCACCACTGCCAATCACAACTACTCGCTTGCGTAAATGATCTAGGTTCTCTGGCCAAAACTGAGGGTGTACAACATCCCCTTTGAAAGATTCGATGCCAGGGATCTGCGCATCATGTGGCTCGTCGTAACTATAGTAGCCTGAACACATAAATAGAAAGTTGCAGCTAATCTGCTTTTGGAAACCGTTCACATCAACGGTAAGTAACCACAGAGCGTCAGCACTAGACCAATTCGCAGCGACAACCCTGTGGGAAAAGCGAATCTTTTCCTTCAGACCATACTCCTCTACCGTTTCATTGAGGTACTGCATGATTGAGGGGCCGTCAGCAATAGACTTTTTAGAGTTCCACGGCTTAAACGAAAAGCCTAGGGTATGCATGTCGCTGTCAGATCGGATGCCTGGATACTTAAACAGATCCCAAGTACCACCTATGTTCTCTCGGCGCTCGAGCATCGTAATTTTTTTCTGGGGAAACGCCCGCGCCAAATGCACGGTGGCGCTTATTCCCGAAATACCTGCTCCTACAACGATAACGTCTAGATGTTCCAAATCGACCTCCTAACTGACTCGACATTGAGCAACGTACTCACGCGCACGATTTGCCTTCCCAGGGCGAAGTTTAGCTAATTCCAGAACATACGGTTTGGCATCCTTCTATGCTCGGTGTTGCTAGATGCAATTATTCGCCCTTGCGAATTTCTTCAAAACTCACCGCGAATGCCATACGTTTTCTGGGACATTTTGTATTTTTTTTTAAAAAGAAAATTAAACAAAATCGCGGTTGTTACTTTTATACACAGTCAATTGCTAACAGTTAGAGTTTGTTTCTATTCAAAATAGTGCGTTAAACGCGTTATTCACTGATGAATATTTCAAGCGGTGCAGGTGGTTGAAATCGGATGTTTTCAGCAGTTTTTTGCGAGCGATTATTGTGTTGTTTGGTAACACTTTTGTCCTTTCCTGAACATCTTTCTCGTTTGTAGGACGTGAACGTATATGTTATTTCACCGCTCGGTTTTCATTATTAGGAGGGAGAACTGATGAAAATAAGTAAGCGGTCGCCGTATGGCGCCCTGTTGCTGCCGTTTTTTCTGGCAGCTTCTGCATACGCGGAAACTCAAAATAGACAAATCGAAGAGGTCATCGTGACTGCTGAAAGACAGGAGGCATCGATCCAGGATACTTCGATCTCGATTACTGCCTTCACTGGAGAGTTCATTGATGATTTCGGCATCCGAAATCAGGCGGATTTACAAGCATTCACGCCAGCAACTACTATCCAGCCCTACGACGCAACCGTCCGAGGTGTCGGTAGAAACTTCAGGGCATTGGGCGGAGATCCCGGTGTGGCGACATACATGAACGGGGTTTATTCAGAAGACCTTCTGACCGCCACTGCCGCCACCTTTTGGGACGTAGAACGTATTGAAGTGCTGAGGGGCCCACAAGGCACTCTTTATGGCCGAAACGCTGTGGGCGGTGCGATCAACATCCTCTACAAAGAACCAACAGACGTGTTTGAAGGGGCTCTAAAAGCGATTTACGGCAACTTCGGCACAGAAGAATATTACGGTGCGTTTTCAGGACCTTTGTCTGACACGGTCATGGGACGGGTCAATTTTAGCTACCGAGATCGAGATGGCGCCGTGGATGAAATTGGTCCCAAGGGCGTTGATCTCGACGGTCTTGGCACTGATAACCTTGCCGTTCAGCTTAAATGGCTCGCTAGTGACGATGTAACAGTAGACGTGCGTCACAATTGGTTGGAGGTAGATCGACCGTTTGGTGGATCAAACGGTGCAGGATTGGTTGTTTTAAACGAGGATGGTTACCCATCCAGATCAACCGACTTGATACCGGGCTATCGCTTTATTGATAGAGAACAAACTGATCCGCTTTTAAGCGATTTTTACAATCCCAATCAATCTGTTCGCCTCTTCACCAACCCCCTTACGGGTGAAGTTAAAGAAGCTCAACCCAACCGGGCGGGCCTTGATTTCGCTGATTTTGATGGGTTCCAAAACGCGATGGCCTCTCTAGACGGCTGGAATCAAACTTCGGAGGAGAGTCTCGCAGCGTATAACGCCTGTGTTTTCCCCGGAGATATCGACGGGGACGATGTATGTGCAGCCTCTAATGGGCTAAATAATGAGTTCTATAGCACGAGCAACACTCAGGCCAAGGTTACGTGGGACTTCAACGAAGACTTAACATTGGTTTATATCTTCGGGTTCAACGAAATTTCCTATCATCGAACAACCGATGACGACAACACTGCAAGCCTGTATCACGACCGCCAGTTCTACGTGAACCATGAGGCCAGATACAGCTCGCACGAATTGCAAGCGTTCTACGACATTAATGACACAATGTCAGTCACGTCTGGGATCTTCTTCTACGACGCAACTATTGACCAGAGAGGTGATTATTACTCAGAAGTTGGCTCTGCAAGAATGCAGAACGCCTACATCGGCAACACAGG
>CABZTD010000053.1 GCA_902528515.1 K189A clade bacterium
TTTTACCGACGTGACGATTTTGCTCTCCATCGTAATCGGCGGCATGACCTTCAGTGGCAGTATTCTTGCTTGGGGCAAGCTGAGCGAAGTAATGACGTCTGCCGCGGTTGTTTTTGGCGCTCAGCGCATTGTCAATGCTGCCATTCTGGTCGGTCTAATTGTTTGTTCAGTACTTTTCTGCATAAACCCAGCCGTAGATTCCCCTTACCTCTATGCGGTGATCGGGCTGGCCTTGCTGTTTGGCGTTATGGCCGTACTACCTATTGGTGGAGCAGACATGCCCGTAGTGATCTCTTTGCTTAATAGCTACTCGGGTCTTGCGGCCTGCGCGGCGGGGTTTGCGATCAATAACAACATCTTGATTGTCGCAGGCTCCATGGTGGGGGCAGCGGGTATCATTCTCACGAACATCATGTGTAAGGCGATGAACCGGTCGCTGGGTCATGTTCTATTTTCCGGCTTTGGTGCGGTCAAGCAGGCCACCAAGGTTGAAGGCGAAGTTAAGCCCATTGTTGCTGAGGATGCTTTCCTGATTCTGGAAGCCGCTCAATCAGTGTCTTTCGTCCCCGGCTACGGCATGGCGGTTGCACAAGCTCAGCATGTTGTGCGCGAGCTTGGCGAACTGCTAGAGAAAAATGGCGCGGAAGTAACCTACGCCATTCACCCGGTTGCTGGACGTATGCCCGGTCATATGAATGTGCTGCTGGCCGAGGCGAACGTGCCCTACGACCAGCTGGTGGAAATGGAAGACATCAATCCGCGGATCGATAATGTAGACGTTGCGGTAGTGATCGGCGCCAACGACGTCGTCAACCCCAGCGCCCGCAACGATGAAAACAGTCCAATCTATGGCATGCCCATCATCAACGTGGATCAAGCTAGAACGGTCTTCGTTCTAAAGCGCTCTATGGGGTCAGGATTCTCCGGTGTCGACAACCCACTTTTCTTCGGCGATAACACGCGTATGTTGTTTGGCGATGCCAAGCAGTCTATCGCCGCAGTTGTCGCTGAGTTCAAAGGTTGATCTCAAGCGCTCTGCAGAAGAGTGGCGCGCTGATATAGGACACAAGGTTGAATCATGGCAAATATCGATTCAATACTGACAAGGGCTGACTTTTTTCAGCGGCAAGCGCAGGCGGCGGTGGATGATCAGTTCAGGCTACGGTGGTCGCCGCGATCTATGAGCGGCAAGGCGCTGACTCTTGCACAGGTGCAAAGCCTCTGCGAGGCAGGTCGCTGGGCGCCATCATGCTTTAACTCTCAGCCCTGGCGTTTCGTTTTCGCCCTGCCAGAAACCCCTCAATGGCAGCCGCTGTTAGACTTGCTGATGGATGTAAACCAGATCTGGGCAGCGAAAGCAGGCGCATTGATTGCGCTGGTTGCGCGAACACATTTCGAGGCCAATGACGCGCCTGCGGCTACGCACAGCTTTGACACTGGCAGCGCCTGGATGAGCATGGCGCTGCAGGCCCAGCATATGGGTTTGGCAGCCCACGCGATGTGGGGGTTCCACCATGATAAGGCATCCCACGTTCTCAACCTGCCCGAGTACTTCACTACCCAAGCAATGATTGCCTTTGGCCATCCCGCCTCGGCTGAGGCGCTGCCGGATCCTTTGCGCGAACGAGAAGTCCCGTCGCCTCGCAAAGCGTTGGATGAACTCATGTTCAACGGTGATATGAGCTAGCTTTTTTGGCAAGAGGCTTCAGACCTCTCGCCAGGCTCCCGATTCAAGACCATCCAGGGTCCAAGAACCTACCCGATAGCGAATCAATCGAAGCACAGGAAAGCCCAAGGCTGCACACATGCGTCTTACCTGACGATTCCTGCCCTCCTCTAGTATCAATGTAAGCCAGGTATCGGGTATAGAGCTGCGCACCCGAATCGGCGGATTGCGTGGCCAAAGATTATAGTCGCCAATGCCCAACTGGCACTTTGCGGGTAGGGTGATGCCATCTTTTAGTAGGATGCCCTGGCTAAGAGGGACGAGATCATCTGCTGTTGGTGCACCCTCTACCTGAACCCAGTAGGTTTTAGACATCTTTCCGTCAGGGTTCGCAATTTTATGCTGCAGGGCGCCATCGTCGGTCAGCACGACGAGCCCCTCGCTGTCGCGATCGAGTCTGCCTGCGGGGTAAACGCGAGGGACAGGTACATAGTCGCCCAGGTGCGCCCGGCCTTCATCATCAGAAAACTGGGACAACACGTTGAAGGGTTTATTCAGCAGGACGATTCGGCTCATCCCCTATTATCGCTATTTCTTGCTGCCATGTTGAATCTGTCTATATCGCTTTTAGTAGTCAGCGAAGGCTATGATCTCGGCCGTCGCTACTCAGATAGAGACTGCGACTTGCATGGGAGAGGAGAGAATTGGAACTGTATCAGGTGATGCGCACCACCTTCGCTGCGCGTGAATTTACCGAGCAACCCGTCAGCGATGAGACGATTGCTAAAATTCTTGAGGAGGCTCGTTTTGCTCCCAGTGGGGGTAATCGTCAGGGCTGGCATGTGTTGGTGGTGCGCGAGGATGCCTCCCGAGCGGTCCTTCGAGACCTCATCTCGCCGCAAATGCAGCGTTATGTGGCTCAGGTGAAAGCAGGCGAGGCGCCGCTGAACACGATAACCCCGTCCCGGATTTCTGCTGAGCAAATTGCGCAGACTCAAGTGCCACAAACCATGCTGGACAACCTGACCGGTGCGCCAGTTATTCTTCTTGTCTTTGTTGATCTGTCGGTAGTGGCCTCATTCGACAGCCATCTGGATCGTGTCGGCGTAATATCAGGCGCATCGATTTACCCCTTCGTCTGGAACATTTTGTTGGCGGCGCGCAATGAGGGACTAGGTGGTACGCTGACGACCTTCGCGGCGGGGGCAGAGGAAGAGGTAAAAGCCCACTTCAGTGTGCCTAGCGAAATGGCTTTGGCTGCCATGATTCCCATGGGCCAGCCAGTAAAACAATTGACCAAATTGACACGAAAGCCAGTTGCGGACTTCGTTCGTAAAGAGCACTGGAATGGGGAGACTTTGATTGACTGAACTAGAAAGCAGTAAGGTCGCAATGAATGCCAACGAGCAGAATGCATCGCAAGTAGAACAAGCAGGTAGTCCAAACTACGGTCGCTATGTCCTCTTTGTCTTAATCATCGTTTACATATTCAACTTCATCGATCGCCAAATTCTGTCCATCTTAGCCGAGGAAATTAAGCTTGATTTGGGCATTGGTGATGCCGAAATAGGCTTTCTTTACGGCACTGCTTTCGCCATTTTTTACGCGGTCTTCGGCATCCCACTGGGGCGGTTGGCAGATGTTTGGAATCGCAAAAAGCTGATATCGATTGGCCTATCCTTTTGGAGCGCCATGACCGCTCTGTCAGGGTTCGCCCAAAACTTTGGCCACCTAGCCGTCTGCCGATTTGGTGTGGGCATCGGTGAGGCGAGTGCCACACCTGCGGCGTTTTCGATGATCTCGGATTATTTCTCGCCCAAGGTGCGAGCGACGGTTCTAGCGGTTTATTCCAGCGGTATTTATCTCGGCTCCGGCATCGGATTGTTTTTAGGCGGTGCCATAGTCCAGTCATGGCACGCCTGGTACCCAGACCCGACCCTCGCGCCGCTGGGTATCAAGGCATGGCAAGCAGCTTTCTTGGCGGTCGGCATCCCTGGCATTGCGATGGCAGTTTGGGTCTGGTCACTAAAAGAACCGATTCGGGGTGCCTCCGAGGGCTTGATCACGCCAGAACACCCTGCACCTTTTAAGACGGCAGGCAGTTCCTTCATGAGTGTGCTGCCGGGATTCTCGCTTGGGGCCCTGTATAACGCTGGTGGTCTGCGCGCAGTCGCGATAAATATCGTTGCCGCAGGCTTGGTTAGCCTGTTGTTCTATGGGCTGTATGTTGCCATGCCGACGTTCCTGCAATGGGTCGCGCTTGGTATTGGGGTATATATCACCGTCACCTGGATTCACTATCAAAAGCTTACGGATCCCGCCTGCTATGGAATGATGTTCAAGTCTAAGGCGTTCTTGGCCGTCAACATCGGATTTCCTGCCATCTCCTTTGTTACCTACGGTATCGGCTTTTGGTCTCCGCCCTTTATGCAGCGCTTCCATGGCGAAAGCATCGCTGACGCTGGTCTATACCTTGGTTTGGGTTCGGCAGTAGGTGGCTTTATTGGCATCGTCCTCGGCGGCATCGTGGCAGATTACTTTCGTGCCAAAACCGTTAACGCGCGGCTTTATGTAGGACTTGCCATACCCTTGCTGGCCGTGCCATTTGCCCTGGGTTTCATGTATACCGAAAACATCGCCATGGCTTATATCTACAGCTTTCTGTTCAGCGTGATATCACCGGCCTGGATCGGCTGCGCAGCCAGCACGGTCAACGACCTGGTCATGCCGCGCATGCGTGCAACCGCGTCGGCCTATTACCTGCTGATGAACACCTTTGTCGGACTGGCCTTGGGGCCATTTTTGATCGGCCAATTCAGCGATCTTTATCATCGCTCTGGCGTTGATAGTGCCGAGGCTCTGCAGCTGGCCATGACCTGGGGTTTGGGAGCATTTGCCCTGAGCGTGTTGGCCCTCCTGCTTGGTTGCCTTTACCTCGCCTCAGATGAGGCCAGCCGTTTGGATCGTGCCGCAGCACTGGGTGAACCCTTATAATTAGAGTTTCTTTTGAGTAGTCCTGAAATGATGCAACAAGAAGGTGAACACACGATCAACACCGATCTGGAGTCGGTTTGGCAAGCGTTGAATGACCCTGTAATGCTCAAGGCCAGTATTCCGGGCTGCGAATCCTTTGAGCAAATCGATGCAGAGAATTTGAAGGCGTCGGTGCGTGCTAAGGTGGGACCTGTGAATGCCGTCTTTCAAGTAACCCTGGCGTTGTCCGATGTTCAAGCCCCTAACCGTTACAGGCTTAATGGCGAGGTCAAAGGCGGTGCTGGTGTTGCCAAGGGCCATGCAGATGTCAATCTTGAGCCACTGCCAGGCAGCTCAAATGGCGCAGCGACGCGATTGGTTTATCAAGTAGAGGCCAGTATTGGCGGCAAGCTAGCTCAAATAGGTTCGCGGTTAATCGACGGCGCCGCTAAGAAAATGGCCGACGACTTTTTCGCGTCCTTTAGCGAGGCCTGTATGAACGACAATCAAGAACCGGTAAGCGCATCGGAAGAGGGGCCGCCAGCCCAAGCCGCCGACGTCTCACAGTCACTTGCACAAGACAAGCCGCCGGTTGAGCGGGCGAAGGATGGCACCGGTTTCATCTGGGCGACTGCCTTTGTCGTGCTGGCTCTCGCCATGGTGTTGGCACTTTAATGTCGATGAGCAATTCAGGCAGCCTATCAAAAGCGATTACCGTTACCGTAAACGGCGAGCCACATCGCTTGCGCGTCGCGCCGAATATATTACTGGCCACCTTGCTACGTGAGCACTTGGGTCTAACCGGTACCCACGTTGGGTGTGATACTTCTCAATGTGGAGCATGTACCATCCATCTAGACGGTGCGGCGGTGAAGTCCTGCGCAGTGCTCGCAGTGCAAGCTGATAACTGCGAGGTTCTGACCATCGAAGGTCTGGGTTGCATCGATAACTTGCATCCTATGCAGGAAGCATTCCGCGACTGCCATGCCCTGCAATGTGGTTTTTGCACCCCGGGCATGATCATGCAGGCGGTAGATTTAGCACAGCAGTCATCGGATCTAGATTCGGATACGATACGTCGAGGTTTAGAGGGAAACCTCTGCCGCTGCACGGGCTACCAAAACATTGTTGAAGCTGTCGCCAAGGGCGCGAGTATGATGGCGGGGAAAAACACTTTGGCCCACGAAGCCTGATTGAAATGTACGCCTTCGATTATCATCGACCCACTTCATTGGCGGATGCAAAAACACTTTATGCCCAACTCGAGGATCCTATGTACGTCAGCGGCGGCATGACGTTGATACCTAGCATGAAGCAGCGTTTAGCCGCCCCCTCAGACCTAATTGATTTGTCATCCCTCTCAGAACTAGAAGGCATTGAGAAATTGAACGATGCCCAGGGTTCGATACTTCGAGTCGGCGGCATGACTCGGTATAATGAGGTAACGGGAAATGCCCTAATTCAGCGGCACCTTCCTGTACTGGGCCAAGTTGCTGCGGTCATCGGCGATAACCAGGTGCGCAATCGCGGCACCTTGGGCGGCTCCATCGCCAATGCCGATCCCGCTGCTGACCTTCCGGCCGCGCTGCTCGCGATGAAAGCCTCGGTGAATACTCAGGACAGACAAATATCGGCAGACGAGTTTTTTCTCGACCTGTTCGAAACAGCGCTGGATGCGGGTGATATTGTGGTCAGTGTGGATTTCTCGACGCCCCAACAGGCAGCCTACGAGAAGTTTCGACACCCCGCGTCGGGCTATGCGGTAGTCGGTGTGCTGGTTGCCTGCTTTTCCGATGGGGTGCGCGTTGGCGTGACCGGGGCAGGCCCTTGTGCATTTCGCGCCTGCGCCCTGGAAGATGCATTGAACCACCAGTTTCTGCCGCAAGCTGTCGACACTGTCGCCATACCCGATGCTG
>CABZTD010000054.1 GCA_902528515.1 K189A clade bacterium
TAGTTCAGGCCTTCAAGGTTGCCGCCATAGAGTGACAGATATACAACACAAGCCCCTAGATAGGTGCCCCGAAGGTTCGGATGGGTGCCATCAAATTTCGCATGCAGCGAGAAATCTGGCCGCTGCTGATATGACCTCGCGAAAGCAAGTCCAACCGGAGCGACAGCGGCTCTAGCGGTCTTAGCGGCCTCGATGTAGGTGTTAGCGACCGTTCCGATCATGTCGGCATCGGTGTGCGGGTGAGGAGGCACATAGGCGTGGGTCATATAGAGCATGGGTGCAGCGCCGTGGGCTCTAACTTTGCCAGCATAGCGAACGACGGTTTCTAGGAACGTCGCTCGATCCTCAGGGGTAAGTGACTCAAAGCTTGCCCCTTGCATGATGACTGTGTGAAAGGGTTGGTCAACGCCAATATTTTCAGGAGCTAGTAGCCAATCGATGTTGTGATGCTTGAGTTTTACTCCGCCGATGGTGGCTGATGTGAATGCGAAGCTACCTGGCGTATTGGGGTGGCGCTCTATCGCCATACGCTCGACATGGTTGTGCAGGCTGTCGTTGTAGTAGAGGTAACTGTTGCCCACAAATAGTACGCGCTGGGGTACGGCCAGCTCAGGGCCTGCCGTCGCGGGAAGAGAACTAAAGAGGATTAGAAGCGCCAGCGTAAATCGAATGAACATGTTGTTTCCGTTTTTGGGTTTCTGGTTTTAATTTTCAGTTTTTATCTCGACGCTTCAAAATTGCACTGGATACCAATGTGGCCCCGCTTGCGAGGTGTGGTCCGATGTCAGTGATACGGTGTCATATCGATGCCAAAGGATTCATAGCGTGCTTTGACTGCGGCCAGAGTATGGGGTGTCCAGTAGTCGTGTCCTGGTTCAGGAAAACCCAGTACGGTTCGCTGCTCTACCGTCGCCTGGGCGATAAGTTTTTCCATTAACTTGTCGGGTTCATACATTGACCAAGACCATCCAGAATGTGCTGGGGTGAGCCACTCTCGGCCAGCCCTGCAAAATGTGAGGTTTTGCGCCAAGCGTAGGGTGCCTGATTTGACGGGTCGACCGCGATGCCAGGTGTCGTGGCGATACAGCAGCACAGATCCGAATTGATATCGGGCCACCACCTCTCTGGGATAGAGGTGCTGTGCGCGAAATGCTGCGCCCTGTGGATCTCGCGATGCCATATAGGCTTCCGCTTTGGTGCGATCATTAACGTAGTCTAAAGCGCCCACACCGGGAGATTGCACAATGGGCCAAGGATAGGCTGGATCGTTGTATCCGCTACGTGGTACCACGGCAGTTGCACCGTCGCAATCCTCATAGTTGTTGAGGTAAACGATCATCTCGACCGCTTCAGGGCGGTCCCACTCCGGTGGATGGACAAGCGAGTGGTTGGGGTAGTCGCAGTGCATGCGCTGATCGCGGTTGTCATCCTCTTCTAGCGCATCTATCTCGAGGCCCGTTTTTGAGTTTGGACTGCCGTACTTTGGCCACAAATCCGATTGGCTAAGCCTAAGCCCCATAACGGGCACATCGAGCAAGTCTGCCGCGGCCTGCAGCAGTACTGGGTGCAGGGTGACGGCGTTGAACGCGGTTGAGCGCGAGGGAAAAACGAAGCTTTGTCCGCTGCTGAAGTCTGTAAAATGTTTTGACGCCTTGCTGCCAGGAACTGGGTAATGGTTCTGTGCATCTTGTTTCAGTTCAGCAAGAAGAGGCCGTGGCAGTAGATCATGCACCAGCGCAAAGCCTTTCTCGCGCCAACTTTGAACATCGCTCTCGCTTAAGCGGGTCTCGCTCAGTGGCTGGGACTCAATGAATGAAACCGATGGGTCTTGCATGGCTAGCTCCGTGCGGTGTGCTGACAATCCTAGCGCTCAAACACCGCAACTAGAACACACGTTTGCCTACCAAAGTTGCCGTCGGAGGGTGACTATGTGCCTTGCGAGGCGGATAACATCAAAGTCATGGGATGCAGCGAGGACGAGTATGAACAACAATCCCCAGCCAGTGTTCTCTTCCCGGGCGGTTCTGATGAACTTTCTGGTGTTGGTTCTGTGCTCGCAATTTGCCTTTGCGGTCTTGGCCATGAAAGGAGTCTTGCTGCCGCAGATGCTTGAACTTTGGAACATCTCCAAGACCCAGTTTGGCGTGCTGATGTCGATCTACGGCATCGTGCACAACATCTTTTACGTGGCGCTGGCTTGGGTACAAGATCGTTTTTCGGCCAGGGTACTGATTCCAGTAAATATGATCATGGGCGGGGTCACCACGTTTTTTCTTGGTCAAACAACCGATTTTGCCACTCTGTGCTTTTTGTTCGTCATGCTGTCTCTTTGGTGTGAGGGAGCATTCTGGCCAGCAGTTTTGTCCGCCGTGCGAAAGACCACCGCCGACTCAAACCAGGGCAAGATTTTTGGCTTGCTTGAAGGCGGTCGGGGGTGTGTGGAGCTACTGCAGAACAGTTTTACCGTCGCACTCTACGTTTACTTGGGCTACAGCATTCTTGGACTGCAGCTGGCCTTTATGGTGAACGCCTTGGTCATGGTAATACTTGGGGTCGTCGCTTGGTTTATGTTGCCATCCCAGACGCTGCTCAAAACCGATAACGATGCTCGCCAAGCAAACCAGGAAGTGCTGGCAGGTATGAAGCTGACGCTGCGTTTGCCCGAGGTATGGCTAGCTGGCGCCGTTGGCTTTTGTGTCTATTTTGTTTATACGGCCATGCCGTACTTCGTGACCTATCTGAATGAAATGTACGTACTGCCTGCATTGGCCATATCGATCTTTGGCATCGCCTCAACATCGGGTGGGCGCATTGCAGTCGCCTTTCCATCGGGATTCATCGCGGGCCGTTTCTTTGGGGGCGCCGTTGGCGGTCTCGGTGGCGGCTTTGCGCTGACCCTGGTGCTGGGGCTGGCAATTGTTGGACTGATGTGGATAGAGGCTGCCTCCTGGTTAACGATGGTTTGTTTAATGGGGATCGCCTTCGCTATCTTTTTCATGCGCGCTCTTTACTTTGCGCCCTATGGAGAAATGGGATTGCCGCAACGCTTCTCTGGTTCCGTGATCGCTATTGCCTCCTTTATCGTGTATCTGCCGTCGTCCTTCGCCTACCTGCTTTGGGCGTTGATTTTAGATGGCAATCCTGGCGCTGAGGGTTATTTGAAGATGTTTTTTGCCATCAGTGTTTTGTCGATTGTCGGTCTGCTCCTAGCTCGCACGCTGCGCCGACGCATGAGTAGCGGCACAGCTCAGCGTGTTGCGCAGCAGGTGATACTGCTGGATGCAATGCTCGGGCTGCAGGGAGAGGAGAAAAAACTCAGCGATCTGATTGATCAAGCGAACAACAAAAATAAACCGGAGTTTTCGCCATGAACATTAGCCCCCATGAGAACGATTTTGGTGCTGCCATTGAGGGCGTCGATTTGTCTAAGGCGCTAAGCGCTGAAGAAGTCTCGCAGATTCGTCGCGCATGGTTGCGATATCGGATGGTGTATTTTCCTGATCAGCCAATGACCTATGAGCAGCTGGAGAAGTTCAGCCTAGCCATCGGGTCCTTTGGTGATGATCCCTATGTGCGGGCCATTGACGGTCACCCACATATTGTCGAGGTGAGGCGTGAACCCGAAGAGGATGTTCCGCTGTTTGGTGGCACCTGGCACTCGGATTGGTCGTTTCAGAAAACACCGCCGAATGCGACCATACTGCACGCTAAGATAATTCCCCCGGTTGGCGGTGATACCCACTACTGCGATGGGGTGAGGGCGTTCTCCGCCCTCGATTCCGCGATGCGAGTTCGGCTGGAGGGTCTCCACGCGTTGCACAGCGCCCGAAAACCCTACAGTCACGAGGGGGTCAAAGCCGGAGGCGGCGAAAGGCGCAGCATGACTCTCCTGCCTAGCGATAAAGCTCTTAATATCCAACGCCACCCCATGGTTAGAACTCACCCTGAAACCGGTGAAAAGGCTCTTTGGGTGAATCCGCTCTACACCATTGGGGTTGATGGCCTGTTCGATAAGGAGGGCGAAGCATTGCTCGGCGAGCTTTTCGAGCATATGAAAGCCCCGGAGTTTATTTACCGTCATCGCTGGCGGGAGAACATGCTTGGTATGTGGGATAATCGCTGCGTGATGCACAGTGCCCAAGGCGGCTATACGGGACATCGGCGCGTACTGCATCGGTTAACGGTTGCAGGAAGCGCGCCTTACTAAAGCGCTGCTGGCGAGAGTTCCCTTGGCGAGACGCCTATTAACTGGATTTCTCGTTGAGGAATTAAGGAATCTTTAGCGGGTTGGGTTTCGCGCATCTTAGCTTCGTTTGGTACACGGCGCTTACTGACCCTATATCGATGGACGAAGTCACCATGCGCATACCCCTCATTGCACTTACCACGGCCGCGCTTGCCGCGGGCTGCGACGCTGCTAACGAAGTAGAGCCTAGCACCAAGCCGATGGTCGACTACCCTGAAACTCATCAAATCGCTGTGGTTGATGAGTACTTCGACACAGCGACCACAGACCCTTATCGGTGGTTAGAAGACGATCACAGTGACGTGACCAAGGCATGGACTGATGTACAAAACGCCGTTACCTTCTGCTAATCGAAGGATCTGCCGCGCAGGCAAGAGTCGCGTGATCGTCTCTGGCTGCTACTCGATTAAGAACGCCAGAGCTCCCCGTTCGCGGAGAGTGGCTATGGTGACCACCAACGATCACAACGATCGCGTCGTGCACGCCTGCTCCTTCAAGTTCGCCGTTGAGCTGCAGGCAAAGCGCGCTTGAGAAGCGCCGGTTTTGATTCGGGTGGAGAAAGATGCCGGTCACGGTGCCGGCACGCAAACGAGCAAGACCATTGATCTGTACGCAGACGTGCTGGCGTTCGCTTTTGCCAATGTGGCGGATCCCGCAGGGGCGCCGAGCATGGCGAAAAAAGAAATCTAGAAACGCTCAATTCATACCCGTGATCTCGTATCCGGTACCGGTTGCGATAGTGATGAAAACGCGTCCGCCCATTCCGGGATGGTTTTGGCAGTAGTAGTACAGAGTTTCGGTTTCGATATCGGCTGGCACCTTGAACTGCAGGTAGGCGCCGCTGCTACCCGTGCTGCCAACATAGTCAACATTGCTCGTGTATTCAGAGCCGCCACCGTGGGTACCGTCGGCCTGCAGCGAAAGTCGCATGGGGTGGCTTGTATTGGACGAATCGCTCTGCAGAAAACGATAGGTCTTGCCCGCTTCCAGCGTAATGTCTGGGCTCTCGCCGACCGCTATGCCGTTGGCGTAATACTTGTTGCCGCTACCATACATATTAGAACCGCTATCTACGGTAATGTTGATTTCCAACGGCGCCTCGCCCGATGTTTCGGCAATGTCGACGATCTCGATAGTGATCGCTTGAGACGTCGATGTGGTGCCATCGCTCACCACCACTTCAGTTTGGTAGGTGGTCTTGGTCTCGTAATCTGGCGCGCTCAGAAAAACCAGCACACCGGTTTCCTCATCGATTGAGAGATCTTGAGCATCGCCGCCATCGAGGGAGAACGACAGCGTATCGGAGTCGGCGTCAGACGCCTCTATGGTCGTAATACTCGTTTGATTCTCATTCACCGAGATAGTCGATGCGAGATTATCAAAAGTCGGCGCAGCATTGCTGCTGGTTGTGGTAGTGCTCGAACCACTGGCACCCGCATTGCCGTATGAGCTGTCTGAACCGCCACCACCACCACCACCGCAAGCGGTAAGCGCGACAGTGACGGTTCCGAAAATAATAGGGGTAATTGAACTGCGCATGTAGGAACCTTTTTCGCTTGAATAAGATCAATCAAGATGGCGAAAAGGTCGTTTGCGTCCATGTTACAACGCGTCGAAATTCTGTGGATTCGATATTTTGTCTAGCTTGGGGGTCGCAATTTGATTCGACAAAGCATCGACAATGGCGAAAATGGTTTGCGTCGATATCGCTAGAGCGGCGCAACCGTCTGTGGTTGTGAGCCACCTCCGTCGGTCGATCTGCCAAAGGCCGATCGAGGCAGCAGCCGTCACACCAATCGAAACTCAAAACCGCCTAACGTAAGGGCTTCGCCTGCTCGTCTTCTGTCCGTTGCATATAGGTCTGCTGCGGACAGTCCGTCTCCGCGACCGTCCTTTGCTTCAATAAAACGTATCTGCGCGTCATCGA
>CABZTD010000055.1 GCA_902528515.1 K189A clade bacterium
CGTTAACGATTGGAGGCCGATCTTTTCGGCCATTTAACGCTCACTTCAAGCCAAGCATTGGGCCAAACAGGCGCTCAGCAACCTTGAAGTCGGGCGGTTTATAGGACGCGCCCAACGCATCTGTCAAGATAACTAATCGAGGAGACACGTTTCAGAGCCAGATAAAACTATCTGCAGCGCCCGCCTAATACAGCACGGCCGTGGACTAATTCGGGGCAACACCCCAATGCTTTTTCACGGCATTGACGAGGGAGTGCATGGCTAAATCGAAGTGTTTTAGATGAGGGAAATCCTCAAGCGTCGAGGGTACCTTAGATTTTCGTTTAGGCCAAAATATCGCGAGCCGGGGTCTTTTTTCTGCCTGGGCTACGGTATTTTTCTCCATCCAAAATGCCGCCAGGGACCGCTTTCACCCGCGTTGTAGGCTGCAATCGCCAAGGGGCAATTGATAGCGGGCACAGGCGATAGCAGGATGGCGCACACCTCCTCCGGCGGTAACCCGCTCTTGGTCATCTGCATCGAGTTTAGCCACTTTGTCTAACTGGATGGTATAGCCCATTTTTTTTGCCAGAGCGCGCAGTCCGGCAATATGGCGATCGCGATCAGTAGGCATCAAATAAAGCATGGGGCCTATCGCAACGCCAAGGGCCAAAAAAATGATGAACCATTCCATAGTCGAAACTCCGTGTTAAAGAAATAACGAATTTACGGCCAAATTTTCGGCTGTTTTTCGATTCAGTGGAACAATCCTCAGGACTGCCCTTTGACCTATTGTTGCAGCGCCGTGCAGAGGGTATCTTCCGCTCAAACAGCCCTGGTGGAGGTTTACATGTCACCTTATTCGACCGTCGTGTTAGCTGCTGACTTAACTGAAGAGTCGACGCTCTTGGCCGAACGAATGCGACAGATTGTGGGCGATTCGCCTTGCGCTGTGCACATTGTGCACGTTATTGAACCGCTAAGCTCTGCTTATGGTGGCGATGTGCCCATGGACCTTTCACCGGTTCAAGATCAGATCCAGGATCAAGCTAAGACACATCTAGCTGAATTCGGTCTGCAGCTTGGGGTGCCCGAGGCCCATCAACATCTCATCTTCGGTCGACCCCAAAGCGAAATCCAGCGCGTTGCCGAGGAATGCGAAGCCGACCTCATTGTTGTGGGCAGCCATACCCGCAGTGGCCTCGCCCGGCTTTTGGGCTCTACGGCAAACGGCGTTATGGACAGCGCGCCATGCGATGTACTCGCCGTCCATGTTGGTGAAGGCTAAAACACCATCAAATCGCCATTCGCCTTCGTCTGCTTGATGAGCCTAACTACCTCGCTGCTCATCGACCAAAGCGCTACCGCCTGGGCCGAAGGGTTTGAAGAATCACAGCTAGCGGAACGAGCCGCCGCCAGAACGACGTTCAAAAAAGCCGTTGAATATGCTCGTAAGGGACAAATCACCAAAAGCAGGGACCTAAAGCACTCGCTGGGCAACTACCCGCTTGCGCCCTATGTGGAATATCAGTTGTTAAGCAGCCGCCTAGGACAGACTAGCCCTGCTGAAATTGATGCATTTCGCGAGCGCTACCCTGATCTACCCGCGACACCGCTATTATATCAACGGTGGTTGAAAGCACAGGGCCAAAGGCGTCAGTGGGCGACGCTGCATTCGCGTCGCTACGACACCACAAATGCCGACCTTCAATGCTACTTCGTCCGAGCTCAATATGGTGTTGGCGAAAAGTCCGCCGCCCTCGATGCGACGACTAAACTGTGGTTGCGCCCAAAATCCCAGCCAAAGGCTTGTGACCCGATCTTTTCGATCTGGCGAGGCACCAAGCGCTTCGGCCAGGATATTATTTGGCAACGCTTTAACGGCGCCATGCAGGCAGGCGAACGCGTCCTGGCTCGCTACCTACAGCGGTACATGACCGGTACTAGGCAGTCTGCAGCTAAGGCGTATTATGAGTTGGCCCGTCAGCCGCAACGTGTGAGTTGGCGCGGCGCCTTCAGTGCAGACACCATAGAAAATCGCGACGCTATTAGCTACGGAATCAGGCGCTATGCCAGACGAGATGCGCGAAAAGCCGCCGTCGCCTGGGATACATTTCGCCGCTCTCACGCCTTCAGCGCCGTAGAACGTCAGTTGCTCGATGAACATATTGCCGTCGAGCTGGCCCGTGACGGTCAGTTCCCCGAACATGACCAGCGCAAGGTCCTTGCGTCTGAATTTGCCCTTGGCGGCATGGTCAACGCCGCGATCGCTCATCAGCGATGGGAGGAAGTGCTTTATTGGATTAATCGCGTCAGCGGTCTCGAAGCAGGCAAATCCCGCAATCAGTATTGGCTTGCCAGGGCACAGCAGCAGCTAGGCCAACCCCACTCGTTCGCAGAACTCGCGACGCGACGCGATTACTACGGATTCATGGCCGCGGCCCAGGTCAACGCCGATATCGAGCTGAATGCTGCACCCGCACAATCCTTTTCTCATGCGGATGAAATGCGGTTGCTCGCCATACCGGGAATCGTCCGAGCAGTTGAACTATTTGCCGTCGGTGACAGTCTCAATGCCAGGCGCGAATGGTACCGAATCACCGAGATACAGGACGCATCCACGCTGCACCAAATGGCGTACTTGGCCCAGCGCATGGGTAAACTCTTTTTAGCCATCCAAACCGCAAATAGAGCCGACGCCCGAGACGATTTGACGCTTCGTTTCCCGACCGCTTATGCCGTGGCCTTTCAGGAGGCATCCCTCAGACACGGTGTCGAGCCCTACCTGCTGCAGGCTGTAACCCGTCAGGAATCTGCCTTTCAGGTACGAGTAAAATCCAGTGCTGGAGCGCTTGGACTCATGCAAATCATGCCCGCAACTGCGAAACTTGCCATTCGCCGGGGCGGTCTTACCGCGGTTATGGGTTCTGGGAGCGGCAAGGCGGTCGAGCAGGATCTGTTCATTCCGGAGCGCAATATTGAAATCGGCAGCTACCATCTCTCCTGGCTGCTGCGCCGCTATTCTGGTCTTCGCCCCCTGGCGATTGCAGCCTACAACGCGGGTGAAAGCCGAGTCGACCGATGGCTGACCAAGGCTCGCAGCATTCCCATGGATGTATGGATCGAGACCATTCCTTTCGGGGAAACGCGTAACTACGTTCAAAACGTACTCGCCTTTGAAGTGGTGTATCGAGAGCTAGAGCAGCGCTCTGCTCCGGTGCTACGAGGCTCGGAGTGGGTAACTCCCTCCGGCTGAGGACCCAGGGAATTCGACGCTCTGACAGCGGCTCGGCTACGTCCATTATGACGTTACAAACGGTGCCAAGAATTCCGCTAGCGATCTCGCGCCGAAGGGCGCATCCAGCTCAGCACTGCCCAGGCGGAGCACGGGGATACGCGCTCCGTAGACTTTGATGAGCTCGTCATCTGTGGTCACGTCAACCACGTCAAGCTGCATTCCAGCAACCTCCGGCGTGACGATTAGAAGATCCAAGGCTTGCTCGCAAAGCGCGCAGTGGGATGTGCTGTACAGTGTCAATCGATGCATAGCTGATAGCTGCTAGTCAATGGTCGCTCGCAAGTGCAGGCCGAGCTAAGATCTTGCCATGCGATTCATAAAGCGCCTAGCAACACATCCGCAAAATGTGGATTTTCCCTTACAGATACATGCCCCGGCAGATTGGCAGAGCATCGAGTCCCGCAAAATAAACCAAGGCTCGCTTTGGTGCACAAGTATTGCTCTGCCTGAGGTGCCCGAGGCGCATATCATTATCCCCAGTTTTTCCTGCCTTGAAGAATCTTATCAGTATCAATGGAACGTGAGCCGCCAATCTCTATCAAAGTCTGGGGCGAGACCTGGATCAGGATCAGTAGAGAATCTGAGCACCCTCGCCCCAATCGCACCCGCCGGCAGCACCGCACATCCGATATTTGTAGTCACTCACGATGCACCTGGCGCGTTGCGGGGAAAGATCGATTGCTGGCACACCGAAAGCCCGCTAACTAAGTCCCGGGCACACGTCCTGCTTTGGCTACCCAACTCCTCCACCCCCCCAAAGCAAGATCTACTGGCGATCACTGTGCGCCCGATCGATCTAGCCGATTATCAACTGCCCAATGCTGACGATTCTATTAGGCTTCCCATACCTCGGGCGATCAGCCAAATGCAGGCAGAGCCAGGCATTGCAAAGCGTATTTGCTCTCCCACAGCGACCGCTATGGCTGTTGGCGGCCGCCAAGCGCTTGAACACTGGCCTGGGGCAGTTGAGGCATGTCTCGACCCGCATACAAAGGCCTATGGCAAATGGCCCCTCGCCATTTATTGGGCCTCTCAAAACACACGGATCGGCTCCATCGAAGCCTCGATTGACTGGCAGGCGGCCCTTACGGTCCTTAAAAAAGGTTCACTCGTAGTGTGCAGCATACGTTTCGGCAAGGAAGATTTACCGGGAGCACCTATAGAACAAACAAGTGGGCACTTAGTGGTGCTATACGGTCTAGAATTCGAGGGTGAGCATGGCTTCGCGCTAGTGATGGACCCCGCCGCGGCATCGGCCGATGAGGTGGTAAGACGATATCCGCTCGAGTCGTTTAGCGACGCATGGTTGAGTCATCGCGGCGGAACCTACCTCTTTTCGACGCCTCCGGCGTCAGCGTCGAGACCGGGAGAAACCGCTACGTGAACATTGACACTGAAGTCTATTTGCGCAAAGTGGTCAACCAAGACCAAGGCGAGCTTCTGCAGCTCATGCGCAATAGCATGGATATCCATCGACCTTGGATAACACCCCCAACCACACCGCAGATGTTTCGTAACTATATGCAGAGGATTCGTCGCAGTGATCATGAAGGCTACGCTATCTGCCGCACTACGGACAACTGCATTGTTGGGGTGATAAACCTAAATCACATCGTACGGGGCACCTTTCAGAACGCCTCCCTAGGCTATTATGTTGGAAAGCCCTACCAGGGCCACGGTTATATGCAGCAAGGGCTCGAACAACTGCTGCGCCTCGCCTTCACAACCCTAGGGCTGCATCGACTGGAAGCCAATATACAACCGGGCAACAAACGCTCCAAAAAGCTTGTCGCAGCCTGCGGATTTCGCTGTGAAGGGCTCAGCGAGAGCTTCCTATTCATCGACGGCCAGTGGCGTGACCATGAACGCTGGTCTGCGTGCGCTGACCGAGATACCTTGCGCCCATGAGCAAACAACACGATCCAAATTTAGCTTTAAGGGTCGCCATTCTCGCCGGTGGGATTTCCGCAGAGGCGCAAGTGTCTCGCAATTCTGCGGCACAAATCGAGCAAGCGCTTATTGATTCAGGCCACAAGACACATGTCATTGAGCTAGATGATCATTGTGTTCAAGCTTTACTTACTACCCAGCCGGACGTCGTTTTTCCTGCCCTGCACGGCCCGCCCGGCGAAGACGGTACAGTACAGGGCATGCTCGAAATGCTTCGCCTACCTTATGTTGGCAGCGACGTCAGAGGCAGCGCGCTGGCCATGGATAAAGCCACCGCCAAGTGTGTGTTCCTCTGCCAGGGACTGCCAGTTAGCCAAGACTATATTGTCCACCCAGATGATGATTTATCCGCTGCCGCAGATGCGATACAGACCCAGCTCGGGGCCCGCGTCGCGCTCAAGCCTTTGAATCAGGGCTCCGCAATTGGCGTGCAGCTATTACCCAATGGAGGAGACATTGCCGCTGCACTGCGAGGGAGTATTGAATATGGAAGCTGCTTGGTAGAGCCCTATATTGAAGGGCGGGAAATGACCGTAGGCATACTACAGCTACAAGATGAACGGATCGTTCATCCTGTCATTGAGATCCACACGCCGGTCGGGGCGTGGTACGACTACGAGCACCGTTACAGTGCGGGACAAAGTGAGCATGAGCTTCCGGCATCTATTCCACAGGAACTGGCCTATCGGCTTCAGACCATCGCCGCATCCGCCCATCAAGCGTTGGGCCTGCGGGACCTATCCCGGGCTGATTTCATAGTGACGGAAGAGAACGAGATTTAT
>CABZTD010000056.1 GCA_902528515.1 K189A clade bacterium
TGAACAATGCTGGTGTCACTAAGGACAACCTACTCATGCGTATGTCTGACGCCGAGTGGAATGAGGTCATCGAGACAAATTTGTCCGGAGCATTTCGCGTCACGAAGCCTATGCTTCGCGGAATGTTAAAAGCTCGCTGGGGCAGAGTTATCAACGTTGGCAGCGTCGTGGGTCGTTTGGGCAATCCAGGACAAGGTAATTATGTCGCCAGCAAGGCCGGTTTAGAGGGGTTCACGCGTTCCCTGGCGATGGAGGTTGCTTCTCGAGGGATAACGGTGAATGCGGTGGCACCCGGTTTCATTGAGACCGATATGACAAATGCGCTGTCCGATGACCAGAGTGCTGCGATGCTGGACCGGATACCGCTGGGTCGAATGGGTTCCGTCAACGAAATCGCCGCCACCGTGAGTTTTCTTTGCTCGCAGCACGCGGGGTACATTACCGGCCAGACTTTGCAAGTAAATGGCGGGCTGTATTTCGGCTAAATGCGCACAGAATTTTCAGTGCAATGCATGGGCTTTTTCAGTGATCGCTGTCATGGGGCCTCATCTTGATAAGTTGGTCTCGATAGTGGAGAAAATATCGTAAAATCAATGAGATATTGTGAGCTTCGTAGCAGAAAACGGGTTTTTTCCGGGGCGATAGTTTGCTTGAATTGGCTATAGCGCATATATAGAATGCGCACGCTTCGCGCTTAACACCAATTAGGGAGTATTTAGACGCATGAGCAACATTGAAGAACGAGTCAAAAAGCTGATTTGCGAACAGCTGGGGGTAAAAGAAGAGGAAGTGCAGAGTGATGCATCCTTCGTCGAGGATTTAGGCGCTGATTCGCTGGACACGGTGGAGCTGGTGATGGCGCTCGAGGAAGAGTTCGAGACGGAAATTCCGGATGAAGAAGCGGAAAAAATCACGACCGTTAAAGAAGCGATCGACTACATTCTCGCGCATCAATAAGTCCAGCACCGGTCGCGTTTTGCTTCGAGCTGGTGAGTTGAAACGTAGCAGAGATTGATAAAAAGGGGCGCTAGCGCCCCTTTTTTTCGACCTTTAGTTGCATCATCAAGCCGCTAATTCCATCATCCCAGCATTGCAGCGGACTATCGATCTGGATAACTGAAAATGACCAAACGTAGAGTAGTCGTCACCGGCATGGGAATGATCAGTCCCATTGGCCACACCGTCGAAGAATCCTGGCAAGCCGCAGTAGCCGGGCGCAGCGGTATCGGCTTGAATGAGTCCTTTGACACAACAGATTATTCGGTAAAGATTTGTGGCGCTGTGCGAGATTTTGATATCTCAACCTACATGAACCCCAAAGAAGCTCGGCGTATCGATGAGTTTATTCAGCTAGGCATCGCCGCTGCGACGCAAGCAATACAAGATGCTGGTATCGAGGCACATCCTAGTGATGCAGATCGAATTGGCGTAGCTATTGGTTCGGGAATCGGGGGCATCAATACCATTGAATCTACCCACGATACTCTTCTCAAAAGCGGCCCTCGCAGAGTCTCCCCATTTTTTGTGCCCGGTGTCGTAATCAACATGATCTCTGGCAACGTCTCAATTGAGTATGGTTTTAAGGGGCCTAATATTGCCGTGGTCACAGCCTGTACGACAGGTACCCACAACATTGGAATTGGGGCTCGCATGATCCAATACGGTGATGCAGACGTTATGGTCGTTGGCGGAGCAGAGGCTGCGACTTCGCCGATAACCGTGGCGGGATTTGCATCCATGCGGGCGCTGTCTAGCCGCAATTACGAGCCGCAAAAGGCGAGCCGACCTTGGGATGAAGATCGTGACGGCTTCGTTTTGGGGGAGGGGGCCGGTGTGCTGGTGCTGGAAGAATACGAGCGCGCTAGGGCCAGAGGTGTGGAGATTTATGGTGAAGTTCTTGGCTTCGGTATGAGCGCAGATGCGTTTCACATAACCGGACCGGCAGAAAATGGTGAGGGTGGTGCCGCTGCAATGCGCAATGCCTTGCGGGATGCTGAACTCAACCCTGAGGAGTTAGGATATTTGAATGCCCACGGCACGTCAACGCCATTGGGCGATGTCGCAGAAACCAAGGGTGTTAAGACCGTTTTTGGCGATGACACAAAACTTATGGTGAGTTCAACCAAATCCATGATTGGTCACTTATTAGGGGCTGCGGGTTCTGTGGAGGCGATTTTCACACTGAAATCCCTGCATGAACAGGTGATCGCTCCTACGATTAACCTCGAAAACCCCGGCGAGGGATGTGACCTTGACTATGTACCTAACCAGGCTCGCGAGGTGGATATCACTTCTGCAGCGAGCAATTCTTTTGGTTTCGGCGGCACGAACGGGACCCTGGTCTTCGGTAAGATTTAGGTCTCTAGAATGCCGCTGAGATTCAACCGGTGAGCGCTGGGCGGTTAGGGTGTGCTGTTGGCATAGTGCTGCTGACGCTGACAGCATCAGTTTATTACCTCCTGCAGCTTTGGCCTGGGCAAAAAACTGATCACGATGCGACAATCTTTAACATTCCTGAAGGCGCATCTTTTACCCGAGTCGCCAACGAGTTGGCAGTCGTTGGCCTAATCGACAGCCCTCTTCTGTTTCGTCTTTATGCCCAACTGTCTCGCTCTGATCGCCGTTTACTTGCGGGCATATACGAAGTTCCGAGGCAGCAAAGTGCCCAGGAACTGCTCGCTTTATTTTCTAGCGGCAGAGTGCAGCAGCATGCGATTCGTCTGCCCGAGGGCGCGAGCCTGCGGACGGTGATGGCGCTGTTGGCAGAGCAAGAGGTTTTAGAGCATCGCACCACAGGGTGGCAGCAGCTGCAATACGAACTGGACTTAGATTTGCCCTTTACCGAGGGGGCCTTTTTTCCAGACACCTATTTTGTGCCTAAGGGTGCTTCGGATTTGAGCGTGCTTCAGCGGGCCCATGATGCTCTACTTGTACAGCTGCAAAGTGCATGGAACTCTCGAGGGCCTGACTTGGCGATTGAGACGCCAGCTCAGGCGCTTGTGTTGGCTTCCATCATCGAAAAAGAAAGCGATGCACCTGAAGACAGGCGTCAGATCAGTCAGGTCTTTCATCTGAGATTAAAAAAAAACATGAAGCTGCAAACAGACCCAACGGTGATATACGCACTTGGTGAAAGCTTCGACGGTGATATTCGGCGTCGTGATCTGCGTGTTGACTCACCTTTTAACACCTATCGCTATAAAGGGTTGCCACCGACACCGATCGCACTGCCTTCCAGGGCTTCTATCGACGCGGCGGTGAATCCTGCAGACGGGGATTTCCTGTATTTTGTCGCGCGCGGCGATGGCACTAGCCAATTCTCTCGTACGCTTGAAGAACACAATGCGGCGGTGCGCCGATATCAGTTGTCGAAAGGGGGCATATGAGGGGGCAATTCATCACGCTGGAAGGCTCTGAGGGCGCGGGTAAGTCCACAAATGTCGACTTCGTTTGTGCAAGCCTCGACAGCGCGGGTATTGACTATTTGCGCACGCGTGAACCCGGAGGCACGCCAATGGCCGAGGCGCTACGTGATTCAATGCTGCATAAATGGGAGGAGCAGGTAGACCCGCTTACAGAACTACTGTTGGTATTCGCTGCCCGCGCCCAGCATCTAGCGAATGTAATCAAGCCCGCATTGGACATCGGTTGCTGGGTGGTCTGTGACCGCTTCACCGATGCCTCGTTTGCCTATCAAGGATTTGGCCGCCAGCTTGACTTAACAAAGCTAGAAACTCTGGAGTTATGGGTGCAAGGTTGCCTGCAGCCAGATTTAACCCTCTACTTGGACCTTGCGCCAGATGTAAGTGAAACGCGAATTGCGCACAGGCAGAAGGATCGCATGGAAGGCGAAAAGCGGGAGTTCTTTGAAAGGGTGCGAGAGGGCTATTTGGCACGTGCTAGACAGTTTGAACGTATTGTTACCGTAAATGCTGGACAACCCTTGGCTGCCGTTCAAGTGGAGGTTGGTCGCGTGATTAATCGTTTCATTCAGGATTCAAGATTCGAGGCTGATCGTAATGCCTGAGTCATATCCATGGCATGAGCCGGTGCTGAAAGCCATAAAGCAAAGATGGCAGCAGGATGCGCTTCCCTCAGCCATTGGGCTCTTCTGTGCTGAGGGCTGGGGCGGACAAGCCTTATTGACTGCAGCGACCTCTGTTTTACTGCAACTGCCTAACAACAAAGATCCGGCAGAGCTTGCCCATCCGGACTTACGCTGGATAGCGCCAGAAGGGGCATCAATCAAGATTGATCAAATTCGTGCATTGAATGCCTTCGCTGTGCAAACGCCGCAAATCGCGTCACGTAAGGTGGTAGCAGTTCTCGATGCCCATCTGATGAACATCAATGCCGGGAATACCTTGCTCAAGACCTTGGAAGAACCTCCCCCAAACACGCATATCTTGTTGTCTACGCATTACTGGAACCGGTTATTGCCAACCATTCGCAGTCGATGCCAGTGCTTTCAAGTGCGTCCGTTGGCCGGTCAGGCAGAGACCTGGTTAAACCAGCAGGGCTTGTCCTTTTCCGCCCAGCGTTTTGCCCAAGCAGGTTATGCACCCCTCTCAATGCGAGATCAATTTGCCGAGCTTGATGTAGATGAATGGCTTGGCAGGGCCGCGACTGCTTCCCACTTTGGATCCCTGGTCGATAATGCGATTGAAGTGGGACCTCCACTATTGTTGGCGGCTTGGTTTCGGTCTCTGATCCAACAGCAAAGTGAACGGCCCAGCCGAGTGCTATTAGCCTTTGCCGAAGAGCTGATGGATACTCGAAGCATGATTGAAACGTCGAATGCAACGAATATCCGTCTGGCACTTGAGCGTCTATTTCACCTATGGCAGCAGGTCTGCGGTAGCCTGCAACGCCAAACGAAATAAGAAAAAGTACAAAGACCGAGGAACATGGAATGCTGATCGATTCCCACTGTCACCTGAATTATCTCGATAATCCAGAGGGCGCGATTGAGCGCGCGAGACAAAGCGGCGTGAGCTCATGCCTATGCATTAGCGTCGACGAGGAGGGCTATTCTGGCGTGATTGGGTTAGCGAATACCCACGACGACGTTTGGGCCACTGCCGGTGTTCACCCGGACGCTGCGGATGGCAATCTTCACTGGATTGAGGACGCACTCTCTCACGATCGAGTCGTAGCCGTCGGTGAAACGGGCCTAGATTACTTTCATGCTAGCGAGCAAGCGGTCCAGGTCCGCCAGCGCGAGGCGTTCGCCTATCAACTAGATCTTGCGGAGAAAAACGCGCTGCCGGTGATCGTCCACACTCGGCAAGCCGAGGCGGATACATTGGACCTGTTGCGGGCATATGCAGGTGTCAGGGGAGTGCTGCACTGCTTTACCGAGTCATGGTCCTTGGCGAAGCAGGCACTTGATCTGGGTTTCTTTATTTCAATTTCAGGCATTGTGACCTTTAAAAATGCTGAAAACGTTCGTGAGGTTGCTCGTCAAGTGCCTGCTGATCGTCTATTGATTGAGACAGATTCGCCGTTTCTCGCGCCGGTACCCAAGCGGGGTAAGATCAATGAGCCTGCCTTTCTTGCCCATACCGCAGCGTTTATTGCTGAGCTAAGAAAACTGGATGTTGAAGTTCTTTGCGAGCAAACCGGTGAGAACTTTGTGCGCTTGTTTGGGTGCGGTAGGTGACATTGCTTGCTAGAGCGTTCTATTGAAGAAGCCCAAGATCGTATCAAACCGATGAATTGATACGTGGGTTTCTTGCATGGAGTGCTTGGCGCCGGGGTAGGTCATGAGTTCGAAGGGCTTGCCTAGCTGTTGAAGTTTTGACATGAGCATCGTGCTGTGGATAAACAACACATTGTCGTCTGCCATGCCATGCATCAGCAGCAATGGTCGTTCGAGGTTCGGCAGATGCGGGATGACACTGCTGGCAGCGTAGGCCTCAGCATCTTTATCGGGAAGGCCCATAAAACGCTCGGTATAGTGAGAATCATAAAGCTGCCAATCCGCGACAGGGGCTAC
>CABZTD010000057.1 GCA_902528515.1 K189A clade bacterium
TCGGCCTGATGATCCAGAGGCAGTGCACCAATCAATGGCGGCCAATATTCCCATGCAGCGCTACGCTGAGCCCGAAGATATCGCCAACATCATGTTATTTTTGGCCAGTGATGAAAGCCGTTTCATGACCGGTGCGACTTATTTTGCAGACGGCGGCAACACCGCTTAAAGTCTCGGATTTCACTAACGTCCGCGCCTCAGCATTGTGGTGACGCCGGATAATTCAAAAGACATTAAACGCACAGAGGATGAGATCGATGGCCGAGGCCTTACTTGCAACGGATTTAGACCTACCGAACAAGCGCGCGGGCAAGGTACGTGACTTATACGATGTAACGCTGGACTCCGGTGATGAAGCGCTGCTGATTATCGCCTCAGACCGCATCAGTGCCTTCGATGTCGTTATGCAAAACGGTCTACCCGGTAAGGGCGTGGTGCTGACTCAAATCTCTAAGTTTTGGTTCGATCACTTCTCCAGTGAGATCAACCATCATTTGATCAGCACCGACGTGGCAGATGTGCCTGGCCTGACAGATGCTGAGCGCCAGTCCCTTGAGGGCCGCATCATGCTGTGTCGTAAAACCGAAGTTGTACCCATTGAGTGCATTGCGCGGGGCTATATCACTGGCAGCGGCTGGAAGGATTATCAAAACAGTGGCGCGGTATGCGGTATTGAATTGCCAGCCGGTCTGCGGAATTCGGATCGTTTGGCCGAGCCACTGTTCACGCCCTCCACCAAGGCGGTTGATGGGCACGATGAAAACATCAGCTTCGCCGAAGGCGCCGAGGTCGTCGGAGAAGAACTGATGCAGTGGCTAGGGGAGAAAACCCTAAGCCTTTACAGCGCGGCCAGAGACTATGCCGGTGAACGCGGCATCATCCTGGCCGATACCAAGTTTGAATTCGGTCAGCTTGATGGCTCCGGTGAGCCCTTGCTGATTGATGAGATCTTTACCCCAGATAGCTCGCGATTTTGGCCGGCGGATGATTGGGAGCCAGGACGTGAGCAAGTCAGCTTTGACAAGCAGATCGTGCGCAATTACTTGGAGACGGTTGTCGCCAGCGGCGCATGGGATAAAACTGCACCGGGGCCAGAGCTTCCCGCCGAAGTGACCGAACGCGCCACCGCTCGCTACTTAGAGGCCTATTATTTGCTGACGGGCGACCACCTAGCGCTTTAAGTCTAGATGCCAAAGGTGTTTGTTCGCGCTTGTCACTTCAACTTACCCTTGCGTCGCGAGAGACGATAGTGGACTGGCAAAACTATAAGCAGCTTTGCGACCAGCCCGATTACTGGTCGGCTTGGATGATCGATCAATGTTGTCAGCTTCTGCAGGCCAGCGATGTCTCAGAGGCTACCGTGGTAGACCAGACCTTACGCTCGGATCTAAGCAGGCCCTTCTTGCCTCAACCCCCAAACCACTCTGGCGATGTTCGTACTAAGATGTACCAAGTGACGATAACCCAAGAGCAGGGGCACCTGCTGCTCGAGGTTATCAAGCATGCCGCGCGACAGAGGTTATTCACTCAGGGCACCCAGTCTCGCGGCCTTGGTGGTTTTGCCGAGGCCTGCGAAGAATTGATACGGTGGCGGGCTAAGTAGTACTGGGGACAGGGTATGGCTAATCATCAGTCGGTATCTGGCAGAGGCGCGTTCAAGAAAATCCTCATCGCCAATCGTGGCGCAATTGCCGCCCGTATCGTGCGCGCCTGTCGTGAGCTTGGTATTAAAAGCGTCGTGGTCTACACCTCGGTGGACGCCATGGCTCCCTCTGTGGCAAATGCCGATGAAGCTTATCCGCTCACTGGACTGCGTCCCAACGACAGTTACCTAGACCAAGACCAACTAATGAGCATTGCCGAGCTAAGCAGGGCCGATGCGGTGCATCCGGGCTATGGTTTTTTGTCGGAGAACGTGGTCTTTGCCCAGCGCGTGATTGATGCCGGTATGCACTTTATTGGTCCGGCTCCAACGTGGCTGGATCGAATGGGCGATAAGGTGAACGCCCGCCGTCTGATGGCCCAGCAGGGTATGCCAACCTTTGCTGGCAGCGATCTAATCACCGATGTTAATAGCGCTCGTGAGGCCGCCCAGCGCATTGGTTTTCCGCTGGTAGTGAAGCCGTCCGGTGGTGGGGGTGGCATGGGCATGCAGGTGGTAGAGCATATGGGGGACCTTGAGGCTGCCCTTGCACAGGCGCAGGCCGTCGCAGACGCGGCCTTCGCCAATGGCGGTCTGTATCTGGAGCGCTGGATCGAAAAGCCTCGCCATATCGAATACCAAATTCTTGCCGACGAACACGGCAACGCCATGCATTTGTATGAACGGGAGTGCTCGGTGCAGCGTCGGCACCAAAAGCTTATTGAAGAAAGCCCGGCCCCAGGCATCGATGCCAAAGTGCTGCGCGAGCAGGCTCAGCGCGGTGCCGATATTTGCGCGCGGCTTGGCTATAACAACTTGGGCACCATGGAGACTCTCTACAGTGACGGTGATAGCGGTTTTCTGGAAATGAATACCCGAATTCAGGTGGAGCATGGTGTGACCGAGGAGGTCACCGGTATCGATCTTGTGCAACAGCAAATTCTGCTCAGTGCGGGGGCTGATTTGCCTGCCCAACCTTCGGCGATGAAGGGTCACGCCATCGAGGTGCGCCTTTACGCAGAAGATGCTCAAACTCTAATGCCTTCTACGGGAATGCTGCGTTCCTTCGATATGCCGAAGCTCTTTGGGGTGCGTGTAGAAACCGGCTATCAGCAGGGTCAAGAAGTCAGTCCTTATTACGATGCACTTTTGGCTAAGATCATTGCCACGGGCAGCACCCGGGAGCAGGCCATTGGTCGCGCCGTGGTCGCCCTGCAGGCGTTTACGATCGAAGGTGTTCGCACCAACGCAGCCTTGCTGCTGCGGGTGCTGAGGTCGCGGGATTTTCTGCAGGGTAATATCGACACTGGCATGGTAGAGCGCATGCTGCGTCAGGGCAGTCGAATTCCAGCGCTCTGAAACAGGCCGCAGCGGTGCTATATTTTCAACCGCAGAAGATCAGACACCCGGATGGCGATTAAGAGTAGAGCGGTTATGGCGAAACAAGAGGTTGAGAGCGAAATTACCGGCAACGTATGGAAGGTCCTGAAAAGTACTGGAGACAGCGTTGCTGAAGGGGAGGTCATCATGATTTTGGAGTCTATGAAAATGGAGATTCCGGTTGAGGCGCCGAGCGATGGCACTGTGGTCAGCATCCTGGCAGAGCTAGGGGATCAGGTGGAAGAAGATCAGGTTGTCGCAGTCATCGAAATCTAGGGCGCGCCAGGGCCTGAGATCAACAAAACAAAAAGAGTAGGGGAGTCCAATGAGTTCAGATTTAGTCACCATTGATATCAAGAATAGTATCGCCGACGTGCGATTGAACCGCGAAGAAAAGTACAACGCACTCAGCCAAGACATGTTCGACGCCATCATCGAAGCGGGTCAAGCTCTAGCATCGGCAGATGATGTTTCTGCTGTCGTGCTGTCAGGCAACGGCCGTGGTTTTTGTGCTGGCCTCGATATGGCGAGCTTTGCCTCCATGTCCGATGGCCCGCGAAATCCTAGCTCTCATGCCGATTCACTGCTGGCCAAGGACAATCGCCCCGAAAATCGCGCTCAACGTCCGGCCATGGTGTGGAAACAACTGCCCATGCCGGTAATCGGCTCCTTACATGGTGTGGTATTCGGTGGCGGCTGCCAGATCGCCTTGGGCACCGATATCCGCATTGCCGCGCCGGATATCAAAATGTCCATTATGGAAATTAAGTGGGGTTTAGTGCCGGACATGAGCATTACCCAAACTCTGCGGGACATCATGCCCATGGATGTTGCCAAGGAACTGACCTTCACCGGTCGCATTCTCAATGGCGAGCAGGCCAAGGAAGTAGGGCTGGTTACCCGGGTTGCGGATGATCCTTTTGCCGAAGCCATGGCACTTGCCGAGGAGATCGCTGGCAAGAATCCTGATGCCGTTCGTGCAGGTAAGGCGCTATATGAACAGGCTTGGCACGCGGATGCGCGGACGGGCCTTGAACTGGAGGCTGCGCTGCAGGCCGAGCTAATCGGTACGGCTAATCAAATCGAAGCGGTAAAGGCGAATTTCGAAAAGCGTGCACCAAGCTTTCAACCTGCATCACGCACTGAGCGGGTTTAGTAGGCCATGAGTTGGGACGCCGAAGTCCAGGAACTGCAGCGCCGGCGCTACCTGGCCCAGCAGCAAGGTGGCGAAGCGGGCATTGCGAAGCAGCATGCCCGCGGCCGCATGACGATTCGCGAGCGCATCGGTGTCCTGCTAGATAAGGGATCTTTTCGCGAGCATGGCCGTGCTACCGCAAGCCCGGTATACGACGACAACGATGAACTGATTGAATATGTGCCGGCAAATTACATTGTCGGTTTCGGAGCCATCGAAGGGCGTCGTGTTACTGTCGGCGGCGAGGACTTTACGCTAAAGGGCGGTTCACCCAATGCGGCGGGGTTACGCAAAAGTGTCTATGCCGAGCATTTGGCGGTGCAGTACCGCACGCCCCTGGTTCGCATGCTCGAAGGGGGTGGCGGCAGCGTCAAAGGCGGCGGCAAGAAAGGCGGCACCGTGGGCGAGCCAGTGTTCACGGAGCCTAGATTTAAGATTATTGCGGACGCCATGGGCGTCGTGCCCGTTGCCTCAGCGGCGCTTGGCGCCGTGGCGGGTTTTCCTGCCGGACGACTCGTCGCCTCACACTTTTCAGTGATGACTGAGCATACGGCGCAGGTTCTGATTGGTGGGCCTGCTCTTGTTGAGCGTGCCCTGGGCGTCAAAATGACAAAGGAAGAGTTGGGCGGAGCTTCGGTACATTTGCGCAGCGGTACTGTCGATAACCTTGCCGATGACGAGCATGATGCGCTGCATCAAATTCGACGCTATCTCAGCTATTTGCCCAGCAGTATTTATCAGCGCACGCCGCGCTATACGGTAGAAGATCCGGTTGATCGCAAGGAACAGGCGCTGCTTTCAGCGGTACCCCGCGATAGTAATATCGGGTTTGATATGCGCGCGGTCCTGCGCATGATTTTCGATGTCGACAGCTTGTTTGAGATCGGAGCGCTGTATGGCCCCAGTCAAATTTGTGCGCTGGCCACGCTCAACGGTCAGCCTGTCGGCGTTCTGGCCAACGATTGCCTGCATTATGCCGGAGCCATGACTGCGGAAGCGGCGCAAAAATACCGCCGTTTCGTTGAAATGTGCGACACCTTCCATCTGCCAATCGTTAACCTCATCGACCAACCGGGCTTCATGATCGGGCCAGAATCCGAGGCCGCAGGCACCATCCGCTACGGTATGGCGGCAGTAGCCGCCGCAGCTCAGTCCACGGTGCCTTGGGCAGTAATCCAAGTGCACAAGGGCTTTGG
>CABZTD010000058.1 GCA_902528515.1 K189A clade bacterium
TTATATGGACAAGGTCAGATTTTTCTTCCTAGCCTCTTGATCGCAAACTTTGTCTATTTTGCTATCTACACTTTTCAGGTCATAAGTAAGAATGAATTCGTTTTGTTTTCGGTGTTTTTTTTTGGAATTGCTAAGTTTGAATGGGCGGACCTATTCAACGCCGTTTTGATGGCCTCCCTCGGCGTTTTCGCAGGCTAGGTAGCAAGATGCGATCGATTTTTTTGTCTGGAATAATCCTAGGAGCGCTGCCGTCATTGCGTGGCCTGGAGTTTCTTTGTATCTATTTACTGCTGCTGAGTTGCTGCCGTAAAGGCGAGGTCGACGCCATGCTGGTCGAAAATAGCGGTTAGTCGACGACGGGCAGGCACTGAATACATCTCGATGGCAAAAGAACGCATAATTATCACCGTTGCGGAACGGCAGTTACGTCGGCGCGAATGCCGCGCCGCACTGTGGGGCTTCATGTCCGGTATTGTTGTCGGCGTTCTTTTCGCCATTTAACTTTGTCAGCAAGGACTTTTCGCTAACGCCAAGGAAGCCAACTGTAGGATCCCGAAACAAGTCTGTTGACCAGACCGATAATTGCGTAGGGAACGCCGGACACCACGGCAACGATCGCGAAATATATAAGCGACTGTCCTAGGTCAAGGTTCAACCTTGTAAAAAGGAAAAACGCTGATAGGGCTACAAGAGTGAGATATAAGAATCCAATCCACGATAATAATCTTGTCACGAGCTCCATAGTCCTTCCCCACCTCAACAATCTTCAGGCCTCAAGCCTACTCAATCTACCAGTTCACGCCGAATGCTCAACTACGCCACAGACAAGCCTCAGTTGATTAAGGGGGTTTTCCGGGCGCGAAGGTAAAGACACATATGAGCTCTAAATCAATGGTGCTGCTACGTTATTCATAATCCACTCGTCAATCTGAGTGGTTGATGAGAGCGCACATTGGTACGTACTGCTGCGCCATCTTACTGTTAGTTCGCTGCGGTTGATCGATAGTGAATCTTCAACCGGATGCTCAAGTGTATAACTGCGCGGGTCGACGGCCACGTTAAATCCAATTTGCCACTTAAGTGTGGTGCTTAAAAATACGCCGCCTTTTTTAGAATTGCGATTGATCGCTACCCAGATTTCTGACGGATCGACCGAACTGCGCGCGTCGTTTGTGCAGGCAAGAATTGCCGCTCCCCTGACTACAAGTGGATGATCGACATCGGCGCCTGCAAATGGCGTCAAGATGAGCATCGCGCAAAGCATTAAAATTTTCATAACCCTACGATGCGCGAGCTTGCGGTATCGTTCAACGGCTGAGTTGAATTTTTTACTCCCAGTCCACTGCTTCTACGTCAGGTTAAGCGACCCACTAACAGGATCTTCCAGGACTCTGCAGTACAAAAGTTAAAAGATTTTGGATCCTGCCCCATAATGAGACCAATGAGACTGTCCCACTTCATATTTGATTTTGGTGCTGCATAAATCCGAACTAACGAAAGACGAAGCTGGATAAACCGTAAATGCTGTCGTTCTCGAATCAAAGTCAGTACTCCAATACCGGCTCTTCGCGCACCTGGTCTCGAGCGATCTTCAAAGGCTAAAAGTCGCGAAGTCCCATCTACCTTTTCGCTTTTTAATCAAACGTTGGCCTTTTAACTTTCGACCTATGTTGACGCGATATGTCACTTATTTATCGTCGCAAATCCTCCATTGTCGTCTAGTAAATAAGTTATCTGAGATAGATTGAAAATTCGTATGGTTTTTGAGGAAGTCAATCCGAAAAATTTTTTAAAGATGGCTACTGATAGTAAACTGGAAAGAGTAGACGATGCAGGGAAGAATCATGTACGACATTGTTATTAGAGGCGGTTCTATAGTCGACGGGACTGGCGCGGAGCCTGTTAGAGGTGATCTTGCAATTGCTGATGGTCGCATAGTCGCGGTTGGTCAAGTTGAAGGCGAAACGCGGGAGACGATAGATGCTTCGGGCCAAATAGTGTGTCCGGGATTTATCGACATGCACACCCATCTGGATGCCCAGATTGGGTGGGATCCCGATATGACCCCGGTAAGTTGGCATGGGGTGACTACGGCACTGATAGGGAACTGTGGAGTTACTTTCGCGCCCTGCAAACCAGGAGACAGAGAGTTTCTCGCCTCCATGATGGAAACCGTAGAAGATATTCCCCGAGAGGCGATCATGTCCGGGCTTCCTTGGGATTGGGAGCAGTACGACGAGTACTTAGACTCAATCTCAAACAAGCCGACGACTATTAATATCGCTGGCTTAGTAGGCCACAGTGCGATTCGCTATTACGTGATGGGCGACAGGTCTTTCACCGAGCAAGCCTGTGAAAATGAGAAAGCGCAGATGGCCGATATTGTCGCTCGAGCGCTCGACAAAGGCGCGTTTGGCTTCTCCACCAACCGCTTTGAGCCGCACAAGGCACCCGACGGCCGCTCCATTCCTGGTACTTTCGCTGAAGCAGATGAATTGGCGGTGATATCCAAAGTCGTGGCTGAGCGCAATGGTTTGATGCAGAGCGTTGGAGCCGCGCCAGAGATTATGGTGGCAATGGCTGACGAGGGGAGTCGCCAGCTTTTCAGCTATGGCACATCGTCGGAGGCCGGCGCAGGCGCTGAGAGCGCCAGACGGCTGGAAGAATTCGCCGAAGGCCGTGATGTTACGGCGATAACCCATGTCCGTAGCTCTGGGATGCTTTTCGGCTTATCGACTCAATTTCCAATTAACGGTAAATCTTGGCAGCAACTCTCCAAGGTAGATTTTTCGGAGCGCTTGCGGCTCATAGAAGACTCCAAATTTGTGCATGAATTGCTGCGAGAGGCTGATGAGTCTGAGGCCAAAAATTTTATCGACGACCTTTTTTATTTAGGGTCCGATGAAGTCCCCAATTACACAGAAGAGCGCAGCTTGAAAGTTATGGCTGAGGAGGCTTCAGAACATTGGGCGGAGACCGTATTGCGGTTGACACGGGAAACCAAAGGTAAGGCCCTTTTCAATTTGCACATGTTCCAGAAAAGCATGAAGGAACTTAAAGACTTGTTCACTAAATCTAGCCATATCTACCCAAGTTTAGGTGACGCTGGTGCTCATGTGTCGCAAATTATGGACGCGGGTTGGTCGACTTTCATCTTGTCGTACTGGCATCGCGAAACCGGTACATTCTCCATCGGCGAGGCGATACAAAAGATGACTTCGGGTCCGGCAAAGGTCCTAGGTTTGAGCGATCGAGGCGTCTTAGCAGTAGGTATGAAGGCCGACGTAAATGTATTTGATGTGAAAGAAGTAACAGAACTCCAGCCGCGACTGGTCCATGACTTTCCCAACGGTGCGCCACGATTTATTCAGAAATCTCGTGGCTTTAAGGCAACCATTGTGAATGGATCGATCAGTGTGCTGAACGGTGAACTTACTGGGAAGAGGGCGGGTAAGGTGTTGAGGCACTTAAACCCTTAGGCATATGATGCTGTAAGTTCGACAGCGATGAAGTCGATAAGAGTTCGAAGCTAAAGGCCGACATCGCCCTTCAGGAGACGCTGCGCAATCGTGCGATTGAGGATCTCATTCGTGCCATCCGCCACGTTAACAATGCGTAGCGCGTGCCAGGCCTCGACAAGCCCAATTTCATTGGTAAATCCCATCGCTCCGTGAGTCTGCATGGCCTGGTCGACGGCGGCGTAGCCCACTTTAACGGAATACGTTTTGGCCATGCTCAGTTCCTTTACGGCTGGCTCGCCCCGATCGAGCAACTTGGCAGCATTGATGCCCATAAGATGCGCTGCGTGGAGCTCGGTAGCAGACTCTGCCAGAGGAAAAGAGACTCCTTGATAATCAGCAATCGCCGATCCGAACGCTTCTCTTGCTTTCGCGTAATCCAGCGCAAGCTCTAAAGACCAGCGTCCGTAACCGACAGCGCGAGCGCTGTTGTAAATGCGGCCAAGCGAAACGCCGTACAGTGCTGCAGCGAAGCCATTATCGATTTCCCCCACAACTTGCCAGGGTTCTACATAGAGATTATCAAAGGCCAACTCTGCTTCGTCTCCACCAATATGGCCAAACAATTTAATTATCCGTTGCACCGTAAAACCTGGAGTATCCGTCGGTACCAGAAAAGCTGTGATGCCCGATTTATTTGCGACGGATAAATCAGGATTTGTTACCGCGAAAATCACACAGTAATCGGCGATCGGAGCATTCGTCGTCCAGATTTTTCGGCCATCGATGCGCCATCCATCTCCATCTCGCGTTGCCTTAGTTTTAATCATGCTCGCGTCGGAGCCAGCATTCGGTTCAGATAATCCAAAGCACATCGACTTGCTCCCGTCGAGTAACCCAGGCATCACTTTAGCTAGAGCCTCATCGGTGATTTGTTCAAGTAGCTTGCTGGGCCCGAAGGCCCAATGAGCAAGTGAGTAAAGCATAAGCCAATTTTTTGGTCCGCAGCGGTGGAATAGCGCTTGCCAAGCGGCATAGTAGGCGAGGTGGCCTAAACCGCCCCCGCCGAGAGCTTCGGGAACACACATCTGGTAGAAGCCAGCCTTTGCGGAGGACTCCCTAACGTCACGTATCAAGCTTTGTAGAGTCTCTGAAAACTTGCCATCTTCGCCATACATTGCACGCGGGTCTTCAAAAAAAGCCTGATATTCCGCATGACGGGGTAGGATTTCTTGCTCGGCGAACTTCAGTATGCCATCGCGAGCAGCTGAGACATCTTCGGGTAGATCGATGGCAAGTGCGCTCATGTAAACCTCCTCAAAAAAATAAGGACTTATCGGATGGTACTTATCTAGCAAAGCGGTTTGCCGTGATAGCCCACTGTGATGATATAAGTCGTCTGCTGAGTTTGAATAAGCGGAAAAATATAGCAGAAACGAATATGCTGCGCTTCAGAGCGCAAACAACTTCAGGTAAGGAGGCTGTGCGAGGTGACGGAATTCTTCGCTACTGGACCGCATCGCGGTCTTCGAGTTCTAGATTTGTCGGACCGACTATCTGGAGCCTTTGCGGCCAGGCTATTTGCTGATTTCGGCGCTGAAGTTTTGCTGGCCGAGTCGCGGCAGGGACATGTACTTCGACATGAAGGCC
>CABZTD010000059.1 GCA_902528515.1 K189A clade bacterium
ATCCCAGCCGATATGGCTACCATTGAGGGCATCGAAGGCTTCGTGAGCGAGCTATCGAGCAGAGAAGCTCACGTCGATATCTTGGTGAATAACGCCGGCGTCGCCTGGGGAGCACCATTGGAGGAATTCCCGGAGGTAGGCTGGGACAAAGTTATGGACACCAATGTGAAGGGAGTATTTTTTCTCACCCAAAAGCTGCTGCCAATGCTCGAGAAGAACGCTGATCGACAGACGCCTTCCCACGTCATTAACGTGGGTTCCATTGACGGCATCAAAACACCAGTCTTCGATAATTTCTCTTATGGTCCTTCAAAAGCGGCCGTACATCACCTGACCAGAGTACTCGCTGCACATCTAATTAAACGCAACATTATCGTTAATGGTATTGCGCCAGGACCCTTCCCAACCTACATGCTAAGTACCGGTGTTGGCGCTGGCGGCGACACGGAGAACACAGATTGGGATGCGGTGGGCAGAAATAACCCGCGCGGGCGCGTAGGCACCCCCGAGGACATCGCAGGTTTGGCAATATTCTTGAGCTCTCGTGCCAGCGGCTTTACCGTCGGCGACGTCATCACCTGCGATGGTGGCTCGGTGGTTTCGTGATCGCTAGCCGAGCTCGCGTTTTTGAATGCCGGGCGAATACATGGCGATAAGGCGCTGATCCTGCTCAAAATTGAGAGCCGCCGTGTCGGGAACAGATCCTCGTAATTCTTGGACCGCTTGGTCGACAGCCTTAAGTTCAGCAAGGGCCGCTTGGTCTAATGGCAGGCGTTCAGTGAGGCCTGCGAGTCTCCTGATTAATGCCTCGCAATGTTCGTCAGACTCCAAAAATTTTCCCGCCCAAGCGCAGAACGCTATGTAGATATAGAGCGTCTCTCGAAGACCAAAGTGGCTGACCTGACTGGCTTCTAAGGGTGATCCGACCGTGACCTCTTTCAGTTGTGCAACCCCTTGACTCATTTCTGCAAGGAACGATCCGTACTTGGGCGTGAGCGTCAGGCCGTGACTGTTGCGTTCGAGACAATAGTAGTTGGCCTTATCTCCACGATCAGACTTAATAACGAGGTGCGACAAAGTTGCACAGCAAGCCACCCACGTTTTGTATCCGCTGACTTTAGTTTCACTTTTGAACACTGTAGCGGTGACACCGGGCAATGGAGGCTCACCCTTGCGGTCTTCAGACACCGCGAACGCCGCCATACTGTCCGCAGGTAATTCGGGAAAAGTGTGCCGCAGCGCACACTGATAGCCTGCAACGAATACCCAGGCCAGCCGATCTGCCAGTAAGCCTCCCTGCACCGCCTGAGCCTGTCGTGAGGCCAGTGGGGCTACCTCGCGCAGCCAAATCCTTGAATAGGCCCTCTCGTCGGGAATCACTGTTTCTAAGTGACGACTGAGAGCTTCACCATAATTGATATTCACACCGGCGATACTCCTCGAACTTGCAAGCGATGGATCACACGGGGATCATCACCGTGATCGTGCACGGCATAATGGAGCAAGCATCTATTGTCCCACATGACCAAGTCGCCGGCCTGCCACTGATGGCGCGCTTGATACTCCGGACGAACGCAGTGTTCATAAAGATAATCGAGCAGAGCCTTGCTTTCTTCTCGTGACCAATCCTGAAACTGACGCGTAAACGCGCGGCATACGTAGAGCGCTTTCTCTCCAGACTCATCATGGGTGCGTACCACAGGATGTTCAGCCTCGGATGCCTGATCGGGGTCTTGACCATAGAGTCTGGCAAGATCTTTTGCCGAGTGCTTGGCGACTAGTGAGTTGACAAGTTTCTTCATACCCGCACTAAGCTCTTGGTAAGCCAAAATCTGGTTTGCGAAGGCCGTTTCGCCGCCGATTGCTGGTGCTTCTAGCGCATAGAGCATGGTGAGTTTGGGAGGTGTTGGATCGTAGGTCATATCCGAGTGCCAATGCTGATTCACATCACGGGCCTTACCGCGATTTCGCAGCTCAATAATATCTGGGTAACCAGGCAAACTCCCGTAGGGAAACGGAATGAGCTCACCCCAATGTTCTGCAAACAAAATCTGATCATCGGGGGTTAACTGTTGCTGAGGGAAAACCAGCACGTGGTGCTGGCAAAAAAGTCTCTTCAGCTCATTCGCGACGCTCGCATCAACGGTGCGCACATCCAACTCTTCAACTATCGCCCCAAGAGGTGCGGCCATTTGTCTTACGCGCATCGAATAATCCCAATTACCCTCAAATGAACGCTAAACCATAACCAAGGAAATATGGCGCTGCAAAAGCCACTTGCGCTTCAGTCGTCAGGGTACAATAACCCTGACGCTAAAACTGGAAGCAATCATGCCACTGAGCACTCAAACCATTGGCACCCAAACCCAAACATTTGAGCATCAGGTCGATGCCCGCTGGCTGATGGCCTATGCCGCAAGTCTCAGCGACTTGAATCCTTACTATATGAACACTACCAGACCGATTTTTGGGCATCCGGTCTTCCCCGTCTGCCTAGAGTGGCCCTCCATACTCGCCACGCGAGAACTCGCTAACGCGGGCGGTCTGACTGATGCCGAATCCGCCATGGGCGTTCACGCCACCCACGATCTACACATCTTCAGACCGATTCGAGGGGCAGAGATACTGCGCACTCAGGCAACAGTTGTCGATGTTCAGGGCATACGGCCCGGGGCCGCATCGGTTATGCGTCTAGATACCTGGGATGAACAAGGTGAATTGGTGAGCCAAACCTATCAAACTAGCATCTATCGAGGGGTTGAGATCACCCGGGATGGCGGGTCCGCGCCCATGGCAATACCTGCCTTACCAAAGCAGGCCGCAGGCTTCGAACTGGCAAGCACAGAGACGATCCCAGTGGATGGCGGCCTAGCTCACACCTATAGCGAGTGCGCGCATATCTGGAACCCGATTCATACGGACAAAGCCTTTGCCTTGGCTGCCGGCTTGCCCGACATCATTTTGCACGGCACTGCAACACTGGCGCTGGCGGTCAGTGCGCTGGTTAATAACTGCTTGGGTGAAGAGCCTAATCGCGTAACACGGCTCGGTGGTCGCTTCGCCGCTATGGTAATGTTGCCCAGCGACATTACGCTACAGATCGGCAAACCCGCAGACGGCTGTATTGGTTTTCGAGTGCTGAATGCGGCAGGACAAGAGGCCATCAGTCAGGGCTTTTTAGAATTCCAATAGCCCTAACTGATGCAAATTTAAATATGACCGTAGTCGTGGCTTCCCTGCGTCATGCTACCGAGTCCAAGTCTTTGACATGGTTTTCTTTCAGCGCGTTGATTGAGACCCAGGTTAGCGCATTGGCTAACGCGATATATCCTGCGACCCACATCGAACTTCCTGCAAAGACGAGCAAGCTTGTAGCAATAATTGGCGCAAAACCGCCGCCTAATATCGCTCCTAACTGATAGCCGAGGGATGCACCTGAGTATCGCACTTCCGTGCTAAACAGCTCTGCGAGGAGCGCTGCTTGTGGCCCATACATCATAGAAACCAATATGTGCGCGACCGAGAGCGCGATAGTGATTAGCAACCAGTCTCCGGTATCAATCATGGCGAACATGGCAAATGCCCATAAGCCAGTCAAAATCGCGCCCAACTTATAGATTCCGCGACGCCCATGACGATCAGACCAAGCACCGAAAATAAAATTTGCCGGTAGTGCACACATGGTGCTAACCAGCACGGCCGATAGCATATCTGAGCGGGCGATATTCAACCCCTCAGGATCGTTGCCATAAGAGATAATCCATGCAACGCAGATATAAAAAGTGACCTGCACGCCGAGGAAGGATCCTGCTGCTAGGCCAATCTCGCGAGGATAGGTTTTCAGTGCCTGTAGCACCGGGGAACGTGGCTTCGTCTTCGCGGGAATAGCGGCTTGCGCAAGCTCCTTAAAGGCCTCGGTGTCCTCCAGCTTTAACTGTACGTACAAACTCAAGCCGATAAGTAGCACGCTGGAGATAAAGGGTACACGCCACCCCCAGTCCATGAAGGCTTCATCAGATAAGTTACCGCTTACTGCCAGGAAGGCTAGGTTCGCCAGCACCAGACCTGCCGGCGCACCAACCTGGGCAAAGGCGCCATAAAATCCACGCTGATCGGAAGGCGCATTTTCTGTTACTAACAACATCGCACCACCCCACTGTCCCCCCACAGCTAGTCCCTGCACAAAGCGCAAAAATATCAGCAGCAGCGGAGCCAAAGGTCCCACCTGCTCATAGCTGGGGAGCAGTCCGATCAGGGTCGTTGCAACTCCCATCATCATTAAAGCAGTAACGAGTGCCGCCTTACGGCCGACTCGATCACCAAAATGACCAAATACCGCCCCGCCTACTGGCCGCGCCAAGAAACCCACCGCAAAGGTACTGAATGAGGCGATCAGACTCACATAACGAGGCATATCTTCAGCAAAAAAAAGTGTCGGAAATACCAGTGCAGCTGCAGTACCGTAAATAAAAAAGTCATACCACTCGATACTTGTGCCGCCCAAGGCTGTCATGGCGACGGTTCGCATAGATCGCGCTGTGGGTTCAACTTTTTCGGTCGCTTTTTGATTACCGCGCTGATCCGTCATTTGTCGTCAATCCTTACGTCGTTTTACCTAAACCTATCGGATAAGGCGTAACTTTAGGAGAGGATATGTCAAACCATTCAATAACAAGCCCACATTTTTCCGCCTAAAAGATCTTATGCGAAAAATCGAATCAGGGATTGGATTCCCCTCTGCCTCACTATTGGGACATGATAACCGATCAGTCAACTATGACGAGACTACTCAAACCAACCATGATCATCCGTTTAATTCTCTTTGGCCTATCTATTATGTATGCGGGCAGCTCGTCAGCCGAGGCCTCTCTGCGCATCGCCGTTGCAAGCAATTTTGCAAAGACGCTGCAGGCCATCGTGGTTCGGTACCAAGAGGAAACTGGTGACAAGGAAAAGATATCTGTGA
>CABZTD010000060.1 GCA_902528515.1 K189A clade bacterium
CTGCCTGGGCAGTGGCGATCCGAGCGAGATGACAGTCAGCTCGTGCTAAGCGGCAGCCTGAAACGCGGCGACTTTCAATGGCAAAATCGTTCTCACAGAGACAGCGGTCAGTGGCAATACACCGGAAAAACCCTGACATTAAGTGGCGATCAGACCCGAACGTTTGAAGTTCAATTGTTCCAGCCAGGTGTTATCAGCTTGATACGTGAGGACGGAACTGCAGAGTTGTTCAATAAGCAGTCAACCAATGTGGTGCCACTTGCGAAAAAGTAGCGATGAACACACAAGGGACGCATTAGCGACAGACGCTTGGGCCGCAGTGGCCCAGCGTTTGCTCTTAATTTTGCCCAGCTATCCAAGCGTCGACTGGGCTCGGTGCATTGCTGGACATTGGCAGCGAGGCCGATGGTCCTCAGCTATAGCCGGGTTTAACGATACGCAGTCTGTGTCACTAGACGACCTGCTGCATATAGACGCACAGAAAGAAGCTTTGCTAACTAACACGAAGCAGCTGCTGGCAGGGTTGCCTGCCAACAATGCGCTTTTGTGGGGAGCGCGGGGGACTGGTAAGTCGTCCCTTGTGCACGGTGTGCTAGCGGCACATGCCGGTGAGGGCCTGCGACTGGTAGAGGTTGGCAAAGATGCCCTGGTGGACATGGCTCAGGTAATTGAGTCATTGGCAGGCCAGCCGTACCACTTCATTGTATTCTGCGACGACCTATCCTTCGAAGAAGATGATGCATCCTATAAATCACTGAAGAGCGTGCTTGAGGGATCGGTGCTCGCGCGAACTAAAAATGTGGTGATCTACGCTACATCCAACCGACGACACCTATTGGCGGAAAAAAGCTCAGACAACGCGCGCAGTGCCCTAGTCGACGGCGAGTTGCATCACGGTGAGGCAGTGGAGGAAAAGATCTCTTTGTCAGATCGATTCGGTCTTTGGCTGTCTTTTCATCCAGTGCGCCAGGACGAATATCTCGACATGGTTAGCAGGGCGGTAGAGAAATTGATCAGGCAATTTGCTAGTACGCAAGGGCCAGGCGATGACTTTCAACCTGAAAGTTATCGTCAGGAGGCCTTGCGCTGGGCGCTAGGGCGCGGTGTTCGCAATGGCCGTAGTGCCGAGCATTTCGCCCGCCACTGGGTCGGCCAACAGCTACTTGAACAGCAAAACCCCTAACAAATCTCAAGGTTCTCATTATGTTGCGGATGCTCTGCATCGTTGCTGCGTTAGGCCACAGTAGTCTCGCACTCGCGGATACGTTGATCATGCAAAATGGTGATCGCATCACCGGCCGACTGGACAGCATTTCTGGCGGCAAGGCAGTATTTGAAACGCCCTATGCAGGTCGTATTCTGGTCAGCCTCGAACAAATTGATGCCTTGGTGACCGACGATGCATACACGGTCCGCATCGGTGATCAGCGTCTGGACGGCGCCTTCACCCAGGAAAACGAGGGGCAGAAGCTGTCAACCGTCGAGGGCACTGAACCACTTGCCTTGAGCGATATTCGTAGCGCCATGCAAAGCCAAATCCAATATACGCCGTTCTCCCTCGACTGGGGGGTGCGGCTCGATCTGGCTCTGTCACTTGCCGACGGTAATTCTTCGACCGAAGCTTCAAACGTTCTTTTAGAGGCTGACTTTCAAGACGATCTGAACGCTCATCTGTTGACCGTGCTGCTTTCGCGAGAAGAGGGCGAGGGGTTGCTAACCAAAGACCAGCTTGATGTCGATTACGGCTATCGACGCTATATCTCCGAGCGTTGGTACGGAGCGGCGAATGCCGAGTATTTTCAGGACATCCTGAAAGAAATTGACCAGCGAATCACTCTCGGTGCGGGTATGGGCATACAGATTATTGACAATACTTTGGAAAACTTAGCGACTGACCTCAGCCTCAGTGCGGTACAGGAAGATATCGGTGGCGGCGACAGCGTGAAACCGGCGCTTCGCTGGGGCTTGGACTTTCAGCGGTTCTTGTTCGCGACTACGGTTGAACTGTTTCACCGCCAATCCTTACTACAGCTGCTGAGCGACGAAAAAGGTCAGGTATTTTCGTCTTCTACGGGTATCCGCTATGCATTCAGCGAGCGTATCGACACCAACTTTAGAATCGATCTTGCCTACGAGAGCAATCCACCTCCGGGCAATGAGAAGACTGATACCACCTACAGTTTAGGTGTAGGCCTGAAGTTCTAGTTGGGCCCGTCGCCTCAATTGGACAATTTTTTGCAGATGTCCATCTCCTCAGGCAAAACCTTGACTGGTCATAAGCGCGCTCATAGAATTCGCGGCTCCTCGACTGCCAGGGGTCTTTCGATACGCTGGTAATAGTCGACGATATCGTTGTCCGAACAACGTCCCCATCGTCTAGAGGCCTAGGACTCCGGGTTTTCATCCCGGCAACAGGGGTTCGACTCCCCTTGGGGACGCCATTTTTTTCGGCCGTTTTAGTCAAGCGCTACTTTGGCTCTTTTTCGGCTAGATCCTATCCTTGCATATAACGAGCGGTCTGTGCTGCTTGTGCAAAGGCCCGTCTTTTGTGCTGCAATAATGGGTTATCGAATTTGAGTTAGGAGAGGACTCATGGCGCAGAAAACATCCGACATCCGAGACACAGACGTCATCGTTGTAGGGGCGGGCTTTGCGGGGATGTATGCCCTTCACAAGTTCCGTGGTTTGGGGCTGCGCACTCAGGTGCTTGAAGCAGGAAACGATGTTGGCGGTACTTGGTATTGGAACCGGTACCCTGGCGCGCGCTGCGATGTTCCCAGTGTTGAGTATTCTTACAGTTTCGATAAAGACTTAGAACAGGAGTGGGACTGGACCGAGATCATGGCGGCTCAGCCTGAGATTCTCGAATACGCCAACCACGTTGCAGATCGTTTCGAATTGCGCAAAGACATTCAGTTTCAAACCCGTGTCGATAGTGCGGTCTTCGATGAAAACAGTAACCGTTGGACGGTTGTGACAGAGAGCGGGCAGACGTATACCGGGCGATTCTGCGTGATGGCAACAGGATGTTTGTCGGTGCCTAACACGCCGAGGATTGATGGCCAGGACAATTTTGCGGGATCGGTCTATCACACGGGTAACTGGCCCGAGGGCGGTGTAGACTTCAGCGACGCGGCCGTTGGCATTATCGGCACGGGCTCATCGGGCATTCAGTCCATTCCGGTCATCGCAGAACAAGCCAAACACCTAACGGTATTCCAGCGGACCCCGAATTACACAATGCCTGCCGCCAATGCGCCGCTGAAAACAGAATTCCTGCGGCAAGCTAAGGAAAATTATTCGGCGATTCGTGCCGAGCAGCGGGCCTCTCAGGTCGGTATTGTAGGGTATGGCTTTGGTTTTGGCGGCGCTGAAAATGTCGTGCCGACGCAAGAAATTAAGCAAACCACCCCGGCAGAGCGGCAGCGCCTTGTTGAAGAAGAGGGGTTTCTTGCCATACGACGTTACGCAGACGTGGCGCTGGATGAAGAAGCCAATGAGCTAGCCTGCGAAATGTACCGTGATCAGGTCAAACGCGTGATCAAGGACCCGACCACCGCACAAGCCCTGATGCCCCGCGACTACCCCATGGGCTGTAAACGCCCGGTGATTGATACCAATTATTACGAAACTTTTAATCGGGACAATGTCACCCTAGTGGATTTGCGCCAGGGTGGCATCGAGGAAATTACCGAGGCGGGTGTTCGCACGGCAAAGGGTGATTACACCTTTGATGTGCTCGTCTATGCGACAGGTTTTGACGCCATGACCGGAGCACTGGGCAAGATCGACATTCGCGGGCGCGAGAACAGGGCGCTTACCGAGTACTGGAAAGCCGGCCCTCGAACGTACCTGGGACTTCAGGTAGCTGGTTTTCCAAACTTGTTTACGGTTACCGGGCCGGGATCGCCATCGGTTCTGAGCAATATGATCGTCTCCATAGAACAGCACATCGACTGGATCGCTCGGTGTATTTCGGACCTCGATCAACGCGGCGCTCAAACCATTGAGGCGACTACCGAGGCTGAGGATGAGTGGATAGCCCACGTCAACGACGTCGCGCAAAACACGATGTTCACGGCGAAGTCCTGCAACTCTTGGTACCTAGGTGCCAATATTCCGGGCAAGCCGCGCATCTTCATGCCCTACGTAGGTGGCGTTGGAGTGTATCGTGAAAAATGCGATGAGGTGGCGCGCAACGGGTACCAAGGCTTCGAGCTGAGCGCCTGAAGGCATTGTCCCGTAAAAAAATCTATCTGATCGCCATATCCACCTGGTACGCTGCCTTTGGCATGCAGTCGGTGTTGTTTGCTTGGCTAGTCACCATAATGCTGCGGGAGCCTGCAGAGCGCGTGGGATACGCGCAAATGAGCATTTTGCTACCTGGCATGCTGCTGATCTTGCTCGCGGGTGCCATTGCTGACCGCATAGGCCTGCGTCGACAGGCGCTATGGTCACAGCTTTTTGCCGCGCTAACGCCGATGCTGCTGATTTACTTCCTTTATTTCGAAGCGCTCTCGTACTCGGTAATTATTGTTTATGCTCTACTCATGGGGTTGGCTCAGGCGTTTGTCACGCCTGCGCGGGATGGTCTGCTGAACCACGTGGCAGGCGACAACATTCAGCGCATGGTGGTCCTTGCAAGCCTGTGTCAGTTCGGTTTTCAGATCCTGGGATATACCCTAGCAGGGTTTGCAGACACGGTGGGTGCCATCACCATCCTCAGCATGCAGAGCATTATTCTATTGTTGGGCTGTGGAGCGTTGGTGGCATTGGGAGAGGTTGGTGTGCCAAGGGCCCAGTCGCAGCAGGCGTCGATAATGAAAGATCTGTGGGAGGGAGCTTCTACAGTCGCCAGCGACCCTTTGATGCGGGCA
>CABZTD010000061.1 GCA_902528515.1 K189A clade bacterium
GCTTGCAGAACTGAAGCCGCGGAAGAGCGAAAAGGAAAATCATGAGCGAAGAAAGAGATGTCTTACTGAATCGGCGAGCTAAAAAGCAGGCTTGGCTGGAGAAAAGTGAGGTTTATCGGAACGATTTTCGTCGTCTGGCATTGGCCGCGGAGCTACAGGATCAGCATGTAGACAAAGACAAAGCAGCACTAGCAGAGGCAGGCATTCGCACAGCCGTCGCAGGCCGAGTAATGCTGCGTCGAGTGATGGGAAAGGCGAGCTTCGTCACCCTGCAAGATGTCAGCGGTCAGATACAGTGCTATCTCACCAAAAATGATCTCGGTGAAGAGGCCTATGAGGACTTCTCTCAACTATGGGAGATGGGCGATATCGTTGGTGTGAGCGGTTCGCTCATGCGCACCAATAAGGGCGAGTTGAGCGTTCAGGCTGACGACGTCGTGCTCCTGAATAAAACCGCGCTGCCGCTACCCGAAAAGTTTCATGGCCTCACCGATCAAGAGATTCGTTATCGCCAGCGCTACGTTGATCTGATCATGAACGAAAATACCCGAGGGGTATTTCGTACCCGCTCCACGGTAATGCAGACGCTACGCGAGTTTTTCAATCAGCGCGATTATCTCGAGGTTGAGACTCCGATGATGCACAGCATTCCTGGCGGAGCGACCGCGCGCCCCTTCGTTACCCATCACAATACGCTAGATATGCCTCTGTATTTGCGGGTTGCTCCAGAGTTGTTTTTAAAGCGTCTGGTGGTCGGCGGATTCGAGCGGGTCTATGAGATAAATCGAAATTTTCGCAATGAAGGCTTGTCGACTAGACATAATCCAGAGTTCACCATGCTGGAGTTTTATCAGGCTTACTCGGATTACCGCGATCTGATGGATCTTACCGATGAACTAATGAAGGAACTCACCCAGCGTGCCTGTGGTAGCCAGCAGATTGTCTACCAGGGGATTGATTTGGATTTTTCTAAATCGCCCAAGCGGTTTACCATGGCTGAATCGTTAGCACGTTTTGGTGGCGTTGCTGAAAGCTCTGTAGATAACGTCGATCATCTGCGGGGCGTGCTCATTGAAAAACAGATTGCCGTCGAGGACCACTGGGGGCTTGGCAGGCTGCAAATGGAGGTTTTTGAGGCTCTCGTGGAGGGACGTTTAGAGCAGCCAACCTATATCACCGAGTATCCTGCAGAAGTGTCGCCATTGGCCCGGCGCAACGACTGCAATCCAGATGTGACGGATCGCTTCGAACTCTTTATTGGTGGCCGTGAATACGCCAACGGCTTTTCGGAGCTGAACGATCCCGTGGATCAAGCAGGGCGATTTAAAGCACAGGCCGACCTTAAGTCTAAGGGCGACAACGAAGCCATGCATTTCGATCAAGATTACATCACTGCGCTAGAGTACGGACTGCCGCCAACTGCGGGTGAAGGTATTGGTGTTGACCGTATAGTGATGCTGCTCACCAATGCACCTTCCATTCGGGACGTATTATTATTTCCGCTGATGCGGCCACAGTAACGCTCCAGCTTGATATGACCCGTACGATAGCCCTCGAGCACTCTTGGCAGAGTCTGATAGGCGATCAGTTTGATCGGCCCTATATGCGGGCGCTGCGCGAATTTTTGCTCAGCGAAAAACGTGCAGGCAAACGCGTCTATCCGCCCGGACCACAAATGTTCGCCGCCATGGATCTGGTACCCGTCGAGCAGGTAAAAATCGTGATTATCGGTCAAGACCCCTATCACGGGCCCAATCAAGCCATGGGGTTAAGTTTTTCTGTGCCCAAGGATCAACCGCTGCCACCGTCGTTGCGCAACATATACACCGAGATCCAAGAGGACATGGGCCAGTCCATAGACTTCGATTGCGCCAGCGGTGACCTTTCCCATTGGGCCGAGCAGGGTGTATTGCTGCTGAACGCGGTGCTCAGTGTGCAACACGCCCAGGCCGCCTCTCATCAGGGTAGGGGGTGGGAGCAGTTCACCGATGAACTGGTAAAGCGGCTTGCCAACCGACGTGAAGGGTTGATCTTTATGTTGTGGGGCAGCTATGCCCAGAAGAAAGCCGCGCAGTTGGCAGCAGAGAGACACCATCTTTTGAAAGCCCCGCACCCTTCACCGCTATCGGCGCATCGGGGTTTCTTCGGCTGCAAACACTTTTCTGCCGCGAATCGGCTGCTCGAACAGCAGGCCTTGGCACCCATCGACTGGCTGCCAAGGCAAAGGCGATAGATCAAGGAGATAGCGCGGTGAGTACCGAGGATGTGATTTTTTTCGAGCACCCAAGCTCCGATGGCAGCGTGGTAGCCGAAGCTCGTCTGAATATACCGCCAACACTGAACGCACTTACTCTCGACGCCGTAGAGGTCATGACGCCGAAAATGAAGGACTGGGCAGAGCGTGACGAGGTTGCCGCCGTCATCGTCACCGGCGAGGGCGACAAGGCTTTTTGCGCAGGAGGTGATATTCAAGCTCTTTATCATGCCGCCACTGAAAACCTGGCGGCTGGCCGTACGGTAAACGATTACCCCGAGCGATTTTTTGCTGCCGAGTATCGCCTTGATTACATCATGCACTGCTACGAAAAACCCCTGCTCACGCTAGGCCACGGTATCGTAATGGGCGGTGGCTTCGGTCTTTTTTCGGCCTCAAACTTTCGCGTGGTAACTCAGCGCACGCGGCTAGCCTTTCCTGAGATCACCATTGGTCTATTTCCCGATGCAGGCGGTACGGTGGTAATGCGTAATTTGCCGCCAAAAATCGCCGCATTGCTTACCCTGACCGGTGGTCAGGTCAACGCAACAGATGCACTAGCACTCGGTGTGGGCACCCATCTGATTGATCACGATGGAAAAGCTGATTTTCTTGAGGGGTTGAAGCAACTTAACTGGCAATCCGGTAGCCCAGATGCAAATACAGAGATCCTAAAAAAATATCTTGCTACACAGACCCATGCCGGTGGCATGCCATCAAGTGATGTTGCCGAAGTAGATGTCGAAAACATTGACCTTGATAATGTCAAAGCATCTTTCGACAGCATACTTGCCCTCGAAGGCACCTCCAAGTGGATGGATAGGGGCATCGCCAATTTGCGCAACGGCTGCCCTGTGACTGCGGGAATTATTTTCAAACAGCTTGGTTTGGGTCCGACTTTGAGCCTCGCAGAATGCTTTATGACCGAGCTTGCCATCGCCACAAACTGTCTTTCGCGACCCGACTTTGCCGAGGGGGTCAGAGCATTGCTGATCGATAAGGATCAGTCGCCGAACTGGTCGGTTTCGAGTATTGATGATCTTGCACAGTCGTTGATAGACGAACACTTCGTTGGTCATTGGGATAGGGCAGGGCGATTACATCCGCTTGCTGACCTACTGGATATCGATTCATCGGGATAGCAAAACGGGGTTCGTAAAAGTGACCTACTCTGCAGAAATTATACTGCTCATATTAAATGGCGTTATTCTGATTTTGACGTACTTCCTAATCCATCCCCGCACCGTGGGTAACGACACAAGCAAGCTGATGCAAAATGACTTTTTAGCGACAGCTACATCCGTAATCGTCGCCGGTAATTTGTTCTGGGGAACCGATCATCAATTCGACTTGCTAGTTGGAGAGGTAAACTGGTTTATATTTTCTGTGGTGACATTTCTAACGATGGAGGTACCATTTGCGCTTTGGTATATAGAAAAGTTCGATGTCGATATTTAGCGACGCAAATGCGGTCGTTTTAAAGCGCCCCGATATAAGAACGGAAGGTCTACAGATTTCTTACCCAAAGCCCCTGGCCGCTGTCGGCATTCGTTGTCGCCGCGGCAAATATCACCGTGCCTTTTCCATGAGCGCTTTCCGTCCAATCGTCTCCCGCCGCCGGCACCTGACCGTACCACTCAAAGATATCGATGCCGCGCTTTACTGCGCCGCGAAACTGTGCTCTCGCGACAATTTCTTGGCCCAGGTAACAGCCTTTGTCAAAGTCCACGGCGCCTGCCTCGTGCATGCCTAGCACTTGGGGCAGAAACTTGCCAGCGACACCGTCGCTCACCAAAGCAAATCTGTTAGAGACTAAGTCGCTAGCGATGGCGCTGGACTGATCATCAGCATTGGATTGCGGGGCATCCAGCAAGTTGTTCGCAAAGCACCAGTGATCGGTGAACGGGTTTGAGTCGCTGGTGCTTGAGGTTACGGGAACGGCCTGTCTGTGTGCCTCTACGCTGCATTTCGAGAACATGGCATAGGGTTTCAAGAAAGCGGCTAAGTTGACGGCTACGGAGTAATGGACAACGAGCAAGACGCGCTCATCATCACCAACTGCCCAACCGTTCGCGATAACTCGGCCCTTCAAGTTGCACAGCGTCATAGGCGTGGGTGCGTTTTGTCTGATGCGGTCGCTGTTACAGGTAAGATAGCCTTGCAAAAAAGCTTTGACCCCCTGCCCTTTAATGCTGACGATGCGTGCGTCGGACCATGTGTCCACGTGGTATTTCCGTCTTACAGATGAAGTAGATCAGACTGCCTGATCGCCGCCTGCAAATGCAATAACCTTAGAGAGTTACGTGATACCCGTAGAATTAAAACACATTTATTGGCGAAGCCGCCGGGGGTTGACCGAGCTAGAGCTTAAGCTGGTTCCCTTTGTGCGCGATTGCTTTCACGGTCTTTCGGATGACGAACAAGCGCTGTATGAAAAACTGCTGCTTTGGGAAGACGTGGATTTATACGACCTGCTGCAGGGCCGTATTACGTCGGACGACCCCTTAGTTAGCGGATTGGTCGAAAAAATCATCTCCTACGACGGCGTGCTCTGACTAGCT
>CABZTD010000062.1 GCA_902528515.1 K189A clade bacterium
CAGAACACCTATACCGGCGACCGTATGGTGTCGCTGGGCACCAACCTCGTTTTCGCGCTGATCTTAGTGCTACTGGTGCTGATTTGGATGATGGGCGTGCGTTCGGCACTTACGGTAGGCATCGCGCTGCCACTGTCTGCCGCCATGGTGCTGATTGGCATGATGTACTTGGACATTCCTCTGCACCAGATGTCCGTCACCGGTCTGATCATTTCTTTAGGGCTGTTAATCGATAACGCCATAGTCGTGGTTGAAGACTACAAGCTCCAACGACAGCGAGGGGCATCTGTTGGCGAGGCGATTGATCGGTCCATTAAACATCTTTGGGTTCCCCTGGGCGCGTCCACTGCTACCACCGTCTTCGCCTTCATGCCCATAGCGCTCGCGCCAGGAGGTGTTGGCGATTTCACCGGCACCCTCGGCGTTACCGTGGCGCTATCCGTGGCCAGTTCATTCTTTTTGGCGATGACCGTCATACCCGCCTTCGCAGGTTATATTGAGGAACATTGGCCATCTCGCGGCGGTGGTCGTTGGTGGCAACAAGGCTTTTCAAACCCAGGGCTTAGTCAGTGGTATCGCAAAACAATTCAGGTTGCCGTTGCACGCCCGATGACTGGCATTGGAGTGGCCCTAGTCATGCCGTTCATTGGCTTCGCTCTGTCGCCTACTTTGGCTAATCAGTTTTTCCCGGCAGTTGATCGCAATCAGTTTCAAATCCAAATCTCGCTGCCCAGCCAGGCGTCGATATGGGAAACCCGCGACAGCGTTTTTCGTGCGGAAAATATTCTGCGCAGTTATCCCAACGTTACCGATACGTTTTGGACCATTGGTGAAGGTGCTCCGCGGGTCTACTACAACGTAGTCTCGCTTAACGAGCGAGTGCCGAGCTTTGCTGCGGGGTGGGTCAATACCACCTCGGCAGAAGACACTGAAAAAGTGCTGAAGACCCTGCAGAACGACTTGTCCCTCGCTCTACCGGAGGCCGAGGTGCTCGCCATTCCCTTTGAGCAGGGCCCACCGACCAACGCGCCGATAGAACTGCGCATTATCGGCCCTGACGTAGCAGTACTGCGTAGCGAAGCGCAGCGACTGAGAGCCATAGTCGCGGGCATACCCAAGATCACCTTCGTACGCGCCACCCTCTCAACAGCGGAGCCCAAGCTCGCCTTTGCACCCCGGGAGAACACGGCAGCCGCCAGCGGCATCAGCACCGGCCAATTGGCCCAGAATATTAATGGGCTTCTCAGCGGACAAAATGCCGGCACGGTGCTGGAAGGCAGCCAACAAATTCCTGTGCGCGTGCAGCTCGACAGCCGCTACCGCAACGACATGGCGGATCTAACCACCCTGCCCATGCTGGCCATGGGAGGTGACGGCATTCCCTTGGAAGAGCTGGGCGAGTGGCAGCTACAGCCAACGGCTTCGGCCATTGATCGTCGCCAGGGAGAACGGCTAAGTACGGTGCAGGCATTCCTACAGCCCTTTACCCTGCCGGACAGCGTCATGGGCGATATTCAAAAAGCACTAGCGCAGCAAAGATACGAACCGCCACCTGGCTATCGCCTAAGCATTGGCGGCGTTGCTGAAGAAAGCGCTGAATCAATCGGCAGTATCGTATCGGTATTCATCTTTTTTGCCCTAGCCATGACTGCGGTGGTTATTTTGTCGTTGAACTCTTTTCGTCAAGCAGGGCTTATTGGCATTGTCGCATTTTTGAGCTTCGGTCTTGCTTTGCTGGGTTTGCGTATCTTCGGTTACCCCTTTGGCTACATGGCGCTCATCGGCGCGCTGGGCATGATGGGCTTAGCCATTAACGGAGCCATTATCGTACTGTCTGCTCTTAAGGCCAGCGAGGCAGCAAGCACAGGCGACACAGAAGCCGTGGTCGATGTGGTGGTCGACGCCTCTCGGCATATCGTTTCGACCACGCTAACCACTATAGGTGGATTCATACCGCTGATCGTGAATGGTGGTAAATTCTGGCCGCCCTTGGCGACGGCCATTGCAGGCGGTGTGGCGGGTTCAGCAATCATCGCCCTGTATTTTATTCCCGCCAGCTACGCGGCAATCCAGCGAAAGCAGCGGCGCAAGCTTGCCGCTAAACAGGTAGTGAGTGACGCAGAGCCTAATTACATTTGAGCTGCTCGGCAAAATACCTGCTCGCCACCCACCCAAGTTTCCAGCACTTGAATGCTGCCGAGGGTTTCGGGGGCAACGGTCAGTGGATCTTTATCCAATACGACGAAGTCAGCGAATTTACTTACTTCTAGGCTGCCTACTTCATGATCGGAGTGACACTGCCAGGCGGCGTCTAGGGTCATGGCTCGTAGCGCGGCCGCAGCGGGCACACGCTCTTCAGGCGAGAGCAGCTCATCGCTGCGCCACATATTTCTGACCACGGCGTTTTCCATGCAGCGCAGAGGATTCATCTCGGTCACTGGGTCATCGGAATGCAGGCTCCAGCGAATACCCTTGTCTTCACAGGCGCCAGTGCGATCAAGCTTGGACGCTTTCTCTACCCCAAAGATGTCGTTAACAAAGGCCTTGCCCCAGTAATGCACATGGCCAATCAAAAAACTCGGGGAAAGCCCCAGTTCTGCCATTTTTTCAATCTGCTCGTCGTGCAGAATGCTGCAGTGCTCGATTCGGCAGCGTCGTGCGGCAGGGTTCAATCCCTTCGCCTTTGCCTTGGCAAACGCATCTAACGCTCGATCTATGGCTGCATCGCCATTCGCGTGCACGCAAACGGCCCAGCCCTGACGAAGGCGCTTCTCCACGGCTTGGTCGAGTTCGCTTTTTTCGATATAGGCCATGCCGCGGGCGTTTTCGCCTTCTATCCCGATGAAGTCCTCGCGCTGCAGGCCTGTACGACCCTGGTTGGAACCGTCAGAAACAATCTTCCAGCCGGTACGGCGCACCCATTCATCACCCTCGCCCCACTGCAGGCCAATCTCGTCCCAGCGGTCGGCCATAGCTTGACCGACGCTGTAGCGAAAGCGTGCGGTCATGCGACCGCTGTCGCGCATGCTCTGGTAGACGTCGAGTTCTTTTACGCCTTGGAACATGCCGGTGCCCTGATCTGCCAGCAGGGTAATACCCACAGCGTTAGCTTGGCCGAGCACACTTAGACAGCCTTCCGCGATGTTTCCGTTTTTCAGTTTCGTGTTGTGGCGCACAACGAGGGCCATGGCTGGGCCGGCCTTAAGTACACCACTCGGGGTACCCGCCGCATCCCTACCTATTTCAGCATTTTGCGGATCAGGCGTGCTGGCGTCGATACCCGCCAACTCCAAGGCCACGGTATTACAGTAGCCAAGATGCAGCGAAGCGTTATACACAAAGACAGGGTGCTCGTTGCTGACGCTATCCAGCAGGTCGCGGGTGAGATAATCCGGCCCCTGCTGCAGGGAGGGATCGAATTGGCGACCCACCACCCATTCGCCCTTGGGGGTTGCCGCCGCATCCTTGGCAAGCTGCCTTAGGGCGGCCTCGGTGGTCTCGAAGCGATTAGGTCCGATGTTCGAAAACTCATGCATCATGGCCAGCGGTGACAGGTGCATATGCGGTTCTACGAAGCCCGGCACCACTACCTTGCCCTTCAGATCTAATGTCAACACCCCTCGCTCTGCGGCTGGCGCGTCCTCGAGTCGACCGACCCAAGCGATACGACCCTCCTCGACCAGCATAGCCTCAGCAACCGGTGCTGCGGCATTCATAGTGATGATATGGGCACCGGTCACCAGAAAGGGAGGTGGGGCAAGTCGGTCTGGCCTGCTGGGGGTGCGCTTGGCCTGCTCGGCCAGATCGACCCTCGCTAGCCGCAGAGTTTCGGCAAAAACGTTCGCGCAACAGGGACAAGCAAATGGGTCCGCGCTGTGATGCCTGGGCACGCAATGATCCAAGGCGGTTGGCAACTCAGACTTGCCCGGTAGAGTGTCAGAAGATTGGCTTCGCGTATTGTCGAGCATAACAGCCCCTCCAGCTATGTTATCGAAACGAACCTAAGGACAAAAAAAGGGATGTTGTTCCCAACATCCCTTATTCGGCCCTGCTAGGCGACGCAGAGATACGCGCCAGGACTAACCCGCCGACTCGCTACGCAGCGAAGGCAGCTGATAGCCCTTCGACTCCAAATCAGCGCGAACAACCTTTTTGTCCATCTTGCCGGTTGAGGTCAACGGGATTGCATCGACAAAAAGCACTTCATCAGGCAGCTGCCACTTGGCGAATGCGGTTTCACAGTGCATTAGAATGGTTTCTTCGCTCACCTCTTTGCCAGCATCCAAAATAACCAGCGCTACCGGACGCTCATCCCACTTCGGGTGAGGTTGGGCGACAACACAGGCCTGGGCGACACCTTCGACACCGACAATGTGATTTTCTAGATCCACAGACGAGATCCATTCGCCACCACT
>CABZTD010000063.1 GCA_902528515.1 K189A clade bacterium
GTGGTCACGCACTATCACGGCACGCTCACCGACGGCACGGTCTTCGACAGCTCCGTGGAACGCGGTAGTCCCGCATCTTTCCCGGTAAATCGAGTTATTGCAGGTTGGACCGAAGCCCTGCAAATGATGGGCGTTGGTTCTAAGTGGCGCTTGGTGATTCCACCGAATCTGGCCTATGGAGAGCGCGGCGCAGGTGCTGCTATACCTCCCAATGCGACCCTGGTCTTTGAGGTAGAGCTGCTAGAAATTCAGTAAGCGGATCTCGCGCAAGTCGAGAAGAAGCAGGGGCTTTTCTCCGACTTTTTTGTTTGCGAGCGCATGTACCAGGCCTAATCGATTTTTGGGGCTATTTTCTTGGCACAGTCAAGGCTTGCGTTGCTCTCGCGTGCGTAACATTCTCTAATCGGGGGAGCGTTATGTCTGATCACACTGCCACGCCGTCGATATGGCGCGATGCCGCGTTCCGCGCCTACCTGGGCTCTACGGGGTTTTCCGGCATGGCCTTGGCGATGCAACAATTGCTGCTGAGCTGGATTCTGATCGGCATATTGGAATTGCCGGCAGATCAGGTCGGGCTGATTCAAGCTGTTATTGGTCTGCCCGGCGTATTGTTGATGCTCGCGGGAGGTGCCAGTGCAGACCGCAACGATGCCCGACAGATGCTCATACGCATTTACTTGGTCGCACCGATTTTTCCTTTGTTTCTGGTATTGATGGAACAATGGCGGTTATTGGGTGTCGCCAGCGTCATCACATGGGGCCTTGGCATTACTGTGGTGCAGTCTTATTCCATGCCCGGCCAACAAGCTCTGCTTAACCGCATTGCTGGTCAGAACATCCAACAGGGCGTGACTGCTGCTACCGCGATGGGCTTTGTTGTGCAGGTAGTGGGCCTGGTGCTGGCAGGCCAAATCGACAATGTTGGGGTAACGCCTGTATTGATCTCTCAAGCCATAGCGCTGTGTCTTGCTGGTCTAATGGTGATCCGACTTCCACCAATCCAAGGTGTGCCCGCCACCGAAGCGGGCCAAGGTGGTGGTGATGAGGCGTTTGCCGGTATACGCCAAGGGCTGCAGGCGACCAAGGATCATCCGGTTATCTATAACGTTTTGCTGATAACCTTTGCCTCCAGTATCTTTAACGCCGGAGCATTCATTACGGTATTTCCATTTATCGTTGCGCGAGTTTATGACGGCACCGCCTGGCTGTTGGCGCTATTGATGGCGGTATTTTTCGCGGGCGCAACTTTGTCCAACGTTTTTTTGCTGCGTTATCAGCCGCTGCTGCGCCCGGGCAGATTGTTCCTAGTCATGCAGCTGTCGAGAATCTTGGTGATCTTTTTGATGTGGATCGAACCGCCGTTTTGGTTGCTGGTGGTGGCTACCATCGGCTGGGGTTTGAACATGGGCATTACCACTAATCTGGCTCGCAGTGTCGTGCAAGAATCCGCACCCAAGCCCTATCTGGGACGCATCTTATCGGTGTTCAGCATCGGCATGGTGGGTAGTGCTCCCCTCGGTGCCATCGTACTGGGATGGTTGATCGAAGCGACAGGTACGCTGAATGCACTGATTCCTGCCATGCTTTTGTCTGCGCTGCTGTTTCTTTACGGCGCTTTGTTCTCGCCGGTTTGGGCTTATCGCAGTCCAGAGGCCGAGAAGACGGATGCCTAGTTAGTACTGTTGGTGTCCGATTCTGTCAAAATCTGACGGCGATCTTCGGCTGGTTCTTTGGCTCGGGAGAGCCTAACCTTTTCCATTACCTCGAGAGTGTGCCCATTAAATGACATCGCCGAAGACTGCTAATGAAATAAGCGCGACTGCTGAGTTGCGTCGGGAGTATCGCTATGGAGCCTTGAGCAAACAAGACGTATCTACCGATCCACTGCAGCAATTTACTCGCTGGTTTGATGAGGCCGCACGGGCCCAGGTTCTGGACTACAGCGCTATGGCCCTGGCGACGTCGAGTGGTGACGGGCCTTCGGTACGAACCGTCCTTTTAAAGGGCTTAGACTCCCGAGGTATGCGTTGGTTTACCGACAAAAACAGCGAAAAGGGTCGGGCACTGCGCGCGAACCCTCGGGCGGAACTGCTTTTTCATTGGCGTGAGCTCGATCGTCAGGTACGCGTGCGCGGAACCGTGACAGAGTTACCCGATGACGAATCCGACACCTACTTTTATTCGCGTCCTCTTGGAAGTCAGTTAGCAGCAGCGACATCTGCGCAAAGCCAAGGCGTGGCCAGTCGTGAAGATCTGGAAGCGCGGTACCGGGTGCTGAGCAACACGCACAGTGAGAGAGTGCCGAGACCGCAGGATTGGGGCGGCTTCTTGCTACAGCCTGATCGATACGAATTCTGGCAGGGTAGAGAGAGCAGGCTACATGATCGGCTGCAATACCAAGTCGTTGACGGAGGCTGGGTAATTCAACGTCTGCAGCCCTAGCAAGGGTTCGTTAGACCGTTTGCAATCGCGCTTTAAAATCTGAGATCAGGCGCACGAATTCGTCCGGCCGGTAAAATATAGAACCATGACCTGTCATTTCCATGATCTCGAAAGTCGCTCCGGGAATCAGCCGGGCTATCTCCTCGGCAGACTTGAGATTCATGTCTTGGCGACCGCAGGCTACCAACGTAGGCGCTACAATCGTTGGCATGGCAGCCATGGTGTCGCCTTCTCGATGGTGCGCGGTATGACAGGCCAGCGCCGCGTCGCGATTTTCATAAAATCGCCAGTATTTTTGCCGCTCTGGTGTGGTTATGCCTGCTCTCTTTAGCATCGCCATGGCCTTTGCACCCAATGCACCTTGATTACCCTGATCTACCGGCGGGGTAAGCGCCACGTCGAACATCCCCAGCCCACTCAGCATTGCGGGGTGACGCAGGGCAAATTGAGCTGCGGTACGAGCGCCATAGGCCACGCCAACCACAAAGGCTGATCTGATACCCAGGTGCTTCACCAGCCCCGCAAGGTCATCCGCATATTGCGCAAAGTTAAACTGCGCCTCATCTCCCCAGCCTGATTTGCCGGTGCCGCGGAGATCAAAACGCATCACGTTGAAGCGTTTTAGCAGCGGCTCTAGCACGATCTCCCAGCAGGTTAGATTGTGGCTAGCCATGTTAATGAGCACCAGGGTAGGCGCTTTGGTATCGCCCTGTAAGACGTAGTGCAGATCAATGCCGTTTATCCGGGCCATGGCGTGCGTGATATCGTAGGCTGTCGTAGTAGGTCTGTTCATGTCTCGGCTTATTTGTCGGGCAGCCCCAATACGCGTTTCGCAATGATGTTCATTTGCACTTCTTTGGTGCCGCCGGCAATCGTCAGCGATTTTTGCTTTAGCCAATCTCGAGTCCTTGACAGCTCATCATCCGCAAAGCCTTCGCCAGACCAACCCGTGCCTTGTGTGCCCATGGCGGCGACAAGTATCTCATCGCCCTCTTGAGTGATTAGGGCATTTGAAAGTTTTACGGCAGATGAGGCGAAACCGGGTGCGCTGGCCTGGGTTTCTTGGATAACTCGTTGTTGGGTAAGTTGCTGCGCCTTGAATGCCAGCTGGTGATCGATTACCCGACGTCTGAGCGCAGGGTCGCCAATACGTTCGTACTGATCCGAATGATAGCGCTTAACCAGCTCAGGGAGTGGACTTGCCATGGTGCGACCGCCCTGAGAGCCAGAGGTGTTAATCCCCGCGTGGGTTGAACGCTCGTACTGAAGTAAGCGTTTACCTACGGTCCATCCCTCGTTGACGCCGCCGACAACGTCATTGGCGTGTGCCATTGCATCATTGAAAACGGTTTCGCAAAAGGGTGACTCTCCGGAGATCAATCTT
>CABZTD010000064.1 GCA_902528515.1 K189A clade bacterium
TTCGAGACCAACGAAGCCTTAAAGTGGTGATCGTGTCGCATTGCATTCTGAACCAGAATTCGCGCATCGCTACCTGCGCGATGTCGGGCAACACAATGCCTGGCGTCGTAGAAAAACTCATCCTGGATGGGTACGGACTCATACAGGGGCCTTGCCCCGAGACAGAGCTATTTGGTCTGCAGCGCACGGGGATGGATATTGATGATCTCAAAGATCCCAAACCCGCCTCCGATGGCGAAATCTACGATCGTCTGAACGCCGACGAGAACATTGATGCGCTTAATGCCATGGCCTTCCAGTTAGCAACGACAGCAAAAGAGTATGTGGACAACGGCGTGGAGGTAGGTGGCATATTGGGTGTTGCTGGCAGCCCCAGCTGTGGTGTGAAGGTCACTTACAGGTTTGGTCTGCAAGAAGGTCAGGGTGCCTTCATCGAAGCCCTTGGGCGGGCTTTAAGGTCGTTGGACCTGGATATTCCGATCATTGAAATGAATGACGCCAGGCCAGACAAGAACCTCCAAGTTTTGGATGCGATTCAGGTTCGAGATATGGCCGATTAGTTTCTCGAAGGTGTGCGCGGCGATGAGGCATTCAAAAATGCCCCACGTAATACGGAGCTGGCAACCTTCGCATCTTTATTTGAGGTAATAGCTGATGGGGACCTCGATATAAATCATGGCGTTGCCGTAAGGGCTAATGATATGGCTAGCCTGATGTCCGGGATGAAAGCTAACAGGTCTGATCCTAAATGGTTGGAATACATCGAGTCAGTAAGCAACATGCGCTCGATAAGAAGCAGGATGATTACTAAGGATCTTGCAGTGTTTGGGAGGTAGACAATTCAAGAGCAATAAAAGCTCCGAGAGGGACATACAAGGAGGGGGAGAGGGAGATGAACTCCTCTCGGAGCAGGGTCAGGCTCTCACTAACCTGCTCACGAATGTGTCAAAGACGGCAGCTTTTTTGCTCACGGGATCGTGACGCACAATTAAGCTCCAACCTTTTCTATTTCCACAAAAATCGGGTTGGAATAAAACCATAGATCACTCCAAGGATCCTCGCCGTCCGGATCTTCTAGGGGCTCTTTTTCATCTGTGTTGGTGCCACGCAACCGAATGTAAAAACTCTTCTGAACTTTTTTTATCGTTAAAGACATAGTTATGGGCTCGCCGCGTTTTCGTCGCTCGCTCAACTCAAACCGTTTTTCTACTGTAGCGCGTGGTAACGCGTCATGGTCGGCTTCGGAGATGGCGGATTGGACATCACCGCGAATTAAGTCAACTCGTCTCACTTTGGGCGAAAACCCTGCGGCATTCGGTAGCGTTGGTTCAACAATCTCGATATGGATATTTACGTCTTCACCTTCTTGCACGGTCAGCGACTGACCTATGCTCGCGATTCGACTTGCTGTCGAAACCTTGAAGTCTAAGGAAGAAATCAAATCTCCGGTGACGACAAATATTCGGCCGGCACGAAGCGCAGCAAAAATAGAAGCTGGGGTTTTTAAAGCGTAAACGTAAGTTTTCGAATACTCGCCAGGCCAAAAGTCGGCGCCGCCATCGCTCCAGTGCGTGTGGCTGTCAGAATTTGCTGTGATCCACCAGCGACGGCCCTCGCTCAGCATTGAGTCCCAAAACCCACCAACGACTGCTGTCATCTGATCGAATCCCCCCATCGTTGGATAACCCCCGAGTGCACTTCCATAAATTCCTCGCGGCCGGCTTTCGCCTAAAAATTGCGACAATTTCGATGGTTCGAACCTCGCTCGCGACTGCGCGATCGCTTGATGACCAGGGGCGCCTTCCATCCCGATGGCTATTTTTGGGGCAAGGTCGTTCCAAGACCTCATCTCACTTGGCGTTGTCTTACCAAACTTCCCAAGAGCGGTCGCAGATCGCGATGGATGGTGCGCGATCAGTAAGGGCGGGGCTGGCAATTCTTTCATTGCTGCTAAGGCTGACAGCATTTGTCGAGGCGTGTTTTTAAGAGGATCGACCGGCCACGGTTCACGACTGTTGAACTTAGCTTCGATCTCCGCAAGATTTTGTATCTCCGCATCTGTTTGAGGGAATATCAGACTAGTATGGTCTGCCGCTGGCGTATCAAACTCCATCCCTAAGAACTGTATGACTTCCGGAACCGCTTTTCGGGATTCCAATAGTTCAGGGTAGGCATGATTAAGATGTACTTGTGAGTGATTTGGACCACCGTGGTCAGTGGTCACCATCCAGTCAATACCGTGTCTGCGGGCCATAATTGCATTCATAGCGATTGGGTATATCGCGTCGCCGCCCAATATTGGAGTGGGTGGATCAGTGTCATTGTCCCAACCTACGCTATATCTGCTGTGAATATGATGATCGCCCGCTAGCCACTGTGGAGAATAACCCGCGTAAATTCGCGGCAAACCAGCGGACGATTGCGTGCTCTCTGCGGTGTCAGCTGCATGTCCCGAAAGAGCAAATAACCATATTCCCAACGATTGAACGACTTCTTTCATTGATGCAGCTAGCAATCGCATAAATACGGGTCAGATAGCGTCTCCAACTCGAAATTTCGCCTAGAAGCTTGCTCGAATTCCAACCGTGTAGCGAGAACCGTACGTTTCGATCTGATTCGGGTTTCTGATATTGCCCGTGTATCGAACATCCTCGTAGTCGGAAAGGTTCATGATGTCTGCATATACAATCGCTTTGTATCCGGTGAGATCCTCTAGGTCGTAGCGCAGGGACAACTCAACTCTCTCTTGCTCATCCCAATAGTTGCCATCGCCCACATCTGCTTCGGTGGTGTCTAACCAAGAATCTCGGTATCGATAGTTAAGCCTAATTGAAAGATTATATTGTTCGTAAAAGATCGATGCGTTGTAAGTTAGATCCGACGTCCCTGGAAGCGAATACTCGTTTCCGTCTGGCGCGGTAAAGCTAGAATCTATCGCTGCTAAATTTAGCTCTAGCCCAAACCCGGATAGCGGACCTGTCATGTAACGATCGAGCCGATCGATAAAATTCAACTCAATACCCGAGAGCTCACCGTTCTTACCATTCGCGCTTCCCGACAACGTCCACTGCTCACCCGGTTGAGCAGCAGGTGAATAAACCGACCCGTCAACTGTGGTGGAGCCAGCGACAATGACGTTATCAACTTCGGCAACGGGGGGCGCGTCTTTTACAAATACTTAGACACTGAGTTTCTTGACTTCGAGGAACGCAATCAGTGGCAGATTGATCTTCGTCGAATCGAAAATCCAACGCCGAATACTGGCTACGCCCCTGACGCCCGAGGTAACAGAGCGTTGGAATATGGGAGATACAACAACACAACCGAAGTGCAGACGCTAGGCACAGATTTTTTTGTCGCAAACTGGAATGTGGAACTAAGAGCCAGCGATATAGAGCTCAAGAGTGAAACTTGGTTACCTCTCCCGTACATGAGCTGGAGCGATGGCGTAACGTATGACGTCTCGGATCCGTCAGACCCTTTCTTCTCTTTCGATACACCGCTTGCAGACCTGCAGTATGACCCAATCTTTGCCGTGTTTGACTTTCTGAATTACTGGGGGCGAACAAACACTGAGAATCAGCAGTACAAATTTGACGCGGATACCAGTAATGGGCTTGGTACATTCAAGATGGGCGCAAAGTTTGATCAAAGAGA
>CABZTD010000065.1 GCA_902528515.1 K189A clade bacterium
AAAGAAGTCATCAGCAAGCAGGCTTTGCGCAATGCCGCGATGTCGTTGTTCGAATGATGATGTGCATGGACCATAAGCCACTGTAGCAGCGCGAATTTGGGCCTGCCAGTAGGTGCGCTGATTGCATCCATTGGGTAATCTCGTCCACCAGTTTTGACATGAGAGAGGATTGATATGGAACGCATGAGTCTTGAATTCATCGACCGCGTCGCGGTGCTGAAGTTCAACCACCCGGAAGTGATGAATGCCGTGGGCGGTCAAATGCTCGAAGACTTCGCCGAAGCCATCGCGCAAATCAAGGCCCGGGGCAGCGAGACCCGCTGTTTGCTACTCACTGGCGAAGGTCGCGGATTTTGTGCCGGCGCAAATCTGAATGACGACAGCGATAAACGTCGTAAGGGCGGAGCGGGCGACGGTTTGCGCAATACCTACCATCCGCTGATGTTTGAACTGCGCGCACTGAATATGCCGATGGTGACCGCGGTCAACGGTGCCGCCGCTGGCGTTGGCATGAGCTTTGCCATGATGGGCGACATTGTCTGCGCCTCGCGCCAAGCGTATTTTTTGCAGGCCTTCGCGCGTATCGGCTTGATCCCTGACGGCGGGGCAACGTTCCTGTTACCTCGATTGGTCGGTTGGGGCCGCGCCATGGAACTGTCACTGCTGGCCGAACGACTGCCTGCTGATCAGGCCCAGGACTGGGGCTTGGTCAATCGTGTCTATGACGATCAAGAGGCACTAATGAGCGGTGCGATGGAGGTTGCCAATCGCCTTGCCAATGGTCCCAAGTCGTTGTCGCTGATCCGCAAAGCCTACTGGAAGACTTGGTCGAATTCCTACGAACAGCAGTTAGAGCTTGAATCCGACCTACAAAATGAAGCCGGCCAAAGCAGTGACTTTAAAGAGGGTGTCAGCGCCTTTTTGCAAAAGCGCGATGCTCAATTCAACGGTCAGTAGGTAAACAGTTGACGCTGGGGTTTGAGCTAAAGACGTTGACTAGTGAAAATAACACAAGAAAGAGGGGAAACAGATGACGGGATCACTAGCAGGCCGCGTGGCTTTGGTCACGGGCGGCGGACGGGGCGTCGGCCGCGGTATTTCTATGGCGCTCGCCGCTGACGGTGCGACCGTCGCGGTAAATTATCGACGAGATAGCGAGGCCGCTGAAGAAACCGTTGCTGCTATCGAGGCCGCAGGTGGCAAGGCCCAAGCCTATTCTGCCTCTGTCGATGATTACGAACAAAATGCTGAGATGGTCGCCGCCATAGAGGCCGACAATGGTCCTATTGGAATTTTGGTCAACAACGCAGGTATCGCCAGCCGGGGTCAAAGCGTTGAGCAAACCGACCCCGCCGAGCTTCAGCGCGTCGTCGCCACTCATGCATTCGGTCCGCACTATCTGAGCAAGCTGGTGATCCCCAAGATGCGCGCCCTAGACCGAGGCGATATTGTCATGATCTCTAGTGTCGCCACTCGGTCACTTAGCGGTTTCGGGGCGCCGTACAACATGGGTAAAACTGCCATGGAAGCCTTAGCCTATACGTTGGCGAAAGAGGAACGACCCCATGGCATTCGAGTCAACATTGTTGCGCCGGGTCTGGTGGATACCGACATGGGCCAGCGTCTAATGAATGCCCTACAGGGGGTTGAAGACCTTCGTACGCTGGACCAGAGCATGCCCTGGGGACGCGTCTGTCAGCCGAATGATGTTGCCAACGTGGTTAAGTTCCTGGTTAGTGACGCCAATTCCTATCTGACCGGAGAGCGGCTTTACTGCGACGGTGGCGGGCAGGATATTAACCGCCGTTAGCGCTTCGGCTTCAAGCCTTGAGGCATTGCTTGATCAGGCAAGGGCCTCCAAATGGGCTGTTACAGACCGAGCCAGTGCATCTAGGTCGTAACCGCCCTCCAGGGTCGATACCACCCGACCCTGGGCATATTGATTGGCGATCGACACGATAAACTGCGTTATCCATCGATAGTCATCCTCAACCAACCGCAAATCCGCCAGGGGATCATCTACGTGGGCGTCAAAGCCTGCGGAAACGAAAACGATATCTGGCTGGTGTGCTTCTAATGCTGGCAGCCAATCATGTTCAAGGGCCGCACGAAACACCTTGCCATCACTGCCGGCAGCTAGCGGCGTATTCACAATATTGGATTGGACTAGGTCATCGAGACGATTGGGATAGTAGGGGGACTGAAAACTGGAGCAGACAAGTATTTGCTTATGATCGCGACAGACATCTACAGTGCCATTGCCGTGGTGAACGTCGAAATCTAGTATGGCCACGCGCTCGACTTCCGCATGATCCAACGCCGCAATGGCGGCGATAGCGACGCTGTTGAGCAAACAAAATCCCATGGCGCTGTCGCGTTCCGCATGGTGGCCAGGTGGCCGCACAGCGCAAAAGACCCTCTGCTGGGAGCCATTGAGCACCGTGTCCATGCCAGAAAATACGGCCCCGGCAGCGAGTTCAGCCGCACTGAAACTTGCAGGGCTCATCCAAGTATCGGGATCCAGCGGCACAACCCCCTCTCGGGGACTCGATTCACGCAGAAAATCCACATGGGACTGACTGTGGGCGGCGAGAATGCGTGAGGTTGGTACCGGCTGCGGCTGAGCGATCTCGAAATCTTGGGTAAGACCTATCTGGGACAGGTGCTTTATCAGGTGGCTTAATCGCTCCGGTCGCTCGGGATGACCATCCATTACCTGATGATTGAGATATTCTGGGTGGGTATAAATTCGCATACTGGGTAGGCCTCTAATTGCTGCAATAGGCTAACTCAGTCCGCGCACTAGGCCCATGGAGGACTCGCGCCTTATGTATAAACACCTGCGTGGCATCTTCGGTCGAAAATCGGGAGAAAGTAATTGAACACATTGCTGCTTTTTTTGCGCACAGCCGTGGCAGCCTGCATGGGCCTCTTCGTCTGGGTATTGGCTCGGGATTTATTCGCCAACGGCGAGAACCTGATTGCGGTAACGCTTCCGGTTTGGATGTCCGGCCTAGCCGGTGGCATGGTAAGTGCACTATTCTCGCCAAGACAGGGAATTGCTCTGGCTTTTACGACAGGTGTCATATTGGCGGTGCTGTTTCTTGCCTTTCGTCACCTATATTTGGGGCTGCCTCTCTGGGCAAATACCCTGCTCTCCCTTTGGCCGATGTGGTTCCCTGTAGCGTATTACTTGGGTGCTTACGGATATCTCAGACTACTGCAAGGCCTTTATCGCGGCTGAAAATAACCGCGGAGAAAAAGATGGAAGATCTAAGCAAATACCTCAAACCTGGCCAGCGGATTTATGTTGCCGGCAGCAGCAACGAGCCAACGGGTCTGCTACGGGAACTGGCGGCAAGCGACCTACCGGAAAACCTCGAGTTTATTCAATTTCCCCTGCCGGGATTGAATCAAACCGACTTCACG
>CABZTD010000066.1 GCA_902528515.1 K189A clade bacterium
AACTTCCAACCCAGTTCCGTCATAGCGAGGGTGTAAAACACCTTTGAATTGCTCAACACTGAGTCATCTGCTTTATGTCTGTTGAAATCCACCTGCACTACGGCTGAGTTGGGGCCCTCATACAACACCGTGGTCTTGAGTATTTTAGAATATGCCCAACCAGAAGCTTTGATGACCTCATAGTCGAAGACTTTTACAGATGCATCTTGGATCACCCTTACCTTTCCATCGTTTATAAAGACGGCTGGGAAGGTAAAGCTCTGCCCTGGATTAGCCTCTAAAGTCGTTGAGTTGAATTTATCAAAGTAATCCTGAACAAAAGCTTCAACAGAAGAATCTTCATGGTGATCAGCTAAAACGGGGCTTAAAGGAGCAATTAGAAGTAATAGTAAAAGGGGTATTAATTTCATATATTTTCCTACAAAGGCTTAATAGCCTTATAAGTTATTGTTTTTATTATGTAAATCAATATCTTAATTATAATAATAATGATCATAAAAGGTACTAAAAGGCTTATAGCTCATAAGCTATAGAAAGCCTTACCAACCCCCATATGAGCCAAAAGTTGCATGCCCAGACTGAACCTATTTTTGAATGCTGATGTTGCCCTAGATACTGACCAGATCCTTTTTAATCAGTCTCTATTAGCACCTGAACCCAAACTAGGCACCAAGGCTCAGCGTAAAGCCCTTCACTGCATCTTAAGCAATGTTGGCAAATACAGATCCCAGCCCTTGCTCTACAGCACCAGGAATCAGGCCAACCCTCCTGAGCAATACAACCCACACGGATAGGGTCATAAGCCATTAGTAGCTGTCATCAATCAGCTTAGAAATAACGGGATGCTGAAACTTGAAAGCGGCACACCGTGGTACACCAAGACGGAGCAAGGAGATTTCAAGGAACCTAAGCTCTCTGCATTTTTACCAAATGAAAACCTCATAAAGCTTTGCGAGGAGCTTGGATACACAGAGGCATCTCATAAAGGAGCTGCAGAGCATTTCATAGAACTTCGTAGCCTTAAAGATAAGCTGCTCCCCTTTGAACCAACACCCTACTCCAGACACATTGAGCAACTGATGTCAGCGTACTGTGCCTACCTGAACCTTCAAGACATAAAGATCGACGGAGAGGATCTTGGGCACATTCATCTGATCAGGAAGTACAAAGATTGGGATGGCTCTGGACGGCTCATTTATGGCGGAAGAACCCATCACCCATTCATGTCGTTCCCTAAGGCCAAGCGAGAGAAAATCACAATCAACGGTGAGTCCGTAGTTGCTGTGGACTACCCAGCGAGTCAGGCCAATGTGCTTTACAAATACATGACTGGGGAGTTCCTTCACCCGGAGGATCCATACAAAGTAGACGGACTCCACAGAGATACAGTCAAACACTTAATGCAAATGATGCTCAATAACGGGTCTCGTAAAGGTGCATCAATGGCTGCTAAAGCAAATCGAACTTCACTGAAGAAAAGTGCTGAGCAAGCGTTTGATTTGGACTTACAAAAGCATCGGGCCGTAGCCACCATGCTGAGGCTCGTTGAGGAACGCAACGCCCCTATCGTTGAATGCTTCTACCAAGGGAAAGCGCGAGGACAGTACTACGCGTGGCTGGAGTCTAATTTGGTGTTTGAGGTGGCAAAGTATTTGACTGATCAGGGTGTCCCCGCGCTGACCGTACATGATGAATTTATTGTTCCTGAGAGCATGGAAAGTGCTGTTCTAGAGTGTAGGTACAAAGTACCTCTCTTTTTTAACACTCTAGTAAGTGGTATGGACATCAAAATAAGTAACGCTAGGTTCTCCACTAATTAAAGGATCAACCAAATCGAATCCGTTGGCCATTCTCCAATCACCGTAAGCCTCTTGATGGCCTTTTGTCTCCCACTCTTGGAAAAACTGAATTTTATTAAGCTCTCTATCAACGCACATTTTGAGAAATAGGCAGCCTGAAAAGGCTCTGGTATCAGGACATATTTGATCCATCACGCTGATAAGTTCATCCAGACCATCATCTATCGCAAAAAACTCAACTACTACCACTACTGACATGATTGCATCTCCAAGTGTGCTTAGACCGTACCAAAACACCCTCTCCCGCGTAAAAGATGGGCTGAGTAAAGCTCTACAGCTTAGGAGTTTTTAGAATGCGTTGCGACCAAGCTCAAAGTGGCGAGGGATGCCGTCACTAGTTAGGATCCAGACTCTGTTCTTCCAACAATTGTTAAGAACCCTCAAAGACAGTAAAGGTGGTTTCGGGATCTCCAATTATGATCAAGTTACATTCCCCTAGCTCTTCAGGTATCGCATAAGACATATCCTCCTCTAACGCAAACCCCTTCATGCCTCGATCGCAGTAGATTTGCGCCTCAGCCAGCCTGCCGTTTATCGAGGACACAGAAAAAGAATTGCTGATCAGCCGGTATTTATATCTGTAATGTCCACGAATCCGACCGGTGACCTCAATAGGTCCGCCTTCTTGGATAAACTGCTGGATCTGATCGGCTTGTCTTTGCAGGCTGCTTTTGCGCTGCGGATCCTCAATCAGCAAGGCCAATTTTTTCCAAGTATCCAGCGCATCTTTGAAGTGTTGGGTAGCGACCTGTGCTTGCATTAGCGCGACTAAAAGATTGGGTCTTTGCGATTCGGTGAGGTAAGCACCGTCCAGACCTTCATCCAAATCAAGGGCACGCGTAAAGGCCAGCCTTGCTCCTTCGTGGTCATTGATAAGCTGGGCATACGAGCCTTGAAGGATGTAACGTATTAATGCTTCCAAAAGGTTTTTAACTTCTAAGTTGTTGATCTCGGCGATCAAAGCCCCCATCGCTTTTAAGTTTTGAGTTTGAGTGGCCTCCTGAAATCTTCGGTATAACTTTTTGAACTTCACAGATACGTCACTCGTTCCTCCAGAGAGCTGGAATTGAATGCGCGTTGCCGATCCCGCATCAATTGGCGAGCCGTTCAGTTGGGCAGGCTCGTATTGATACTTTTTTGCTGCGCGCATGGCCGCTCGCTCTAAAGATCTGTTGCCGCTGCTATCTACAACCTCTATTTCGTATGGGCTGCCCGACGGACTAACCATGTAATGAAGGGTCACCCAGCCCTCGATACCCTGTGTTACGGCTTCCCGCGGATATTTGGGGTTCTTTTTTTCTAGGGGAGCTGGAGGGTCGTATGTTTCCACCGCGACTACTTGTTCAGTATCGGTTTCAGGTTCGGTGACAGAGAAACCTGACGACGCCAGCATGGTGACCAGGAGCAGCACAGAAGATTTGACGCAGTTTTTAACCATTACTCGCTTTTATCCGCTTTTTCTCGCCTCTTGAAAATA
>CABZTD010000067.1 GCA_902528515.1 K189A clade bacterium
AAAGTTCGGCTGATTTCGGCAACTGGACACACGCCGGGCCATCAGGTGCTCTATGTCGAGCTTGCGGACTTTGGACCGTTGATTCTGTCCGGGGACCTATACCATTTTCGTCTCAGCCGAGATCAGCGTCGGGTACCGATGTTTAATGTTGATAAGAATCAGACCCTGGCGGCCATGGACAAAGTTGAGGCATTGGTCTCTGAGACTGGGGCGACCTTTTGGATAGAGCACGATGCTGCTTTGTTTGAAACCCTGAAGCTTGCACCAAACTTTTATCGGTAAGCGTTTAACCAATCGTCAGGCGATTGGCTTTTCGCTCGATAACCCATCTGACCGGTGCGCTTAAAAGCCCAGCACCGTTGGCCGAGGCGAGCATGGCTATGATTTGGTTTTGCTCCGCTTCATTAAGGTTTTGGAAGTAGCGCTGACTACGCTGGGCAATCCAAACATGGTGCAAGTTAGCGCGATGCTCTTGGCTACGGCCGTTAAATGTGACTTCGGCAGGCTCTAGAGCTGGCTGATCTGTCTGCGTGTCGAGGGGATGACCGGAAGACGGATTTTCGCTGTCCATGGTTTGCTGAAAAGCAAGACTGCTCAGGACGAACGTTTCGCCATATCGGTCAAGTAAGTGACGCAGAAAGGCCAGTGCCGTATCGGGTAACTCGTCTTCTGCAGGATAGGCAACGGGGTAATCGTGGAATTCCGGCGACTGAACCTCTGGTGTGAGCATATGTTCTACCCAGCGAAAAACACGGGGCGCGTGTTGTTGCATAAAGCTGAGCCCCGCAGGGTCGCGCCCCAAGTGCGCGTGCATGGCTCCCATAACAGCATAGTCTGCAGCGCTGGGGTGTCCTCCCAAAAAGTAGGGGTGATGCTGCAGATGATTCTCAAACAGTTGCAAAACGTCGAGAAATTGCTGGTTTAAATCTGCTCGCAAGGACTCGCTGGTGGCCGGCAGTCCATAGCTCATCATCCTATCCGCAATCAGGCTGCCGTATTTGTGTAGTTCTTCGTTACTGCCCTGGGGACGAAACGATCGTCCAAAGTCTGCCTTGACGAAGTCTAGGTTCTCCTCAAACAACCAACGATGCCGCCACGCCAATCCTACGAGGCCCTCGCTGCCCATTAACTCCATCAAATGAACAAAGGTGCGTTGTCGAGGCGTTTCCGGAAACGCGGGCAGTTCGGGAAAGCGTGCTTCCAGATGATCCAAAATCTCAATACTGTCCTGAATCACATGGCCATCGGGCGTCAGCACCTGGGGTATGCGATGAGAGCCTGAGGCAGGTCTGACGTGATTGCGGAAGCGGCTCTCGCTGGGCAGACGCTCAATGAATGAAATACCCTTTTTGCGCAGATAGCTGCGTGATTTCGCGGTGTAGTAAGAGGCGTAGGAACCGTAAAGGGTATAGGTCTCGGTCATGGTTTGCTGTCGCTTAGGCTTGTGATCGCACGCACAGTTCGGCGTTTCATAACGACGATGTTAGCAGTAGCTGCCTTGTAACGGCACGGGGCATGGACCAGCGTCGTGAGCACGCCGAAGACGCCTGCCTAAACTTTACTGAGAGGGAAACATGATCGAAATAATGCTTTTGAGCCTGCTACTGCTATTAATCCAACTGATGTTGCCCGGCATTATTGCGCTGGCAGGGGGGCATGTAACCACCGCCTATCTGGTCAGTGCCCGAGACGATGTGCCAGATACTACCGTCGTTGTTGAGCGCGCTCAGCGTGCGGTTGCTAATCTGCTTGAAACCTTGCCCGCATTTTTGGTGCTGGATGTTCTCAGCCTTATGCAAACAGCCGATGTGCTTATGTTCGCTCAAGCTTGGTTGGGCTGCGGGTGGCTTATTTGGCCTGCTACCTCGCCGGTATTTCCTATGTTCGCTCGGTGGTTTGGATCGCCGCCTTGGGTTGTTTAATCGGTATCGCGTTGCCGCTGTTTTAGCAGGGAGCTTGCGAGAGCTATCCCTAGAAGAAGCCAGGCGAGCAATGTAGCCAGGTGGAGAACTTTGGCGTCGCGGCTGGGGTTTAGAAGTCGCTTCGCAAAGGCACCATCCTTTGTGAATTTCGAAGCTGCGATCTGCTGATGAAAGCAAGGCCAAATTCCCGTTCGCGCGGTTGGTGGTTTTATCGATTGGTCAGCGCTTATGGCCGCCTGCTGCTCGATTTTTGCGAGACAGCTGCCGTATTTGTCCTGTGCCGATAGCTTCTGCTCATAAAAGGTTGAGGCATTCGCATAAAGCACCACTCCACAGGCCACCGTAAGCGTGAGGGCTAGGCCGAGCAGGAGGCGATTAATGGGGGTGAAAAAAAACGAGAGTTCAGAAAAGGCTCGGTCAAAGTTCGGACGTAATCGCTTCTTCTGATCAACTTCTTTAATAGGACTGAAACGGTTCATAATTGCCGCCCACAATACGCGGAGCTGCTTTTTGGGCTGACGCATGCACACGCACTTCTAAGGCTCAAAACATACGAAGCAAGACTGTGGAAGGGGCGCGATGCATAAAAAGATCCGCGTGTTTGTTTAGTAACGGTCATGTAGCGATAAGTGCTGATGTTGGGCATCGTAATTCTGTCGCTGAACCTCATTTTCCGTTGTTTGGCGTAAGCGAACGCTACGTTTTTCGATAAAGCTTAGGAATATACCGTTTTCACTGAGGAAAATGAAAACCTTGGAATTTAGCCCGTATATCTCTAATTTCTGTAGAAAGAATCTTTGATTCGTACAATTTTTACGCACCGCTGGTATGCGCTTCTATTTATGTAGGCTTTGGGAATCTAATTGGCTGTGACGCGCAACCACGCGTAGACGCGTCCAGTCATGATGACGGGCGGTCGATGCTCTGGTATCCATAAAAAAAAGAGTTATGGGTAGATGAACAAACTAATCTCAACTGCATTTGCCATCGGGCTTCTGACTTTTAGCCTAGTCATCAGCGCAGAACCTGATGGATTAGAAGCACTTGTCGGCACAGAAATTCCTCGATTCGAATGTCGCACTTATGGTTCCTGGGGCACGCTTGCCGAGGAGGGCATAGCGAAACTCCTCCAAGTGCGCGATCGGGCCAACAAGCACTGCTTAAGTTGTCGGGGCCCTCAGTGCCTCATGAAACAATGGCCTGATAAACAGTCTGAGGGACGAAGATTATGCGAATCGCTCTATTGTATTCCCAAAAGTTTCCCTCGGGCCGTTACGTCTGAACAGTCTGGTTGGGCAGCTCACGTGGCCGAGGTGCGTTTCAAAGTAGATCAAGAGGGGCGCGGCAAACTGCAAGAGTATGTAGCGCTCACTGAGGCTGATCGCATTAAACCCTCAAACGCG
>CABZTD010000068.1 GCA_902528515.1 K189A clade bacterium
GTGATAGAAAAAGGGCGTCTGCAGCCGGGACGTATTTTCTTGATCGATTTCGAGCAGGGACGGATGATTCCGGACGAAGAGTTGAAGTCTAACCTCGCCAGCCGCCGCCCCTACAAAAAATGGTTAGAAGAGCAGCGCCTTGATCTGGCGGACCTGCCGGCCGTTACCGGCAAGTCACTCAACCACGTCACGCTGACCCCACGGATGCAGGCCCTGGGTTATACCCAAGAGACCATGCAATTCATGCTGCTGCCCATGATCAAGGAACTGCGCGATCCATTGGGTTCCATGGGTAACGACGCGGCCTTGGCCGTGATGAGCGAAAAGCCTCGCATGCTCTATGACTACTTCAAGCAACGTTTCGCCCAGGTCACGAACCCGCCCATCGACTCTATTCGCGAAGAAGTCATTATGGCGCTTGAGTGCTATATCGGCCCGGAACAGAACCTACTGCAAACCGAAGCTAAAAACGCTCACCGCCTGCGGGTACCACATCCAATCCTGACTAATGACGAACTGGCTTCCATCAGCGCACTCGATTTTCGGGGCTGGCGCACCGCCACCATCGACATAACGTATCCCGCAAATTCTGGCGAAGAAGGGCTACAAGTAGCCCTCGCGCGCATCAATACTGAAGCCAGCCAGGCCATTTGCGACGGCTACAGCTTAGTTGTGCTGAGCGACCGCGCCATGGGCACAGACCGTATCGCGATCAGCGCTCTCCTTGCCGTTGGCAGCGTGCACCATGCCTTAGTCGCCAAGGCGGAACGAAGCCAAATAGGTTTAGTGGTAGAGACTGGCGAGGCACGCGAAGTGCACCACCACTGTCTGCTCATCGGCTACGGCGCTGATGCAATCAACCCTTACCTTGCTTTCGAAGCGCTTTGGGATGCACGGGAGAAAGGTGCTTTTGATGGGGTCGCTGATGTAAAGACCCCTGCAGATATCGAGCGCAGCTACCGCAAAGCCGTTGCCAAGGGCATGCTCAAAGTCATGGCGAAAATGGGCATCTCGACCCTCCAATCCTATAAGGGTGCACAGATTTTTGAGGCCGTTGGCCTTGCTCACGACGTGATTGCGCAATCTTTCAAGGGCACGGCGAGCCGGGTTGAAGGTGTTTCAATGGCAGTACTGGCTGAAGAAATGCAGCGTCGGCACTTAATTGGCTACCCGCAACGGGATCAGGCAACCGTCAGCGTGCTGCCAAATCCGGGCGATTTCCACTGGCGACGCCATGGCGATACCCATATGTGGGATCCGAAGTCGGTCTCCAGTCTTCAGGCAGCAGCACGCACTAACAGCGAGGACGCCTACTGGACCTTTGCCAAGCAGGTCAACGACGACAATACGCGCAAAGCAACGTTGCGCGGTCTGCTGGATTTCAATTACCCGTCCCAGGGCATCAGCCTTGACGCGGTAGAACCTGCCAGTGAGATCGTTAAGCGCTTCGCGACCGGGGCCATGAGTTTTGGTTCCATCAGCGCGGAAGCCCACGAATCGCTGGCCATCGCCATGAACCGCATGGGTGGCAAGTCGAATACCGGTGAGGGAGGGGAGGACGCCAAACGCTTTATTCCTCTGGAGAACGGCGATTCCAAGCGCTCTGCGATCAAGCAAGTCGCTAGTGGCCGTTTTGGGGTCACGATCAATTACTTGAGCAATGCAGACGAGCTGCAGATCAAGATTATTCAAGGCGCTAAGCCTGGCGAAGGAGGCGAGCTGCCCGGCGGCAAGGTAGACGAATACATCGCCAGCCTACGGCACTCGACCCCCGGGGTAGGCTTGATCAGTCCGCCCCCGCACCACGACATTTATTCTATCGAGGACATGGCTCAACTGATTCATGACCTTAAAAATGCAAACCCTAGGGCCCGCATCAGCGTGAAGCTGGGCGCAGAAATTGGTGTAGGCACTGTCGCCGCTGGCGTGACTAAAGCTCGCGCAGATCATATTGTCATCGCCGGAGATTCTGGTGGCACTGGTGCATCACCGCTGACCTCTATTAAGCACGCCGGTGTGCCCTGGGAACTCGGTATCGCAGAGACCCATCAGACACTGGTAATGAACAATCTGCGCTCGCGGGTTGTTCTGCAAACCGATGGTCAGATTAAAACCGGGCGCGACGTTGCTATTGCCGCTCTTTTGGGTGCTGAGGAATATGGTTTTGCTACAGCTCCTTTAATTGCCCTGGGCTGCATCATGATGCGAAAGTGCCACCTCAATACCTGCCCGGTAGGGATCGCCACGCAGGATCCGGATCTGCGAAAAAAATTCAACGGTGAACCCGAGCACGTTGTGAACTACCTATTCATGGTGGCCAATGAAATGCGCCTGATCATGGCAGATCTTGGCGTCGCCACAATCAATGAGCTTATCGGTCGCGCAGATCTATTGAAAACCGATGATGCGATACAGCACTGGAAATCTCAGGGTATCGACCTCTCTGCTATCTTGGCGAAGCCTGAAATTCCTGATGAATTCTTGGGTAGCTATGCAATCCACGACCAAGACCATCAACTGGATCGAGCCCTCGATAATCGATTAATCGAACTCGCAGAGCCTGCCCTTAAGCGGGGCGAGAAGGTCGAGGCCGAATTGCCAATCGTTAACACCAACCGTGTGGTTGGTGCCATGCTATCGAACCAAATCATCGCTCAAGTTGGACCGCAGATGCTTCCCGACGATACCCTGCATTTCAAATTGAACGGCAGTGCAGGTCAAAGTCTTGGCTGTTTTCTAGCCAAGGGCGTTACTCTTGAAGTGGAAGGTGATGCCAATGACTTTGTCGGCAAGGGTCTTTCTGGTGGCCGCGTTATCGTATATCCACCCAAGAACAGCCAGTTCGCCGCCGAAGAGAATATTCTGCTAGGCAACGTCGCACTCTATGGCGCAACCTCCGGCGACGCATACTTCCGGGGTATTGCTGCAGAACGATTCTGTGTGCGAAACAGCGGTGCGCGTGCTGTGGTTGAAGGCGTTGGCGATCATGGCTGTGAATATATGACCGGCGGTCGCGTGGTAATCCTGGGGTCTACCGGTCGCAACTTTGCGGCGGGTATGAGCGGTGGCATTGCTTACATTTGGGACCCGCAGCGGCGCTTTGCTGGCAATTGCAACGCCGAGATGGTCGACCTCGACTCGGTAGAGAACGATGCCGATGAGGCTGAGCTACGCCAGATGATCGAAAATCACCTAGCGTTTACGAACTCGCCTGTGGCCGCAGCAGTGCTTGCCAACTGGGGTGAAAGCCTTGGTCAATTCATCAAGATAATGC
>CABZTD010000069.1 GCA_902528515.1 K189A clade bacterium
TTGTCCCTGGGCCGCAATTTCTATGCGCATGGTGTAAAGGTCTAACAATGCTTGGCTCGGGTGTTCATTGGGACCATCGCCACCATTGATGACCGGAACCCGGCTAGCCTCGGCGAACTTAGCTACGCTGCCGGGCTCTGGGTGGCGCATCACGATGACGTCGCTATAACCGGACAGCACCCTTGCGGTATCGTAGAGCGATTCGCCCTTCGTCAGAGAGGATGTTTTGGCTTCACTGGTCTCCCTAACCTCTCCACCAAGGAGATTGAAAGCGGAGCCAAATGACACCCGGGTTCGCGTACTAGGCTCGAAAAACATGTTGGAAAGAATGGCACCCTGTAGCACTCGGGTGATCCGTTGCCGCATGGCATAGGGCTGCATTTTATCGGCCACTTCAAAAATGCGATCAGCAAGGAAGGTGAACGAAAAGGTAGCTTTACTCCAGGTTATGAACTGCTGGGCAAATACACCATCTTCTCAGAAGGTTGCCGCGGCCATTTAGGCAAGCAACTAATCCGAAAGTTTGACCTTGATGCCGAAAGTGGCACCCAACACTATGGAATTGGCATTAAAGAACTCTGGAACATCGATCCTGCAAAACATAAGCCCGGCAGAGTCATCCATGGGGCTTGCTGGCCAATCGGGGGGTTGTTTACCGGCGCAACCGGTGGCTCCTTTCTCTATCACTTACCAAACAACCAGGTATCGTTAGGTCTAATCACCGACCTTAGCTATAGTAATCCGCACCTCTCGCCCTTCGACGAAATGCAACGTATGAAACTCCATCCTTTGTACGCAGAGGTTCTGGAGGGGGGTGAGCGCGTTTCGTACGGAGCCAGAGCCCTTTGCAAAGGAGGGATACAGGCCCTGCCAAAATTAACGGTTCCCGGTGCCTTACTTTCCGGCTGCGATGCTGGTTTTATGAATGTACTAAAGATAAAAGGTAGTCATACTGCCATGAAATCCGGCATGTTGGCGGCGGAGGCAGCATTTGACGAACTGAGAGAGGGTCATAGCCGTACGGAAGCCTCGAGCTATCAAGCCCGTTTTGAAGATTCATGGTTGTTTGAAGAACTCAATCGCAGCAGGAACTTCGGACCCGCAGTACATAAATTAGGTATGGGAGGAGGTGTCACGTATACGTTTTTTGATCAGTTTCTGGCTGGCAATCAGCCATGGACGCTAACCGACCCAACCCCTGATCATGCGTCATTAAAGCCGGCCGAATCGTGTAAACCCATCGACTATCCCAAGCCCGACGGCGTGCTTTCTTTCGACAAATTGTCGTCCGTGTTTTTGTCGAATACTAATCATGAGGAAGACCAGCCATGCCATCTGACCTTGAAAGATGCCGACGTACCGATTCGGGATAATCTGCCCATGTTTGCGGAGCCTGCGCAGCGCTACTGCCCTGCCGGGGTTTACGAGATTGTCGAAGAGGCGAGTGGGCCAAGGTTCCAAATCAACGCGCAAAACTGCGTGCACTGCAAAACCTGTGACATCAAAGATCCGTCACAGAACATCACTTGGGTCGTGCCCGAAGGCGCAGGCGGACCGAACTACCCAAATATGTAGGGCTGCAGTCTGCCACATGAAAAAGCTTAGCGAGCGCTGGAGTTTTTAATATCCGCGCTCGTTAACGGAACCGATCAGGCGACCAAGGAACCGAGGTTGAAGCCCTGCCCATCGCTATAGACCAAAAGGTCGTCGCCCTGCGCTTCACCCTCTTCTACCAAACGGTAGAAGACCGATCGTTGTATACGCGCTTCAAGATCATCCCTTACCAATATGAAAGGTCGTTCTCCCCGCATGTGTATGGGGTGCTCCTTGCCGGCAATGATATAGTCTCCAACATTGGTGCTGAACAGCAGCTGCTTATCTTCCCCGCTGCCACGAACATCCAGATCAACGGCGATGAAGGGCACTTCTTCAACTAGGATTTTCATCTTTTCCACCGGGGTAACGAGGTAATAACCATTGGTCTCCAAACGCAGGATCGTGGCGAAGAGGTCCACTAAGGGCTGGCGCTCGATGAGCGTGCCCTCGTGATACCAGCGCCCCTCACGATCGATGCGAATATCGATTTCGCCAGAGCGTTCAGGTTGCCAAAGATGCAGTGGGGGCAGCCGTTTATTTTGCTGCAGCTGCGTCAGGGTGTCGAAGAGATCATCGATATAGGACATGTGCGTGGTTACTCATTCAAGGTCGTGGATCCTACCGATGTCTGGGTCGTCATTCGCCGCCATATTTGGGACTACTCGTCACCCACCAATAAACTTCATCACAGTGACCTCACCCTGAAAATTCTCGCTTTGTTTATCTGCCAAGGCCCCTAACAAAACCTTATGCAGCGCTGCCTTGGCTTGATCATCTGGCAATGCCAATAGATCGCGAATATTCGACGAACGCGCACTAGATAAACACCCGTAAAGGGCGCCGTTAGACGATAAACGAAGCCGTGTGCAGTTCCGGCAGAACGGCTCGCTTTCGTTCGCGATCACGCCGAAAACACCCTTGCCGGCGATATCGTATCGAACAGCGGTGGAATCGAACGGTGCGTCCGTGCGACTGAAGGTATAGCGTGAGGCAATACGATCGAGAATCTCTTCCATGGAAAAGAACTCCCGGGCATAGCTGGGACTCGCCTGTAGGTGCCCCATGTTCATCAGCTCGATGAACCTAAGCTCTATTTTGCGTTCGAGAGAGTACTCAAGTAGCGGCAAAATCTGATCGTCGTTCACATGCTTCATCGGCACCATGTTGATCTTCACCCTAAGACCACCCGCCTGCATCAGCTCAATCCCGTGCAGCACGGTGTTGAGGTCGCCGGAGCGGGAGATATCTCGAAAGCGTTCCCGATCCAGCGTGTCTAAGCTAACGTTTATGCGACGCATACCCGAATCGATAATCGCTTGGGCATAGCGAGGCAACAGTTGAGCATTAGTCGTAATAGACACATCACTCAACCCCAAGTCCATGATGCCTCTCAGGGTCGTGGAGAACTTTGGAGATAACAATGGCTCGCCACCGGTAATGCGTACTTTGTCGATACCGGCCGTGTCGATCAAAAGACTCGTGGCGCGAACAATCTCTTCACCACTTAGCTCATAGGCTGCCGCCTGAAGTCGCTTGCCGTCGGGCACACAATAGGTGCAGGCATAATTGCAGGCCGCCGTCAAACTCAGACGTAGGTTACGAAATCGGCGTCCGAGGCGATCGACTATCAAATGTTGCTTGTCGTTACTGATTTCCTGCATCG
>CABZTD010000070.1 GCA_902528515.1 K189A clade bacterium
TGAAAGCAGTCGCAGAGCGGCGTCCCGGCAACTTTACTGGGCGATAGCGCCGGCGTCGACGGCAGCTTTAGCGCTCCGAGCATCCAGCTCGGTGCGGATCACCTTGTAGGCTTTTTCATCCAGCGAAAAGCGGCTGAACAAAATTGCGCCGATGGTGTAGCACACCAGCGGGAACAGCCCGTACAAACTCACCATCGCAACCTTGACCTGCATGGTTTGCTCAACATTGGGTACGAAGCCAGCGAAATCCAGCACAAAGCCCGTGAGTAGGAGCATTACGCCTAGCGCGCTTTTATAAACAAAGTTCCACGCTGCATAGTAAGACCCTTCCTTGCGCTCGCCGGTTTTGTACTCATCATAGTCAATCACATCCCCTTGCACCGATGGACCCAGGGTGCCGCCGCATCCTGCAGCCAACCCCGCGAAAGCGGCCAGCACGATAATCCAAAAAAGTCGCTGCTCGACGTTGTCGATAAAGGGTAGCGAGAACATGCCGCCGAAGGACAGGCCGGTTAGAACCATGCCAAACATCCACACCCTGATTTTGCCGAAGCGCTTAGAAAGCGGTATCCAGACGGGTACAAAGAGTGTGGAAGGAATCATGTAGGCAAGAATGATCAGGGGCGCCATGGCCGGAGCGCCAACGACGTACTGGGAGATATAAAGTGTTAACGCGGCAATGGCAGCACTACCCACATTCTCAATGAAGGTCACTGTAATCAGCAGTCTGGCGTGAGGGTTGCCCCAAATATCTCGGAAGGCTTGAAGCGGTCCACCTTGCTGCCGATTTTGAAACTCCGGACGCTCACGCAAAATGGTGACGGCGTAAACCACCAACAACACCATGAACGCTATGGCGACAAAGGCTAAGTCTCGCGCCATGAGTCGGACATTACCGCCCTCGGCAAATTCTTCGTTAATGAGCAGATACATCGCGCCCAAGGAGAGAATCGACCCAAGAGTGTAAAAAATATGGCGGACACCAAACAGACGGCTACGCTCGTGATAGTCCACGGATAGCTCCGCACCCAAGGCCATATGCGGCACGAAGAAAAGCGTCATTGCTGAATAAAAGCCGATAATAGCGATGGTCATCCACAGCGTCAGGTCGCTCCCCTGCATGGAGAACGGTGGCGCGAATACAGCGTAGAAGCCGATCGCAATTGGGATGCAGCTGACCAAAATCCAGGTACGGCGTCTACCCAAACGAAAGGTCGTTCGATCACTAAGATAACCAACCAGGGGATCTGAAATAGCATCCCAAATGCGCGACAGACTGAATATTGCCCCCATCACTGCCGGAGCAATAAGCAACACGTCCGTTGAGAACTTCATGACGTACAGGCTAAGGATCAAATACATGTAGCCTGCGCCAATGGCAGGCGCGCCAAAGGCCAGGGTAGTTGACCACGAAACTCTGTCGGTGCCTTGATTCACGATGCCTGCCCCAGCGAGCCGATCAAAAACCCCCTACGCATTTTTAATCGTCAGACCACCATCCACAGGCAGGGCAGTACCGGTCATAAAGCTGGAAGACGGTAAGCAGAAATTGAGAGAACCATGGGCCACTTCTTCGGGCTCGGCATAGCGTTTAAGAGCAACTCGTCGCCGGGCATAAATCTGCTTTTGTTCGTCCGGTATCGCTCGCGTCATACCTGTTTTAATGGGGCCAGGACAAATACAGTTGACGGTAATGCCTTCGCTGCCCAGCTCAACGGCAAGCGATCGAGTCAAACCAATGACGCCGTGTTTGGCTGCGGTATAGGGACTACCACCCTTGGTGGCGCCCAGACCTTCAGTGGAGGCGATGTTGACAATACGCGGATTGCTCGACTGACGCAGATGAGGCAGCGCAGCTCTAATGGTACGATGCTGGGCAGTGAGGAGTACAGATAGGGACTTGTCCCACGCGCTCTCATAAGCATCGCCATCGATAGGCGCCGGAATCGAAATACCTGCGTTATTGATCAGTAGGTCAATGCCCCCGAAATGTGCAACGACGTCTTCTATTACCTGACGAATCACATCGCCATCGGACAAGTCAATGGTCCAAGCTTTGGCAGTTTTACCGGCGATGCTGATTTCATCAACCACCGCGGCAACGCCCGCGGTATTTATATCCAGAGCAGCCACCTTGGCACCCTGGTCTGCGAACAATTTGGCGGTGGCTGCACCCATACCACTGCCAGCACCTGTAACCACTGCCACCAGTCCATCAATCGACCGGCTCAACTGCGATAGCGACATTTCTTCTACCTCTGCCCAATCAGCACTGTGCGACTCTCTTCGAAGGGGCGCTTGGGTCTTGTCTTTGTGTTTGGATTAATTGTTTGATGTTGTCGCGCTAAATCGCGTGCAGCTTGACGGGTAAGCTCGCGTAGCCGCGCACAAAACTTGACTGCACGCGTTCCGGCTCACCCACCACTTCTACAAAGGAGAAGCGCTGCATGATCTCTTCCCACAGCACCCGCAGCTGCATTTCAGCGAGCCGGTTACCCATGCAGCGATGCAGTCCAAAACCAAAAGACAAATGATGCCGCGCATTCGGTCGATCGATCCAAAACCGATTGGGGTCAGGGATAACGCGCTCATCTCTATTCCCCGAGACATACCACATGGCGAGCTTGTCGCCCTTGCGCAGCTGCTGTCCACGAAATTCCAGATCTCGTGTGACCGTGCGGCGCATGAAAGCCAAGGGTGTTTGCCAACGAATGATTTCTGACACCATGTTCGGAATTAGCGAATGATCCGCTCGCAGCTTGGCGTACTCATTGGGGTTTTGGTTCAAGGCCAGCACTCCGCCGGAGATTGAGTTTCGAGTGGTGTCATTACCCCCAACGATCAATAGCACCAGGTTGCCCAAAAACTCCATGGGCGGCATGTTTTGGGTGTCCTTACCGTGGGCAAGCATGGACAGCAGGTCAATCTTTGGGGCCTCGTTACCGCGCTTTTCGCGCAGTTTGGTGAAATACTCTAAGCATTCCAGCAACGCAGCCCGACGCTCAGCCTCGGGTGTTGGGCCACCCGCTAACTCCCCAGAGGTTGCCATATCTGACCAGTAGGTGAGTTTGTAACGATTCTCAAACGGAAAATCGAATATCGTCGCGAGCATCTGGGTGGTCAGCTCAACTGAGACAAGATCAACCCAATTAAAGGTTTCTCCTACCGGCAAGGAATCCAAAATGTTGACT
>CABZTD010000071.1 GCA_902528515.1 K189A clade bacterium
CTTGATCGAACCGCGCCTCGTCATAATCGAGTAACGACGTCACATCGCCCTCGATACCCGCATTGGCCAAGAAAATGTCGACGCCGCCATATCGCTCGATAGCGGTTTCCACCATCCGCGAGTTATCATCTGCTCGAGTCACATCGGCCACTAGGTAGCTCACCGCATTGCCGCCAATCTCAGCACAGGCATCTGCTAGGGCTTTTTCATCGAGATCTACCAACAACACCTGGGCGCCCTCACTAGCGAAACATTTTCCCGCCGCGATGCCGATGCCGCCAGCACCACCGGTAATGACTGCCACTTTTTCCGCCAATCGACTCATGACCCCTCCTAATTCAGTGCCGCAGACAAATCCGCCAACAAATCCTCGCTGTCTTCAATACCGCTGGATATTCTAATCAGCGATTCATCAATTCCCATGCTAGCGCGCCGCTCCGGCCCCATCTCAAAGTAAATGGTATGAGCGACGGGTATCGCCAGCGTACGGTTATCGCCGAGGTTGCTGGACTTCACGATCACCTGTAAACGATTCAAGAACTCCCAAAGGTCCACATCACTTTGCAGCTCAAAGCTAAACAAGCCACCGAAGGCGCGAAATAATTCTGCAGCTCGCCGATGCTGTGGATGCTCGGTAAGCCCCGGGTAATAGACCTTCTTGATCATGGGATGAGCATGCAAAAACTCACACATGGCCATGGCGTTTTCACTCTGACGCTGCACACGTAAGGCCAAGGTTTCTGCGCCTATGGCAACATGGTGAGCGGCCTCTGGCCCTAGGCTAGCGCCAAGATCACGAAGACCTTTTTTGCGTGTTTGAGTAATACCCCACTTTGTTGCCTCGCCGAGCTGATACTCGGGATAAATATTGGGGAAGACCGACCAGTCGTAACAGCCAGTCTCCGTCACGGCGCCGCCAAGAACGTTGCCATGACCACCAATGTACTTGGTTAGGCTGTTAATGATCAGGCTGGCACCGACAGTTTTCGGCTGGAACAAGTAGGGCGAAGTCATGGTGTTATCGACCACATACACCAATCCACGCTGGGTGCAAAGCTCGCCGATCTGCCGCAAATCGGCAATTTGTGTTCGCGGGTTGGCAATGGTCTCAACAAATACCAGACGGGTATTTTCGGTTACCGCATCGGCCACGGCATCGACAGATGTCGCATCCACAAAGCTCACGCCGATACCCATTTTGCCAAAGGTGTTAAACAAACTGTTAGTGTTGCCAAAGAGAAAGGCGCTGGAAACCATATGATCGCCAGAGCGCAGCAGCGAAAACAATGTGGTGCCGATGGCTGCCATGCCTGTACCGAAACATACGCTGGCCACACCATCTTCCATTGTGGTGATTTTCGATTCGAGAGCGGAAATTGTCGGATTTAACTGCCGGCCATAGCTGTAGCCGCTTTTTTCGCCTTGAAATACTGCTGCCAGGTCACGGGCGTCCTCATAGCCGTAGGCGACGTTCGCATGTATCGGCTTATGCAATGACCCGTGCTCGATTGAGTCCTGTCGATCGTTATGCACAACCTTAGTCGTAAATCCTTTCACCAACTGATCCATAAAATGCGTGGCGGTACTATAAAGCTATCGTCTTTAAGGTGCGCGAGATTCTCGGCGAAACGCCAACTGTTTCAGTCTTCGCGCCAACATGGCCAGGACCGGATAGATTAGCTTTTTTCGATTGGCGGAGGCGCTGCTGACAAGTGCGCGAAGCTTCACTTATCCAGCAGGCGCTGCATTACAAGGCTCGCTGAACAGGAAGCCCTGAGCCGTATCGCAGGCCTTCTGGCGCAGGTAGCTGATCTGCGCCGGGTATTCGAGGCCTTCGGCGATCAGCGCAAGCCCCGGACTCTTCGCCATAGCGATAACGACATCGGCCAGACTCGCGCCAAACAGCGCCTGATCATGGGTTTGAATATCTTGTTAAAAGTGCGGTCAATTTTTAGCACATCGATCGGAAACTGGTGCAGATTGGTTAGGGACGAATAACCCACACCAAAGTCGTCAATCGCCATTAGCCAGCCTCGGCGCACATAGACTCGAACTTTGGTAAAAAGTCTGCGCTCCCAATTTGTACTGAGGAACAGTTAATCGAAAGGAGCAGTTCAGATCCCGCCTCTCGCCAAGCAGCCGCCCGCTGGAGTGCTGACCTTTGCACCTGGGCATCGTTCTGCCACCAAGCCTGAGTACCCTGCTAGTGCCAAAAAATCGCTCTGAACGCCCGCTATGACTGATCGGCATCAGCAGGTAGATCATTAGCGGGCAAGTTTGACACTGCCTTTTCGGCCTGCACAAAGGGCATGGGCCAAATCGGAAAGACTCGCGCCAAGGCCGATAGCGCCAACGCGTGTTTTAGCTCCCCAGAGACCACGGCATCTCGCACCTGCGTTTGGGTCATGAATTCGATGGATATGGCCTCGCCATCACCCAGTTCCTGATTCTTGGATAGGACAACATCTTTTGCCAGCCAGTGATGGCATAGGTGATTGTGGAAGGCCGGGTTGGGTTCCACCGCACCCAAGTAATGCCACTGACCGCTGGTATACCCGGTTTCTTCCAACAGCTCTCGAGCAGCGGCAGTTCTGCTGTCTTCACCGGGATCGACCATGCCCCCCGGTGTTTCAAGGGTGTTATAGCCGACACCGAAGCGGAATTGGCGGATCATAAGAGAACGCCCCTCAGCATCGAGGGCCACGACGTTGACCCAATCGACGGATTCAAGCACCAAGCGGTCGAAAGTCTGACCATTGCGAGGATTGCGCAGGGTGTCGATGCGTTTTTCAAACAACATCAAACCCGCCTCTTCATAACGTGACGATAGGTGCTGCCATGTCAGATCATCATCACTCATGTGCCCGTGGCTTCGTCGATTTGAAATCCCGGCCTGAACGGCTGCATACCCTGCTTGCCTAACTCGGGCTTCCAAGCGAGGACATGGCGCTCTGCCCCAACCTCGGTTAGCGCTTCATCGACGCTTTTGTAAGCCGCCAGCGCTTCCAATGAACGCAGTGTGG
>CABZTD010000072.1 GCA_902528515.1 K189A clade bacterium
ACAATCGTCAGCGTGGGTATTGAGTTCCCCGTAGTCGAAGTAGGCGACCTCCACGCACTTCGGCAGTCTTCTGCGAATGTAGAGCAGTTCAAACGGTTGAGCTTGAATCCCGTCATAAGAGGTGCAAACGCGGATGCGGACGATGCGTTTCTGGTTTATGTCTACTGTCGTAACGGTTCAGGCGAGGTCAGCGCTCGCATGTTTGATCCCCTACACGGCATACCCGAAGATCCCGCAACGGGCAGTGCTGCGGGCGCGCTGGCGGGTTTGTTGGCGCAGCGAGACAATATTAACGGGCATAAGCGTTACCAGATCACACAGGGCGTAGAAATGGGCCGCCCTAGTCGAATAGTAGTAGACGTTGAGCGAATCAATGGGCAGATTTCAACGACAAGGATCTCAGGGGAGTGTGTCGAGGTAATTAGCGGCACTCTGTCACTTTGAGGCATTATCCGAGCAAACTTAACGGTCTGGACCGTATGCGAAATAGGGAGAATTTATGGATATCAGCGCAGAGTACATGTGGTTGGGTGTTGGTTTCGCGCTCATTATTGCCGAAGTCACCATGGGCAACTTCATTTTGTTCTTTTTGGGCCTGGCGGCTGCGTTGACTGGCGTCGCGATGTGGTTGGGTTTGCCCGCCGAAAACGGCATCCCCTATATGTTGTTTGCCGCTCTCGCCCTGGTGCTGCTGGTTGGCGTGCGCTCGCGCATGAAGCTGCATCTGGTCGGTGATTCCCTGCAGGGCAGTGCCGACGATGATTTCGTTGGTAAGGAAGTCAGTATTACCAGTGGATTTGATGATGCCAGCCCCGGTCGGGGGCGTGTGAGTTACCGAGGTGCCGACTGGAATGCGCGCAGCGAGCAAGTGGCTTTTTCGCCGGGCGCCATCATCAAAATCACAGGCCGAGATGGCAATACGTTGATCGTGAATCAGGGGACTAACTAATGGATATGAGCTTTTTTCTTGGCGTGCTGCTGGCCTTTGCCGTGGTGGTCATATTGCTCAAGACCGCTCGGGTCGTACCCCAGCGCGAGCAGTTTGTGATCGAACGTCTGGGCAAGTACGCAAAAACTCTAGACGCCGGCTTCCACATACTGGTGCCCTTTGTCGATGTGGTGGCCTACAAGCACACACTGAAAGAGCAGACCGTAGATGTGCCATCCCAGAGCTGTATTACCAAGGACAATATTTCTGTCGAAATAGATGGCGTGATTTACCTGCAGGTCAATGATGCCCGTGCCGCCAGCTACGGTATTCAAGACTATATGTTCGCCACCTCCCAACTAGCCCAGACCACGCTACGATCTGAAATCGGCAAGATCGAACTCGACCGCACCTTTGAAGAGCGCGAAACGATCAACTCTCAGGTTGTTCATGCGGTGGATCGTGCAGCGGAGCCCTGGGGAGTCAAAATTTTGCGCTACGAAATTAAAGACATTGTGCCACCAGCCTCGGTCAAAGATGCGCTGGAAAAGCAGATGCGGGCCGAGCGGGAGCGTCGGGCCGTGGTGGCATCATCTGAGGGTGAGCGACAAGCCCGAATCAACGTTTCTGAAGGCGAACGTCAGGAAGCGATAAATCTGTCGGAAGCGGAAAAACTTCGTCAAATTAACGAGGCCGAGGGACGGGCGGAAGAAATTCGGCTCATTGCCGAGGCGACGGCTGCTGGTGTACGGGCAGTGGGCGCTGCGGTGAGCGAGCCGGGCGGAAAGGATGCGATCAATCTGCGCGTTGCAGAGCAGTGGGTTATTGAGTTTGGCAAGCTGGCGAAGGCTAATAACACCATGATCGTGCCCGCCCAGCTGGGCGATGTGTCCACACTGGTGTCCACGGTGATGGGTACTATGGGCAATATTCAAAAGTCGGATTAGCGCCAATGGGACTTAGCGGTTGGCCTTGTTGTGCGTACTGGATTGATGCCGAGAAACGCCCGTTGCGCGTAGCTCTGCATGCTTGGTCTTGCGACCGGTCACCCGCGCGCGCCAGCGCTTGAACGCGCCAGCAGAAATGTTGGTTCGCATGACCTTGATCACCTGCTGCTCGGTCAGACCAAATTGGGTAGCAATGGCTTCAAAGGGCGTGCGATCTTCCCAAGCCATTTCAATGACGCGGCTGATGTCGGCTTCAGTCAAGTGCTTTTCCGGGGCTTTGTCAGGCTTGGGCACAGGTAAGCTGCCTTACACTCTCAGTTGAGCATAGACCCAGCCGCTGTATGCAAAACGTCAAGACTAGCTCGTTAGCCAAAATATTGCCGCCAGTGAGCCGCTGAGGAGCACGGTAAGATTTATGCGCAGTGGAAGATACCAGGCTGGCAGTGAAATCGATTCGTGTCGCTGCCATTCAAAGAGCAATAGCAGCCAGAGACCTGCGATAAGCAGCAATCCCCCGTAGATTGGCGGCACCACCAGCGCCACAAAGGTGATCAACGATGGCGTCACACCAACGATAAGCCTTAGCCCATAGGGCCCTCGGGGATTGTCCAAAGATTCTGTCGTAACTGCTAGTCCCCACTGTATCCCCCCAAGGAAAGAAAATATGGCGCCGACATAGAGCACGGCCATAAACACAAGTTGATCAGTGAGCTGCGGCCAAAACCAAAGACCGGTCAAGAACGCCGACATGGGCAGCAACCCGCTGAAGCCGAGCCATTGAGGAAGTTGGTGATTGGTGTTTGAAGCGCGCATGGCTCGTTCTAACTCGCAGCCGGCCGGCCCAGCAGGTACAAGTTCCAGGTCGCGGCGAGCCCGAAAGCCAAGTGTACTGGCCACAGTCCCAAGATACTGGGTACTAACCCTTGTGCGATAAGCCAGCGATTCAATACTAGCAGAAGGTAATAGCTGACCATCCATAATACTGCTACGCCCACCCGAGCGTATTGTCCTTGACGCGGTTGAACGCTGGAAATCGCAACCGCAAGCAGGGCAAGAATCGCGCAGAAAACTGGCCACCCAAGCCTCCAGTGCCACTCCGCTCGATGTTCTAAGCTGTCGTCAAGCTTTGAAGAAGG
>CABZTD010000073.1 GCA_902528515.1 K189A clade bacterium
AGCGCACCTGACCCGCAATTTCTTAAACTAGCGATATCCGGCGCACAACAGTTTAACCCCGATCCTCGTACTGCCCGGCTTGAGGCCGCAGTTATGAAAAAGTTCGGAGTGATTAACCAAAGCCATTTTTTAGAGAGCCCTAACGAAGTTTTGGCTCAACAAGAAAAATTCCAGTGGTACGATGATGCAGGGGTGCTCGGGCCGCAGATGATTTTCGGTCACTTTATTCATACTAACGACGATATTCTTTCTCGCGTGGTTGAGACGGGTTCGAAAATGAGTTGGCAGCCGACCTCTAATGGCAGGCTTGGAGACGGTATCGCCGACGTTGTCACTTACCGAAAAATGGGAATTCCTGTAGCCGTAGGTTTATACGACCAATCCTGCACCGATGTTTCCGATCCATTCCAGAATATGCGCATCGGCCTTTATACCATGAGGGGTATACACAAAAATGCTAAGGCGTTATCGGTACACGATATGCTGTATTTGCACACTTTGGGTAGCGCCGAAGTGCTAGGAATCGATGAGCAGGTCGGTAGTCTCGAGGTTGGGAAATACGCTGACTTTGTTGTCGTAGATCTTCGTCAACCGGATACTGGACCCGTTTATGATGTTCTTGCCTCATATGTGCTAGCGAGCAGTCTGAGAAACTTAAAAGCTGTATATGTGGGGGGGAGCAAAGTTGTCCAGAGCACTAAAATCTTGACCTTTGACGAGACTAGGGTTCGGGAAGAAATCGATCGACGTACCAACAAAATGCGAGAACTTGCCCAAAGCTTGGATCCATCTGGTTGGGCGGTGCAAGAACCTTAATGTTTACTTTTATCCGGCCGAGCCCCGTTCGCCCTGATAATGATCAGCTCCATGAATAGTGGGAACGCACCTATGAGCGGCCATTAGGACGCTTTTAATCAATACCCTTGGATACACTAAGAAAAATAAGACTGCCTAAGATGATTGAGGAAAATCGAAAGGCAGCGGTTTGACCATTCCATGATGGGGATTGCCACATTAAAAACCACTCCGCTCCGACAATCATAAAGCCACCAAACCACAGAATAAAACCAATAGTTAGGCCAATAATCGCAACACCCTTTGCTCTGCTGAAACGCATTGAATCACTGGCGCGTATTGCGGAGATCATCAGCCCCGCTGCGACCAGATTGATGAGACCTATCGAGGCCTCGAGAAAGATGATCACGGCGTAGGCAATATGATGCAGGTACGAGGTCTCAATCGCGCGATTCATGAGTTTATTGCCTTCGAACGTAGTATCCATGCTGAGAACATGTCTGACGAATTCAAAATTCGACTGGTAATCTAATATATTATTTAGTGACACCAGGCAGGCGAAAACTCCTATAAGCCCTACGCAAGAGGTTTGGCTTATGGATAAGGCAATTCTGATATTCATTGGGACTCTCAAGCAAAACGAAAAAGTAGGCTATTAGACATGATAAGCAATCATTGAAATACGCTCTACGTATCAAAACCGCAGGTCTTTTGAACGTCCTTTAGTGCGACGCAAGTTATAGACGCCGCGAGGTAATTGGTCCCTAGTCTCATTTTTCTGGAGTTTGGCACGGTAGTTGCTAGTCTTTTAATCGATTATCTGAAAAGACCTAAGACGGCTAGAAATATGGAGGAAGGATGAAACCACTCGACATGCATGTGTTGGAAGAGTTGATCGGCTCGCAGAACGTAATTAGCGACGCTAAGCGCCTCACATCAGGATCAAAAGATTGCTATCACTTCTCGCCTGTACTTAAGCCGCAGCTTGACGGATGTCTAGCGGACGCAATTGTTAAACCGGAAGATCAGGAGCAGTTGATCGAATTGATCGCATGGGCCGCTAAAAACAGAATTCCGATTACGCCCCGAGGCGCTGGCACCGGAAACTACGGTCAGGGTGTGCCTTTAAGAGGCGGTATCATGATCAACACTCGCAACCTCAACAAGATTGTCTCTATCAATAAGGAGTCTGCCAGGGTCGAGGCGGGAGTCATTTTATTGGATATAGAAAATCAGGCCGCGAGTCATGGGGCGGAACTGAGATGTTTTCCGAGTACGGTCCCTACGTCGCATACGGGGGGGTTTATTACGGGTGGGTCTGGCGGCATAGGCTCGATAGAGTGGGGCCTCCTGAGAGAGAAAGATAATGTCAAGGGCGCAAGAATCATTACGGTAGAGGAAACGCCGAGGGTTTTGGATCTTGAGAGAAAGGATCTGGATGGAGTGCTGCATAATTGCGGGCTTACCTGTTTCGTTGCCGAAGTCACTTTAGGCTTAGCCCCTAAAACTCGCTGGCATCAATACATACTTTCTTACGATGATTTTTACAGTGCTCTATCTGTTGGCAAATACCTCGCTCAGGCTGACGAAATAAAAAAACGTTTGGTAACAGTGTTTGAGTGGCCTGTCCCCACGTTTTTTGCACCACTACACCGTAAAGACATCTTTCGGGAAGGCTCAAGCGTAGTTTTTCTTTATACCGATATGACCGCCGACGAGCTGGCCCCACATATTGATCCGTTTGGAGGCGAGATCACTTACAGCGTCGCACCGGCATTGGACCAAAGTAGGGGCACACAAATTTATGACTACACATGGAACCATACGACTCAGTGGGCTATGAAAAAAGACAAAGGCTTTACTTATTTGCAGGATCGCTTCGATATCGACCGGATAGAGTCTCAAATCAAATCTCGGAAGGCTTTGTTTCCAGAGATGCTAGAGCATGTTGAGTTCATTCGAGATGCCGGCAAAGTAGTTTCTGCTGGCTTGTCGTTGCTTCAGTTTTCCACAGAAGAAAGACTCAAGGATTTAATAAACTACTGCGAGGATAACGACATCAGAGTAGCGAATCCGCACACGCATTATTTAGATGATGATACTCGCTGGTATGGGGACGCTTTTTTAAAATGTAAGGCGGAATGGGACCCTTATCGAC
>CABZTD010000074.1 GCA_902528515.1 K189A clade bacterium
GTGAGGGCCACGAGTACGATGTGGAGCATCAAGGGGACAGCGCTGGAACCGGCAGGCTGATCATTCGCAGCAACCGAAACCACCCAAATTTCGATCTATTCGAAACCCCAGTGGCCTCAACTGAAGAGGCGTCGTGGCAAATGCTTTTGCCAGGCGATGCCAATCACTATTTGGTGGGTCATATGGCCCTTGCCGATGCGCTGGTTGTCTGCCTGCGCATCGATGGTTTGGATCAAATACAAATTGTTAGCGGCGATGACGGTCATGTAATCGAGTTTCCAGAGCCTGCCTATAGCGTCGACCTAGGCACAAATCCAAACTACCGCACCAGCACACTGCGGCTTGCCTATACCTCCATGGTCACACCCCACACGGTCTTCGATTACGACTGGCAAACAAAGGCGCTGACAAGTTTGAAGGTACAGGAGATCCCCAGCGGTTATGATGCATCAGACTACGTCAGCGAGAGGCTGCGGGTAATCGCGCGCGACGGCACCCATGTACCAATGAGTTTGGTGCGGCACAAAGACACCTTGGTTAACGGCACTGCTCCGGTATATCTTTATGGCTATGGTGCCTATGGGCATGCCATACCGCCGAGTTTTTCCAGCAACGTGATCTCGCTGCTTGACCGCGGCTTCATTTTCGCAATCGCCCATATTCGTGGCGGTGACGACCTTGGCTATCACTGGTATACCGCTGGCAAACTACAGCAGCGCACCAACACGTTCAATGATTTTGTAGATTGCGCCAAGCTTTTGATCACTGACGGATATACACAAGCCGGCAAGATAGCCATCGGCGGCGGCAGCGCTGGCGGCGAACTAATGGGAGCCGTCGTCAACCAGGCGCCTGAACTCTTTGGCGCCGTGGCGGCTCACGTACCCTTTGTCGATGTGCTGACTACCATGCTGAATCCAGACTTACCTTTAACACCCATGGAGTGGCCGGAGTGGGGTAATCCCATCGAAGACGATGAGGCCTTTCATTACATTCGCAGCTATTCACCCGTAGATCAGGTCAGTGCCCAAGGCTATCCGCCTATGCTGGTAACCGCTGGCTTGAACGACCCTCGAGTCACCTACTGGGAGCCCGCGAAGTGGGTGGCTAAACTGCGGCACATTAAGACCGACGACAATGTGCTGTTACTGAAAACCAATATGGGCGCGGGCCATGGGGGCCAGTCGGGTCGTTTTACAGCGCTCCAAGAGTTGGCGGAAGAGTATGCGTTTTTTCTGGTGCATTTAAGCGAGTAGCGACTAACCTATTTACCGCGAGCAACCTATGACCAGAAGTCTGTAAAAGCGCCTTTTGTGCTTACTCGGTCGTAACGTCCACACATTTTGATCTAGGCCACCACTCACCGCTAACGGTACGCATACTGTCTGGGACCTCGACACAGTCAATGGACCGCCCAATGTCTTGGCGCCGAAATACTTCTCTCTGGAGTTTTTGGTAGCGGGTGCCACGGTCATTTTGTTTCAGTTAACGCCGATTTCAACGTCGCTACCCTTACTGAACCTCACGGTCTATGTCATTGATCGAAAAGGGGTAAACGATGCAATCGGTGTGATCGGTTTCAACATTAACGTCCAGCTCAACAATATGGGAAATACTGATATACAGCCAAAAAGAACGGAGCTGGTGCTGAGGGATTCCGCGGGCACCGTGTTCGCCAAGCCTGAATTGATTTATTTCAACCTACTGATTACAACTTCCAATCCCGTGGCGATGCCGACAAACACAATAAATGTCCCCAAGGCAAGCGACTGGAGTCATGCCGTTTTGTTTATTCGGCCGATTGGAACTTCGGACGAAGCAGAATTTCAGCTCGTGCGCCAAGTCGTTGTGTGCAGCATTCTCGAACAACAGGAGGCCATTGACCAATTTTTCGAAATACCCAGCGTTACACCAAAGCTGAACCAATTTTTTTTCAGCAGGGCCAATACGAAGCAACGCTATCTGTGTTTATTGAGGATCAGGAAGAACCGTTCACCTCATCGTTTTCTTTCACTATTTTCCCTTACACATTCAAACATTGAGATCGCAAACCGAAGACTACAAATTCGGAGCAGGCATCTTGCCAAATCGGCCATCCAACCCAGCAAAACACACGGGGATTTAGTTGGAAACGATTAAGGGACAATCAGCTGATTAGCCCAATTCACTTACAAATGTTGACGCAACTGATCACGAAATTGCGGTGCAGCGATTTCAATCATCGCTTCAGCCCGGGCTGCATTAGACAGATCCTTAATTTGCGCCACCCCGTATTCAGTTACTACCGTATCGACATCTGTTCGAAGGGCCGTGACGATCTCCACCTTGGGCACTATTCGCGACACGCTGCCACCACGAGCGGTCGCGTTCATGGCAACGATCGAGCGACCGCCTTTTGATGCCTTCGCTGCACGCATAAAATCTACGCTACCACCGGTGCCCGATATCTGCCGGCCACCAGCCATTTCGGCATTTACCTGCCCGAAAAGATCGACTTCCACCGCAGAATTGACCGACACAAAACCCTCAAGTTGACGAATCACACTTACCTCATGAGTGTGGTTAGCTCCGCGAAACACCACATTATGTTCGCTCGCCAGCCACTGCATCAGATCGTCACTTCCTAGTGCCATACCCGTAATATGCCTGCCGGTATCAATGGCCTTTCTGGCACCGTTAAGGTTGCCTTGCTGAATCAATCGCATGCCACCATCGTCGATCAACCCGCCGTGCATGCCCAGATCATTTTTATCCGTGAGCTGATTTAAAATCGCCGCCGGGATAGCGCCAATTCCGGTTTGCAAACAATCACCGTCACGAATCAATTGTGCGACCAGTCTACCGATCTCCTGTGCTGCATCGTCAATGGTTGCGGGTATCAGTGCGGGCCCTGAA
>CABZTD010000075.1 GCA_902528515.1 K189A clade bacterium
ACATGACCTTATGAATGATCCTGCCCAAACACCCATTAGATGCGGCGCGAAGACACGCTCTGGCGTGCCTTGTGCGAAGTTCCCAATAGAGGGTAAACACAGGTGTCGGCTCCATGGCGGCCTCAGAACAGGCCCCAGGACGTCCGCAGGCCGAGCCGCTATCTCAGCCGCGAACACCAAACACGGGCGCTACAAGAACTGGCGTGAGAAGCAGGCTAAAGAACGGTATTACCAAGGTGAGATCAAGCGTGTGATGCGGGAGGCCGAGCTGGCGGGATTGCTGGTGGGCAAGTGATCAGTGCGTGATCCCAGGGGGCTTTTCAACCTTTCCAACCTTTTCATAGTGCTATCGCTCCGCGCCGCTAAGGGCTAAAGCTAACTGAGGTTTTTGTTCCGATAGTCAATCTCCCCCGCACCTTGGAATGAAACTTCGGTTCAGCTGAAACTCTGATATTGATCATTGTAGATCTTGAACCTCCTAAAGGTGTGGCAGACTGCGCAGCAATAAAAAGAATAAAAGATAGATGGATGAACTATCGACCAGAGATAGACGGTCTGAGGGCAATTGCTGTGCTCCCAGTAATTCTCTTCCACACTGGTTTAGAGGCCTTTAGCGGCGGATTCGTTGGTGTAGATGTCTTTTTCGTGATTAGCGGCTACCTGATCGCCACACTTATTATTTCGGAAATGAGGGCTGGCGATTTTAGGCTGCTGGGTTTCTACGAGCGAAGAGCACGACGTCTTTTACCTGCTTTATATCTCGTGTTGGCTGTTTGCATGCCATTCGCCTGGTTCACGTTTATCCCTGCAGACTTGCGTGACTTTGGGCACAGCCTCGCGGCTTCGGCAGCGTTTCTATCAAATTTGATGTATGCCGAAGCTATGACCGGATATTTCGATAATTCGTCGGAATTCAAACCATTAATTCATACCTGGAGTCTTTCTTTAGAGGAGCAATTTTATGTCCTCTTCCCCTTGGCCTTAGTTGTGCTTTGGCGCTTTGGGATTAAGTGGAGTATTTTTTTTCTCTCGATATTTTTCGGGCTGAGTTTTTTTTGGGGGGTTCTAGGGTCGCTATTCCAAGGCCATCCATTAGATTTTTTAGGCATTAAAGGCGCCTATTACGTTGGGAGGCTTTGGGAACCATTTCTTGGTGTTCTGACCGCTTTTTATTTAATTTATAAATCTCCCGAGCGATCACCCGCAGCTAACCAAATGATGAGCCTATTAGGCTTAGCCATGGTCATTCTTTCCTTCGTTGTTTTTGACAAGGAAACCGTAATACCTGGATTTAATGCACTACTGCCTACGGTTGGAACGTGCTTGCTAATTATTTCCACAAAACCCGGCACGGTCGTACATCACCTACTGAGTTTTCCACTTTTGGTTGGGATCGGCCTGATTTCCTACAGTGCTTATCTTTGGCATCAGCCGCTGTTGGCGTTTGCTCGACATCGCTGGTTTGACGTCATCCCCAGCCAAGAAGCAATAATCCTTTGCCTTGGTAGTTTTGCGCTTGCGTATATCTCTTGGCGTTTTGTGGAGCTGCCGTTCAGGGATCGAAAGCAAATTCTGCCACGCACGATTTGGGTTTCCTCGCTGGCAGGATTGGTATTTTTCTTATCAGCAGGATTTCTATTTACAACCGATTTCGCGAGATCGAATTCGCCAAATACTCTATCAACTATGGAGTACGGAAGTTTTGTTTCGTGGTACTCAGATATGGGACACGTTTGCGATAAGTGGCAGACAGAACCTGATATGACATGGTGCATGTTTGGTGATCTGCAGTCTGATAGAAACGTCGTCCTCTACGGCGACTCTCATTTACGGGCCGCACTACATTCGCTAGACGCATCGTTCAAAAAAGTGGGCCTGAGAGCTACTTGGCTGACTGGATTGAATGTTGATGGGTTCAATTGTAGCTCGACGATATTTACCGGTCAGCAGATAACATTGTGGAATGAGGAAAAAGTAATTCAATGTCCTGACCACTTTAGATTTACGCTCTCTAAGTTCCAAGACGCCGATGTTTTTATTTTGCTCAATCGTTGGTCAATCAAATATTTTTATTCGGGAGGTCCCATCGACAACCTTGGTTTCTTTAATCAGCATCTTGGATGTGAGGAGATTCAGGTGCCCTTTAAAGAGAGGACTCCTGTAGACAGCACAGGGATTCTTCCCCAAACAAAAGAAAATATGCGTCAAGCAATTCTTAATTTGCTTGATTCGGCAAGCTCAATACTACCAACACTCTTAGTTTATCCTGTCCCCGAAGTCGGCTGTGATCCTTATCGATATAACTTGCGCCATAAGTGGGCGACTGGCAGGGAACTAGAAACATTGAGCTTCCCCGCCGCCGAATATGATCGGCGCAACAGCTTTGTCATTGATATTTTCGACCAATACGTCGCGGAGCATTCAGAACGCATAAAGCCTGTTAGGTTGCGCACCGCTTTCTGCGGAGCCGGTGAAGACGCAATGTGCTCGCTTATTGCAGATTCAAAGCCTTTGTACGTAGACGATGATCATGTCTTTGAGCACGGCGCGGACTTAATTGTTGAGGAAATAATGAAGGCGCTGATGTGAGCACTTGTGTTCGACGTACATCTCACGAAAGCACTGCGCAATGTTTTCAAGTCGCGGGTTACCCGGGCGTCTTCGCTCACGGGATGCTCACCATGGGCATGACCGGTCGCTTATTTACCCATACGGTGGGGGATGGGCGCCTGACGCGCTATGGAGTACGCTTCACGGCCCAGATCTGGCCCGGGGATGATTTATCCGCCTCTGCCAC
>CABZTD010000076.1 GCA_902528515.1 K189A clade bacterium
TGCACCGCTAGCAGGTCACCATCGAGAATGCCGGCGTCGATCATACTGTCGCCTCGAACCCGCAGCAGGTAGTCTGCGCGGGGTTGGAAGAACCCTGCAGGTAGATCAATACGGTCTTCGATATTCTCTTCCGCCAAGATCGGATTGCCCGCAGCTACGCGACCCACAATGGGTAGGCCGTCGTCGATCATGTCCGGAATGCGAATGCCCCGTGAAGCGCCGGGAATCATTTCGATGGCGCCTTTGCGTGCAAGCGCCTTGAGGTGCTCTTCCGCCGCATTCGGCGATTTGAATCCAAGTTCTGAAGCGATGTCAGCCCGGGTTGGCGGGTAGCCGGTGTCGTTGATATGGCGGCGAATCAATTCAAGTATTTGTGCCTGACGAACCGTAAGCGTCTGTTTCGGAGTACTTGCTGAGGTCATGACGATCCTGATTCTTTATACAGTGCTGGCAGTATAGACAGTTAACTGAATTTATGTACAGCACTTTCTCGGCAACTCATCGGCTGGTGAAGGCGAGCATTTCTTCCGATAGATCCAGACGCCTTTGCTAGTATGCTTCGCTACTGCTGCGGCACGCACGTAAAGCGTGAAGCGCTCAGAATTACAGGCTTTGAAGGTGCTATGGACCAAATAAATGTACTCACAGGAAGCTACGGGTGGCTCGCTGCGGCCTTTGGCATATTGTTGCTCACGGGCGTTGTTCGGTATATCGCAAGCCGGTCTTTGGCCAAGGTACAGCAACGCGTTGATCAAACCGTAAACGTTTGGGACGATGCCCTCGTCGCTGCGATCCGCAAGCCACTGAACTTAGGCATCTGGATCATGGGTATTTCCTTTGCGATTGATTCCATGGGCCTCGACGCCCAAGCCGAGATATTCACGTTAACGAATCAAGCCCGCGATGTTGCGGTGGTTTGGCTGCTCATCTGGTTCGCCATCGGTTTCACGGAGAATGTTGAGCGAGGATTTGTCGAGGGCAAGCACGGGGATAAGGTAGATGCCACGACTGCCGCAGCGGTCGCTAAACTGCTGCGCGCGGCGATCATAATTTCCGGTGCCTTGATGGCCCTGCAGACATTTGGGTTCTCTATCTCGGGTGTCCTTGCCCTGGGCGGCGTCGGCGGTATCGCCATTGGCTTCGCGGCCCGCAGCCTGCTGGCGAACTTTTTTGGTGCGCTCATGATCTTTTTAGATCGACCATTTTCTGTCGGTGACTGGATTCGTTCGCCAGATCGAAGCATCGAGGGCACCGTCGAATTTATAGGGTGGCGCGTGACGCAAATACGCACCTTTGATCAGCGCCCCCTCTATGTGCCTAACTCTGTGTTTACCGAGGTGTCCGTAGAGAATCCCTCGCGGATGAAAAATCGGCGCATTTTTGAAACTTTTGGCATTCGTTATGACGATCTGCCGCAGATGCGCAGTATTGTCGCAGACGTGCATGCCATGCTGGCCGCCCATGAGGACATTGCCCGAGACAGAACCTTGATGGTGAACTTCGTCACGTTCGGGGCCAGTTCGCTAGACTTTTTCGTCTATACCTTCACCAGGACTACTGACTGGGCGACATTTCATCAGGTGAAGCAGGATATATTGCTGCGTATCGCGGACATCGTTGCAGCTCACGGGGCAGAATTTGCCTTTCCGACCCAAACCCTCCACGTGCAGACACCAGAAGCACTGCAGGAACTGGCCCTGGAGCAACAGGCTTCTCGGCAAGACACCGATTAGGAATAGCGCTTCGAATGAACGAGCTGTTGAACCATGTTGCCAACCTGTCCGCTCTGCCTGATGCAGTGTGCCGACGCCTTCATCATGCCCGTGAAATAGCTGACGCAGGACAAATCCAGGCGGCTCTGGATCGTTTCGCTGTGACCCTTACCGCTCATTTGCAGGATAAGAATCCCCTTGTGATCGCGCTGCTACCAGACAGCGCCGTGATGCTCGGAACCCTAATGCAGCGCACGGTTTTCGCTCAGCAGGTTGCGTTCGCAGAATTCAGCACATCCGGGCTGTGTCAGGTCGGCGATTGGCCGTCGCTCAACGCTCGGACAGTGGTCTTGCTCGATGGAGGCAGGTTGAGTGCTGGAGACTATCAGCAGGTCGCGCAGGACTTAGGCAAGCGCGCGTTGACCGCCATTTGGCTTTGCCGTTTGTTAGGGAGTACAACAGATGATCTGCCAGATGGCTTCGACAAGAGTCTGAACGCGCTGAATTGTGACGCGCAGAATGTATTTGGCTGTGGCCTCGATGTTCTGGGGTATTGTCGAAACCTGCCCGGGCTTTATGCTTACGATTAGGCGCGTGGTCAGTCGTCGTCGCGTTCCAGACTCTTCTTGAAGACCAAAAACGTCTCCGTCAAGGCGCTTGGGTGCTCGACTTTATCGATCCGCACGATCATGCCAAATAACGGGTGATCGAAGTAATGCAGGGTCGCGCTCCGCATACGTCGACTTTGTACCATCTGCGCATACTGACCAGCGTCGCTGACAAGGTTATCTGGCCTGAACCAAAGTCTTGCTGAGGTATGCAGGTAGCGCCCTAGAGTGACGGCGAGTTCGCCTTGAAGTTGGCCGTCGTTCAGATTGACGTAAATGGGCTGGGGCCGTCCGCGTTCTGGCACCTGTTGTTGCCAGGATAGGTGCCCCAAAATCTCGTACTCGCCGCTGCGCCGAAGCCGCCTGACGCTGTCAACA
>CABZTD010000077.1 GCA_902528515.1 K189A clade bacterium
GTATTTGATGACCTTTCGTTGAATCTTCCCAAGGACCAGATCACTGCCATCGTCGGCGCCAGCGGCAGTGGCAAAACGACGCTGCTGCAAATGATCAATGGTTTGGAGCGCCCCGACCACGGCGAGGTAGAAGTGCTTGGACGTACGGTCCCTTACGACGATCTGGGATCCTATCGGCGCGGTATCGGTTATGCCGTTCAAGGTGCGGGACTATTTCCCCACCTGACCGCGGAGCAAAATGTCACCTTGGTGGCGAAGCTTCTAGGCTGGTCCCAAGAAAGGAGGCAGGCCCGATTTCAGGAATTGCTGAAGACGGTGGATCTAGAGGGTGACGTCGCGAGCCGCTTGCCAAGACAGTTATCGGGAGGGCAGCAACAGCGTTTAGGAATTTGTCGCGCACTGATGCTACAGCCCTCGATTTTGTTGTTGGATGAACCTTTTTCTGCCGTTGACCCCATAACCCGGCTGGGACTGTACGAGAGCTTTGAACAAGCACGAGAGACCCATCCTGCTACCACTGTGTTGGTCACCCACGATCTTCGCGAGGCGCAGCGTTTGGCTGAATTCATGGTTATTTTGGACGCCGGTCAGGTGGTTCAAAGTGGCGTTCCCCGGGAAGTTCTTGCGCACCCAGCAACGCCCTATGCCGAGCGCTTAATCGAGAGCCAGCTATCATGATTCTTCAGCGCCTCATCATGGGATTATGCGTTGTCTGGTGCATGGTCGCCAGCGTTGGTGCAGCAGCGGCGCAGACAATTACTGTGGGCAGCAAAAATTTCGGCGAAAGTTATTTGCTGGCGGAAATTGCGGCCCAAGTGCTGGAAGCGCAGGGCTTTCGCGTCGATCGCAAGCTAGGTCTGGGTGGTACACTGATCTGCTATGAGGCATTAAGAAACGCAGAGATTGATCTGTATCCAGAATATACGGGTACGCTCGGTCAGGCGGTGTTGAACCTACCGGGTAATCCCAATCGCACTCAGATTAATCAGGTCCTAGCCAGCCAAGGCCTAGAGCTGTTGCCCGAGTACGGATTCAACAACACCTATGCCGTTGTCGTTCGTGACGAACAGGCACAGGAACTTGGTCTGAGGCGCATTGGCGATCTTAAAAACTATTCGCTCGTCGCCGCCTTTAGTCACGAGTTCATCCAGCGCGAAGACGGTTGGCCGGGTTTGGCCGAGCGCTACAGTCTTGAGCAATCTGTCACAGGGATTGAACATGGTCTGGCCTATCAGGCCATAGCAGACGGTGCCATCGACGTCACGGACGCCTACAGTACGGATGGTGAGCTGCAGCGTTATCGACTGCGCATACTCGAAGATGACCTGGGATATTTTCCCGAGTACCGCGCGGCAACTCTCGTGCAAGCCAGCGCCTCGCCTCGGCTGCGCCAAGCACTGGCAGGGCTGCACAACATGCTTGATGAATCCCAGGTTCAGGCACTCAACGCCAAGGTTGCAATTCAAGGCTTGAGCTTTCAGGAGGTAGCAGCAGACTTCATACAAGCGAACTCCGGCAGGCTGGGAATCTCTGAACAAGACACCGCGAAATCTGCCACGCCCTCTTTGCAGAGCCCCTGGGTAGCACCGTTATGGGGACACTTTGTCCGACACTTGCAGTTAACAGGCAGCGCGCTATTCGCGGCTATTGCGATAGGTCTTGGAATTAGCTTACTGGTGTATCGTCGACAGCGTTTGGCAGAGATTGTGGTCTATCTGTGTGGACTTATGCAGACGATTCCTTCCTTGGCGTTGCTCGCACTGATGATTCCGATTTTTGGTATTGGCTTTTTGCCAGCAATCATCGCACTCTTTCTCTACAGCCTGCTGCCCATTGTGCGTAACGCGATTACCGCTCTGGCGAACACCGATCCGACCCTGGTACGGGTATCCGCGGCCCTGGGATTGAGCGGCTGGGAACAGCTGCGCTATCTCCGCCTACCCCTAGCCACGCCTGCGATATTTGCGGGCATACGAACCGCGGCAGTGATCAGCATCGGGACCGCAACCCTCGCGGCCTTTATTGGCGCTGGTGGACTGGGTGAACCCATCGTCGTAGGCCTGTCCTTGAATGACACCAATATGATCTTGCGTGGTGCCATTCCCGCTGCAGTGTTGGCAATTGCCGTCGAGCTCGTATTTGCTGCGCTAGAACGCAAGGTAAGCCCTCCAAGATAGGGGCTGCAATGGCGGTAATCTTGCCTTCGAATTGCGCTCGGTCGTGGCGAGGAACGCGATGCGGCAGGTGAAATTCGTTTTACGACAGATACACTGTAGGGCGGTAACGGAGGTCAAAGGAATATTTTTGGAACCTTTACAGCGAGAGAACATTCGGCTGGCCGCGACGGTCATGATCGTGCGGGACAAGCCAGCCTCGTCGGGCTTCGGTATCGAAGTCTTCATGATGAAGCGGCCAGGAAAGGGCGACTTTCCTGATCTTCACGTGTTTCCTGGTGGCAAGGTGGAGGCCAGTGACTGGCAACCGGAACTTTGTCCGGATATGACAGATGCTGAAGCCAGCGAGCGTCTCGGCATCGAAGAAGGCGGCTTACGCTACTGGATGGCCGTTGCCCGCGAATGCTTCGAAGAATGCGGTGTGCTGCTCGCGCGAGATCGTCTCGGCGCTATGGGTTTTGATGAA
>CABZTD010000078.1 GCA_902528515.1 K189A clade bacterium
ATCAGCGAACATTCTGCTCGAGGGCGTCCCTGCGGGCGTGAACTTGGCGCAAATCAAACAGACTCTGACCGAGGAAATTGACGGGGTGGACGGCGTCCATCACGTTCACGCCTGGGGCTTAACCGCCGAAAAGCCGCTGCTCACACTCCACGCCCTGATACCCGAAAGTACGCAGGTGCAAAAAGTGGTGCGTGATATCAAGCAACTGCTGAAAGAGCGATTCGACATCGAGCATTCCACCATTCAGGTAGAGTTAGGCCCGTGTCCTGATGATCAGCCTGGCCATGCACATTGAGCGGCGAAGCTTAGCCCAATAGCTGCTGCGCTCGATCGATCAGCGGCTTCATTGACAGCGCCGTGATCTCCCAGGTTTCGTCGACGCGCTTGCCGCGGCGATGCAGGCTCAGATTCAGTCCGCTGATAATGGCGAATTTATAGGCAGCCAATGCCCGATACCAATTTAAATCCTTCACGCTTTGCCCGTAGGCGCTCTGATACAGATCAATCAGGATATCTGGATCTAAAAACATGGTGCGTGGCGATTCGCTATCCCAGGCATCACGATCACTGAAGGTACATATCCAGCCGACGTCGTTTAGGGTCGCGCCGATACCCGTTAGCTCAAAGTCTATTAGCGCGAGCAGCTGTGCATCCTTGGAGGCGAAGAGGTTGGCCGTTTGAAAGTCGCCGTGGAAGATGCCGATGGGCGCATCCGCAGGCATGGTGTCCAGCAGGCGCTGGCGAACCCTCGGCACATCGGCCAGTCGCTGTGGTTCGGCCGCTTTCTCGAAAAAACGATCCCAGCGGGTGACGTCTTCGGCAAAGGGAACAGGGGCACCTAGGTAGGGCACCTTAGCAACATCAATTCGATGAAGGCCGGCCAACGCGGTCATCGCCTGGCGACCAAATTCCAGATGCTGATCTGCGGAAAGTCCGTATCCCCAATCGTCGGGCCCGGTACGCATCACATCGCCCTCGAGCCATGGCACAATAAAATACGGCGAACCAAACCACCGTGTATCATCGCCGGACCATTTCACGGAACAGTGCGGCACGTCCGTACCATCGAGCGCATTGAGCACAGCAACCTGTCTGAGCACATCCGCGGTGCCCACCCACTTCACCCCCGGAGGCGGCAGGCGAATAAACCAGGATTCGACCGCTCCCGCGCTCGCGACACGAAACCCGTAAGCGAAGCCCGCATGGCCAGGCATGACAACCACTTCCGTCACTTCGCTCGGTTCTGCGTAATGCGCTGCGCAAAACACGTCGAGCCGCTGCCGCAGTTCATTCAGTTCCATGGTCTCTCCCTACCCAGACCGTTGACCCATGGCGAAACGTCGAGGGTCAAGATTCACTTATACTGGCGCTTTACGATCGAATTGCTCCCGAAGCACCCGCTTGAGAATTTTGCCGCTGGGGTTGCGCGGTATTTCGTCGACGAACTCAATCACCTGAGGCTGCTTAAAACGCGCAAGCCTGCCTTGGCAGAACTCCAGCACCTCTGGCGCGCCTAGGTTATCGTCGCTACGTACGACAATTGCCAAAGGGGATTCACCCCAGCGTTCGCTTTCTTGACCGATGACCGCAGCTTCACGAATACCAGGATGGGTAGCCAACACGCCCTCAATTTCGGCGGGGTAAACGTTCTCGCCACCGCTGATAATCATGTCCTTGATACGATCTTGGATACTGACGAAGCCCTCGTCGTCCATGATGGCGACATCGCCGGTATGCAGCCAGCCACCTTTAATGGTCTCTGCGGTGGCTTCCGGACGATTCCAGTACTCCACCATGATGTGCTCGCCCTTGACTAGTACTTCGCCAGCAGTGCCACGAGGTACTTCATTGCCATCGTCGTCGGCGATCATTATTTCGGTATGGAAGAACGCTTTACCCGTGGACGCGGGATGTTTGATGGCATTTTCGGCATCCATCAAACAGGCGGGGCCACACGTTTCCGTGAGGCCGTAGACCTGCTGAATACCCACCCCCATCGCAGCGAATGTCTGCACCAGTGTAGGCGGTACGGGTGCCGCTCCTGTCATCATCCATTTTAATGTCGAATAATCAAACTGCTCGAAATTGGGCACCTGCAACATGAAATTCAGCATAGCGGGCACTGCTAGACCGCTGGTGATCTTTTCACGCTCGATAATTCTCCAGGCCTCGACGGGATCAAACGAACGCATAACCACCGAAGTAGCCCCCATATAAACGTTCACTGCCAAAGGCGTTAGCGCACCAACATGGAACATGGGTAGACATGCCAGATAGCGTTCGGGGTCATGGTAGACCGCTGTACCCCCAATGGTGAGCAGACCCCAGATCGACGTATGGTGTGTGTGCACGACCCCCTTGGGCAAACCAGTCGTCCCTGAGGTGTACATGATGTACAGCATGTCGTGATCTGCGGCTCTCACCTCTGGTTCGCCGATATCACCGGCATCGCGGAAGGCGCGATAGCTTTCGGCGAAATGTGCCTCGTCCACGTGAGTTACATGCAGCCACTGTTTTACGTTGGTCTTGTCGCCGCGGCTGTGCAGCTCGGCTACGGTTTCGACAAACTCGTTGTCGAAGATCAATCGCGTTGTGCCGCTGTCTTTCAAAATAAACTCAAGTTCGT
>CABZTD010000079.1 GCA_902528515.1 K189A clade bacterium
TTGCCTGCAACTTTTTCACGCGCGCGGCCGTGTTTGTAACACCCGAGGTGGCATAAGCCTGTCGAGTAAGCGCAAGCGTATTCCGCGCTAAAACCCCCAGCTGACGCCGTGACAAATCTTTGGGCCGGTCAAACGGATTCAATCCGGCATTAAACAAAATTTCTGAGCGTAAATAATTACCAATGCCCGCCACGAAACTTTGATCCAAGTAAAGGGCGGCTAGGGAACGTCCTGCAAACTTGGGGTCCTGCAAGCGTGTAAGCAGATCGCGCCACACCACGTAGTCGTCCAATGCGTCGGGCCCCAGTCGGGCTAAGTACTTTTGACTGGATAACGTTTCCGGCGTGTGGACTTCGATCTCCGACGCGCTGTACAAAAGCGCGCTGTGGGTCTCAGTATAAATGGCAAGTCGCAGGGTGCGATTGGTGCGCGGTGGTTTGTCGCGCCGGGTGATATACCATCGGCCGTAAAGCTGGTTGTGGCTATATATTGTCAACCCGCTATCAAAGTGCGTTAGCAGCGCCTTGCCGCGACTGCTTACCCACTCCACCCGCTGACCCGACAGTTGTGATCCAAAACGCGCTAACTTTGGCTGAGTCAGCAGCACCTTTTGCGCTTCGCGACCGGCGAGTACCTTATGTATTCGGGTCGCCACCCGGCGAATCTCTGGACCTTCAGGCATGGGCGCTGCTTCCCTGCTCATCGATGACCGGTGCATGCTCGCCGCCGCCAGCGGAATGATGTTTGCTGCGCCGACACCGCTCCGAGCAGTACAGTACCTGATCCCAATCCCTTGCCCACTTTTTGCGCCAGGCGAAGGGCTTGGTGCAGGTCTTGCAAATCTTTTGAGGCAACAATGTCTTGCTGTGCTTGGCCAAGCTGCACCGATCTTTTCTTTGTGATGTACCAACCTAGGGCGGCTCTAGTGAAACTTGGGTGAAGAACTGGCCCGTGCCAATCTTTGGTCATCTTTGGCTAAGATGCGGTCAACAATGCCTTTGTTTAGGGGCCTTATCGCATTGAGCAACCCCGGAGCGGCACTTCAATTTTTCTTTAAGCACCACCTCATCGTGGTTTATATGGGCGGGGCGACTTTCGACGCAGTATTCAAGCGCGCTAATGCCGGGCTGCCAAAGCATGCGCTCGCGTCCAGCTCGCAACATAAAAATGAGCATCGCTTGATGTCTGCAAGGTCGGAGTGTGATTGCCCAACTACACCCATGTCCATCTAAATGTTGGTTTTATTATTCATTCGATGATTTCTATTAGACAACCTACGGTGAAAAGTGATGATCAGCAAAAGTCGTTAATCTGTCTCTTGGTGACGGGATAGGTTGAGCATCACGGTCGGCACTAAACTGACCAGTACAATGGCTAAGGCCGCCGTCGATGCCTCTGCCAGGCGTTCATCTGAAGCATAGCGATATACCCAGGTCGCTAACGTCTCGAAATTAAAGGGTCGCAGAATCAACGTTGCCGGCAGCTCTTTCATCACGTCGATGAACACCAGCAGCAGGCCTGTCAAAATCGCTGGCCGCAGCAGTGGCAGGTGAACCCGTCGCAGCACGTTACGAGGACTATGCCCAAGGCTGCGCGCTGCCGCGTCCAACTGAGGGTGTATCTGTATCAGGGCCGCCTGGGTGATGTTAAAGGCAACGGTCAAGAAACGAGCCACATAGACAAAGATCAATGCCGCAGACGTACCGGTAAGCAATAATCCCCAACGAATATCCAAAACATCACGTAGCTGAGTCGCGATCCATTTATCGAAACTGGTAATTGGCAGCATGAGCGCTACCGCCAGAACTAGGCCAGGCACCGCATAGCCCAGTGTCGCCACCCGCACCCCACCACGCACGAGGCGCTGTGGATAGAGTCGTTCCGCGTAGGCGAGCCAGAGAGCGGCGGCGGCACAGACAAGCGCTGCAGCGCTCGCTACCCAGACACTGTTACCAATCAATTCCATAAACTTACCGCTAAAGGGCATCTCCCCTGCAGTAAGGGTCATCGCAAACAGCGCCAAGAGCGGAAGTACCAACCCCAACAGCACCGGGGTCAGACAAAGGCCACAGGCCACCCAGGCCTGCCAACCCCGAAGCTCATAGGGCACCTCTTGGCTCTGCCGGGCAAGGGGATTAAAGCGCTGACCTCGCCTAGCAAACTGCTCGGCGACGACTAGCACACAAACCAGCATGAACAGCCAGCCCGCCAGCTGCAGCGCCGCCGTTGGTTCACCAATGGCAAACCAGGTGCGGAAAATTCCCGTTGTCAGGGTAGGCACACCGAAGTGCTCTACAACCCCGTAATCGGCAACCGTTTCCATCAGCACAAGGGCCAAACCGCCCATGAGAGCGGGCCAAGCAACGGGCAAACCAACTCGCCAAAACACGACCCTGCGCGAGGCACCTAGTGCCCTGGCTGCCTCATAAAGTGCCCCGGACTGCTGGACAAAACTGCCTCGGGCGAGCAGATAAATGTACGGATACAGAACCAATGCCATGACCAGAGACGCACCCGGCAAGCTGCGAATGTTTGGCAGCAGGGCTTCATTATTAGGCAAGTCAACCCATTGCCGGATCA
>CABZTD010000080.1 GCA_902528515.1 K189A clade bacterium
GGAGCTAATACCTCCAACACCTACCAATGCGATACCTTCGGGCAATATACTGCGCAATTGCCGCACAACCTCAACACTTCTGTCTGCGAGGGGTTGGCCACTCAAACCACCGATTTCCATGGCATGCGGATGTTCTGCAACGGCTTCGCGAGAAAGGGTTGTATTTGTGGCAATCACGCCATCAAAAGCACACGCAACCACCTGCTCGGCAATCTGCGCAACATCGTCACTCGAGAGATCTGGAGCCACCTTTAGCATCAGTGGAACCGGCTGGCTTTGGCCCGCTAACTGAAGCTGCCGCTCCTTCAATCGACTGAGCAGTGACCGAAGCGCATCCCCATGCTGGAGCGAGCGCAAGCCAGGCGTATTCGGTGAAGACAGATTTACGGTGAAATAGTCCGCATAGCGGTATAAACAATTCATTCCTTTAAGGTAGTCAGAGGCCGCGTCTTCGTTGGGTGTGTCTTTATTCTTGCCCAGATTCACCCCCAACAACGTACCGAATAGCTTGTTGCTCGAACGCACCCTGGCCAAACGACGTGCCATGGCCTGCATACCCTCGTTGTTGAAGCCCATGCGATTGATAAGAGCTTGATGTTCCGGCAGGCGGAAGAGCCGCGGCTGCGGGTTGCCAGGCTGTGGCAGCGGGGTTACCGTACCCACTTCGACGAAGCCGAAGCCGCATCGCGCCAGACCCAAAACCGCCTCGGCATTTTTGTCCAACCCAGCGGCGAGGCCGATAGGGTTGCATAAAGGCTTACCCAGAAGCATCGAACTGCGGCCTGGCAGAGGAGACACCCTACCAGGAATCAGGGCTGCCCCTTTCAGACCAGCGATCGCGAGGGCATGGGAGCGTTCGGGTGGCAGAGACAGCAGGATCGATTGCAGAGGTCTCATATCGGCTTACAGTAGAAAGGGAACGCTAGTGTATTACCGGCAGTGCCACGGCGAAAAGGCTTAATGGACAAAGCGACGATTTTCGAAGACAGCGTAAACAGCCCGTACCTCCCTCTTTCATAGAGTCCACAAGCTAGGAATACTTCAACTCCTTCATAAGTCATTTACACCAACGATGCATCGATTGCTGCCAAGACTCCGAAAGTAGTAATCCAAAGCAACTGTCACGACTGATAAGGTTTGACCGCTCACTGTTGTCAGTCGCGAATATCGATCATTACTGACCATACACTCTCGATTCCTAACCGAGAGATCAGAGCCTCCAACAGTGGCTTCGAGTTGGTTGGATTAACGACGCACACCCACCAGGCGGAAGCAGCAGGCCAAGCCCTAGTGATCCAAGCGGACACAAGAGCTTTCGCTTGCGCAACGATTGCTTCTTGGCTAGATCTTTATTGGATGCTAGATACAATGCGTCGTAATTCTACGCCTAGGATGCCCTCAGTGCCCGATACACCGTTAAAATCACCTTTGTCCTCGGTATCAACTTATCAAGCGATTGAAGCAGCGAGGCGACATCTAAACTCCGAGGTGATCGGTCAGGGTCACTTGATTGAGCGGATGTTGATGACACTGTTGTGCGGAGGACACTTTTTAGTCGAGGGTGCACCTGGGCTTGCGAAAACCCGCGCAATCAAGGCTTTGTCAGACATTGTAGAAGGCGACTTTCACAGAATTCAATTCACGCCAGACTTATTGCCTAGCGACGTGACCGGTACAGAGATTTACCGACCAGAGGACGGTTCCTTTAATTTTCAGAGGGGCCCTATTTTCAACAACCTGATCTTGGCGGACGAGATCAACCGTGCTCCCGCCAAGGTGCAATCGGCTTTGCTGGAGGCCATGGCAGAGAATCAGGTCAGTTTTGGTCGTCAAACCTTTGCCCTGCCGACATTGTTTATGGTCATGGCAACCCAGAACCCCATCGAGCAGGAGGGCACCTATGCCCTACCAGAAGCCCAACTGGATCGATTTTTACTGCACGTACTAGTCGACTATCCAGATCGTCAAGCCGAGGCTGACATTTTGCGGCTTGTGAGGGATGAAAACACTGGGGTACCGGCGACGGGCAACAAGCCCCCCCCATTATTGATGACCCAAGCCCAAATACACCAAGCACGGCAAGAGCTCTTAGCCCTGCACATGGCAGAACCCGTCGAGCGCTACATCATTGAGTTAATTTTGGCGACTCGGAATCCCCCGAGCGAGCTAGCCCCTCTGATCGAGCTCGGTGCGAGTCCTCGGGGGACCATTGGACTGGACCTGTGCGCACGCACTCATGCCTGGCTGGCGCAAAGGAATTTTGTGACGCCGGATGATGTGCAGGCAGTGGCTGGCGACGTGCTGCGGCACAGACTGATCTGTAGTTTTGAGGCAGACGCCCAGGGGCTGAACAGCGACTTCTTGATTGATCAACTGCTACAACAAGTACCGGTACCCTAATGACGTTAACTCAGCCCGACATACTCACGGGCGCCTATGTCACAGCCGATCAGTTGCTATCGCTGCGATTTCGCCCGACACGAGCCCCGCAATTTGCCGCCAGCCCCATCACTGGCATCCAGGCTGGACTGCGATTGTCTAAACAAAAGGGGCGGGGCATGGATTTTGCCGAGGTTCGC
>CABZTD010000081.1 GCA_902528515.1 K189A clade bacterium
TTTCGCCTTTTTGGGGTTAAAGCAACGTGAATGCTTTTAGGCATCTGCCTCATCGAACGACCAAGGGCAGCGATAGCCTGTCTGAAATAACGCGGGGACATCCAGCGCTATTACTCTTTTTTGTCGATTTTTTCCCACTCTCTGACAGCTCAAGGCGATTGGCATCGAGTCGACCGCTTCTATGGAGTGCTACTTCAGCACGTAGGCTTGCACTAAGATCTCGCTCTTCGCAGTGTCGAGCGTGATCACGTCGAGGTTCTGGGACCCATCATCGATCTGTACGATATTGTGCATCGTGATAGTCGCACCCTCACGGACGTAATAGCCCGAAAAAGCGCCAAAGGCGATGTCGTCATTGAGTACTCCCCTGCCCTGCCCGGTGACCGTGCCACTGGTCATATCTGTCATCTTTAGGTTGTAGGTTACGTAGACCTTGCCGTAAGTACTCATGTCACCCGTTGCCGTGATCGTTGTGCCGTCGTCACCCAGAATCACCGAGGTCACCTGCATAACCGCATCGGCCTGTCTTTTTTCGAGCTTCAGGACTCCTTCATGATGGCTTGCAAGGCCTACAACAGGGACGAGCAGCGAGAGCAATAGTGCAAGAGAATTGATGGCATTTTTCATTATTCTTATTTCCTTAATTTGGCCTGACTCCGGTTAGATGAGAATGTTTTAGCGGTTTGTAGATGTAAAAGAAAGCCCTTTAAGTTGCTTGAACTTCTGGCCCGCACGCATCGGCGCAGAGCCAGAGACGACCCAGGCTTCAAAGAGTGCTACCCGTTACACTTTGAGGGCAGATCTAACGTTGGATTGCGGTCGAAAAAACCGACAGGAATCAAATGGAACCCTGTGTATTCAACAGGCATTACGGGCCAGTCCTCCGGGCGCGGCACATGGGTCAGGGCGACCGTATGCCACATCACTAAGTCCCCCTCGGAGATATCCCGATTGTGCTTGGTATACTCCGGCAGCCCACCACCGTTATGCATTACCGTGTGCGCACCAGCAGCACTGAGTTCATTGTCGTCGTAAGGAGTCACCCACAAGTGATGCTTACCAAACGCCCCGCGCCTACCCACCACGGACTGCTCGGAAGCTAGCAGTGCAGGCGAGCCTGCCGGCAGCAGCTTGTAAGAAACCGGTTTGCCCAGCCCGTTTAGTGATGCCGGGTTTATTACCTTCCAGTGGCGACTGCGTTCTGGGTATACATTGCGCTTAGCGGAAGCCTCATCGACTAAGTGCGTGGAGACCGACTGAAACTGCGTGCCATCAGGGTTGATATCGCTTATGGGCAACACTTCAATCTGACTCTCATAAATCGCATTAGGGCCGCCATCTAAATCCCAGTCAAGGCGAAAACAAAAGACATGCTGGTGTACTGGCGAAGCGAGTCCCTCTGCAATCAGTGGTGACTGCGCTGGGTTATGTGTCTCCTCGGTCACTGCGCTAACGCCCACTATGCCCGTGAGCTTGATCTCCATTTGGATCGTGCCGTCCAGATAGAGGTACCAATAAAAGCCGTAGTCATAGTTACCGATAGTGAAGATAGAGCTGATGACCAAACGGCGCGAACGTCGTACTTCACTGGTTTGAGACTCGCTGTCGTAGTGCTTCCATTGAATCCCGTAGTCCTCTTCATGCATGCAGATGGCATTTTCAACGGACCTCACCTTGCCTTCCCACGTCACCTGATGAACGTCGAAATAAAAGATCTCCCCAAGACAATCGCAGCCCAACTTGAGTGAGTTAACCAACATTCCCATGTTGTACTCCGACGCATCTAGTACATGCTTCCAAGCGTGCATGTTGTCGCTATCTCCGTAGGGCACAATCATCTCAGACAGTGCCGCCCGGTACAGCAGCGGGCGCTGCTGCAGCGAAAGCTGGTGCAGGACAAGTCCATGCACTGGATGCATGGAGACCGAAAACTCATAACCCTGCCATTTGACTCGATAGCCGTCGACCTTAAAACTAGGACCGTCAGGCTGAGTAATTTCTAAATCTTTGAGGTCTGTTCGCGTGCGCTCTTGATGCGCCGCGTCAAACCGACCGGGATTCGGCGGCATGGGTATGACGCCAGAATCCTCCACACGCACCACCTGCCCCGCTGTAATGTCAACATGGCATATCAGTCCATGAATCGGGCGCGCATAGCCATTATCAGTTTCGTCGTCACGCACAAAGGCGATGCAGCGAACGGCTCGGTGTCCGACCGGGATTTCGTCAACCGCATATCCGCCCGCGGGCCAGGCGTCTATTTGTACCCGCTCAATGTCCTCTTTTGTATCGCAAGCGATGCCTCGAGCTTTTACCGCAGAAAGCCATTCGGCATTCCCCTTGGTAAGCTGAACCGCAGCCCCCAAGTCATAATATCCGTAGGGTGCCTGAGCCTCGTTGCCAAGCCGTACCAAACGCTCGACCTTGTCTTCTGCCAGATTGACATAAGCCTCAAAACCTCCGTCCGGCACGCTATCTGTGCCGAGAAACTTCACAATGCGTGGAACCGCTCGCC
>CABZTD010000082.1 GCA_902528515.1 K189A clade bacterium
TTTGTGCGGCGGAATAACCGTCCGGGTACAGTCCGTGATCTTCTGGAGCTCGCCGCATGATCAGGGCCAAGGGCAAGGTAAACAAAGTCGCACCAATACCTAACCAAAACCAAGCCTCTCGCCAACCAACGACATCGATCATCCAGGTCGCAAGCGGCGTCAGCACCACGCCGCCAAAGGAGACCCCCATTGCGGCGATTGAAATTACGATTCCCCGCCTTTCCACAAACCACTTAGATAGCGTTACGTTCACTACCAAGTTCCCTAACATGGCGCAGCCAATGGTAACCAGCACCCCGTTTAGCAGCAGCCATGCCCCAAGAGATTCCACTTGACTGGTGAGCGCAAGGGTGAGGCCCAGCAATAGACTGCCGAACAGCATGATAGGCCGACCGCCATAAGCATCCACCCGCGAACCAATGTAGATGCCCACTAAAGCCATCACCATTTGACCAACGGTACGCGTGAACGTGAAATCAGCGCGGCTCCAGCCGAGTTCCGCAATCATAGGCGCCATAAACGAGCCAAGGACATAGCTGTACATGCCTGTTGAGATAAATTGGGCGACAAAGGCAGCGCCGACCAAGTAATAGCCGTAATAAATTGGCCCCGAGTCTCGGAGCGTGCTCTGTAACAAGGTTTATTCCAAGAAGAAGTGTGGTGGTCAGTGGAGTGGGAGGCCACCTGTCGCGCCGCAGCCCCGATGCTCGCACACCGGGGCGTTCGCTAATCAGGCGGTGAGCGCACTCACAACCTCGTTTACAATGTCGCTCGCCTTCGCCCGCATTTCGTCATCCGTCGCATCCTGAATAGGATGTGCAACAAACACGCGTTGAGCGTCGGGCATGCCCAATGCATCCGCCTGCGCCGTAGCTGCAGTGACAAACTCGGACGAAGCGATGGAAACCGCGGGAGTTCCCTGAATTTCAAACCATACCGTGTCATGCAAACTGCACGTAGTACAGGAGCCTCAGTCAGCCAGCGCCTCGATGACAAAGTCGTTATCGCGATGAATCTCCTCGCGTAATGCCGCAGGAGCAGGCTTCGAAAACGTCGGCTTTTTGTACCGGGTCAGCGTCACGCCTGGTAACTGGCTCGCTAGTAGTTGCTCCAATTGATCCAGCAGTACGTTACCTCTCGGCTTTGATATATCGAGCAGTGCAACCCGTCCAGATACGGAAGCAGAGCGCGAGGAAAGCTGCCGGGTTACCGGCACTCGCTCGTCGGTGGGATCTAAGAATGTTGTCATATCATCTCCTTTTCTTCAGCCTGGCATCATGCCAAACCTTAAGACCTATATGTTTGGATCGAAACGCTAGTCATAACTTCGGTACCTGTGTTGTATCTCAATGTTCGATTTTGCGCGATACAGGGATCGATCCCACGCTACCGGTTACCCAGCCGTGAAAAGCACCGGAAAATTTTCCTGCCTCGCTACCCGCAACGACGATATGAATGTCGTCATCGCTTTTAAACTTGCTGACCAATTTGTTCAGGGTTGCCTCGTCAAACTGGGCAGCCACCTCGGACTTCATACCCGTGCCTGATCTTGCGTCCGCCACTAATTCACGCAGGGGCCGGGCGCTTACCTCCTGAATACGTCGGCGTAGATCCGCCTTGGAATAATTATCTCGCATGAGTGTATCCACATGTTCGGGCACGACTACCAACAAACAGTCGGTGGCTCCATAGGCCTTGGGGCTCAAGACCGCTTGTAGGCCTTGACCCAGCGTGCCTGCCAATTGGGAGGCGCTGCGTGAATCCTGGTCGATAATCAAGGTGGGGCCACTGCTCATGGTGAAAACCGTAACGACAGACTCGTCCTTGGAAAACCCGCGCTCCACATGCAAGGGTAACCACGGGTTGCGCTCTTCCCACTCTGCAAAGCACATGGTTAGCTTCATCGGGTTGCCCAGTGTCGAACGTTCCGTTTTTCCTGGCTTTGCGCCGCCAACATTGCGCACGACCAATCGCAGCGCTCTGCCGATGGTTAGGTTTGCTCGATTCCCTTGCCCGAGCGAACCCAGACCCATGTTCATTCCGATGTGGTGCCGAATGGGGCCATTGACGACTAGCACCGGACTTGCGCCCATGGTCGTCGCCATCACCCCGTGTATGTTGTAGTCGTCAGTAAGTATCGCTTCCGTAGCAGCCAGCACCACTGGGAGATACTCCGGCTTGCAGCCTGCCATAACCGAATTAATCGCAACCTTTTCCACGGTCACCGTACCCATATTCGGTGCCATTTCGCCCAAAACCTCTTGGGCGTCTCTGGAGGTGCCAGCCAACATCGCCAGCACTCGCTCTGGCGTTGGTGGCACAAGAGGCAAACCATCCGAAAATCCTTGATCGAACATAAATTCGAACTCATCGTCCTGACTGCCGACGTCAATCCGTCGAGCACGAATCGGACTACCCTCTGCCATCGCC
>CABZTD010000083.1 GCA_902528515.1 K189A clade bacterium
AGACCGTTACGTAACCCGACAATGCCTGGTTGCTATCGCCACCGTAGTCGCTGTGCTTGCCCTGCTGACCCTACTATTTGCCTTGATAGAAGAGCTAGACGACAGCCATCCTGGCTACGGTTTTATGCAAGCGCTCGAATACCTCATGCTAACCATGCCGAGACGAATTGAAGAACTGATGTCCTACGGCGTGTTTATCGGGCTGCTACTCGCGCTGGGGAACCTATCTGAAGGTGAAGAACTTACCGCCTTTCGCGCGGCCGGTGTCTCTCCCTATCGAATCCTCGCGGCATTATCTCCAGCCCTGGGCGTATGTTTACTGTTTGCCTTGACCATGAGCGAGTTCGTATCGCCTGCCGGAGAGCGCGCGGCAGAGCAGCTAAAACGTAGTGCAATCGCCCGTTCAGTGCCCTCGACGGCGGACCAAGCCCGTGAGGCAGGCGCGTATGTTACGCCCCAGGACGGCATTTGGTTGCGCCGGCCAGCAGACCAAGGCGCAGAGTTTGTGCACATTGCGGGCATGAATCGCTCCGGTGAAATAACCGACATTCAGATTTATGAATTGGACGAGAACAATCGGCTGTTAGCCACCCGCTATGCCGAAAAAGGTGTTTACCACATCGAAGAAAACAACTGGCGACTGTATCGCGTTAGCTCCACGCGGTTGTCCAAGAGCAATAGCCAGTCCTTCAAGGAGGCCTATCGCGAATGGAACAACTCGGTGACGCCGGAGCAACTGGCCAGCCAGGCTTTTTCAGATCCTAGAAAAATGACCCTGATGCAGATTTGGAACTATATGGCCCGGACTGATCAGCATCGATCCGCAAGCATCCCCTTTGAGCTTCACTTTTGGGGCAAGCTCATGGCCCCCGTGGTTTACCTCAGTATGGCACTTATGGCATTAGCCGTCGTACTGGGGCCCCTTCGACATACGGGCGTTGGTCAGCGTCTGACTCTTGGGATATTTATCGGTCTAGTGTTCAAGTATCTGCAGGACCTGTTTGCCCCCATGGCTGCAGTTTTCAGCCTGCCCAGTGCCCTGGCTGTGATTTTGCCGGCCCTGATCTATCTCTACATTGGACACAAAATCCTCAAGAAAAATGCCTAATAGCGGGCCGGGCAGCAAATCACAAACCTTGACGTATCCACCATTAGTTCGTTTTACCTAGCTGCGCTGACAGCTCACTAATGCGCAATTCTCCCTCACGGGTTTGACCTCCGATCTGCAAAAACTGGCTCATATTGTGCTGAGCCGATTCACTTCGCAGCAGCCTCGCAAATAAATAAGCCTCCTCCTGTAAACCCTGCTGAATGGGTAGATCTGAGGCATTCACTGAGGCCTTGGCGAGCCTGACTGCTTCCACCGGGAAGCGGGCAATTCTCTCGGCCAGGGCTGCGACTCGTGCATCAATTTGATCCGCATTGTAGATACGGTTCAAGTAACCCCAACGCTCGGCAGTCTGCGCATCTAGGTCATCAGCACCGAGCACAATTTCCATCGCGCGCCCGCGGCCTACCAACCGGGGCAGGCGTTGAGTGCCAGAACCGCCGGGTAAAATGCCCAAGGGTACTTCCATTTGATTGATCACGGTTTTATCGATAACGCCAAAACGCATATCCATGCTGGCAGCAAGCTCACTGCCACCTCCGCCCACGCGACCTTCTATTTGCGCAATGGTAACCTTGTTCATAGTGCGCAAACGCTCGCACATAGTATGAAAGTCACTGAGCTCGAGGTTGCGTTCAGCATCGCCATCGGTAGGGAACTTGAGAATGTTCGCAACGTCGTAATGCGCGATAAAAAAGTCTGGATCAGCGCTTTTGAAAACCACCACGGAAAGGCGATCGTCGTCCTTGAGCTGGGCAACCAGCCCAACCAGCTCTTGATACAGCTGTGGTGTAATAATGTTGATGGGTGGATTGTCGATCGTCACCGTCGCAATGCGCCCGGTGATGCCGACCGCAAGTAGCTGATAGTCGTAAGCCATGCTTTCCCCTCGGTTGAGTCGTCTTAACATTACGCCATGGGCAAGACGTCTTGGGAAGTCAGCCGTCGACAGAAGCGAGAGTCTAAAGGGCCTGTGGAAACGAGTTGTCGGATGGACGTTTTGCAGGGGATTGCGGGAGGGTTTGCGAAAAAGTCTTGTAAAAAGTGCTTTTGCAGAACGCTTGTTGAAAGGGCTCTTTGAGAGGGCCGGGTCGGCTAGGTACCCGGCCGCTATTCCAACTCTTGACGTTTAGACGATTTCGTCGATCCCGGCAATTATCTTTCCGATAAGTCCGTATTTCACCGATTCCTCAGCACTCATCCAGCAATCTCGTGCGGTGTCATTTGTTACACGCTCGACGCTTTGACCCGTTCGTTCCGCAATAACGCCGTTGATCCGCTCTCGG
>CABZTD010000084.1 GCA_902528515.1 K189A clade bacterium
TCGGATAGATTACCTGCCTTTCCAAAAATCGATCCGATAACCGGGCCGAAAATCAGTGCATAGAGCAGGCTGCCTGACAAAACAGTAAACACTGTGACCGGCAAAAAACGCATGAACTTACCTGAGATCCCTGGCCAGAACATTAGAGGGAGGAACGCGGCCAAAGTCGTGGCGATAGAGGCGGTTACTGGCCAGAACATGCGCTGGGAAGCCATGATGTAGGCGCGATGACTATTGTAACCCTCGGTCATTTTTCGATCGGCGTACTCGGTAACGACAATGGCGCCGTCAATCAGCATGCCAAGGCCCAGCAACATGCCGAACATCACCATGAAGTTGAACGAGTAGCCCAGTAAGTAGATGAAAATCAGCGAAAACAGGAAGGACGATGGAATGCCGAGACCGACTATGATCCCACTGCGCAGTCCCATGGCCGCTACAACCACGACCATCACCAGGCCAAGGGCGGTCGCAATATTGCCCTCCAGCTCCACGACCTGGCTCTCGGCATAAGGCCCCTGATCCTGGGAGTAGGTCAAACTCACCTTGGCAGGTAGGCGCGGGCGAAGCTCTTCTGCGACCTCCTTCGCATTCGCGATGGCATCGAGGACGTTGTAATTGGCTCGCTTGACGATTTGTAGGCTAATCGTGTTGCGGCCATCTGCTCGTGCGTAGCTCGTGCGATCCTTGAATGTTCGCCTTACCTGAGCGACATCGCCGATGGTGATTACTGTGCCATCCGATGTTTTAACCGGAATGCTCAGCACATCGCTCGGGTCCTCAATAATGCTCGGCACTTTGACTGAAAAACGGCCCTCGCCATTGTCTAGGCTACCCGCCGGTATGAGCCGGTTGTTACGCATGATGCTGTTGATAATCTGATCTGTGGACAGCTGGTAGGTTTCCAGAACTGTGGGGTCGATGATCGCTTCCATCAGCTCTTCGCGTTGGCCGGACATGTCTGCCGACAAGATACCTGGCTGCGCCTCAATAGCGTCGCGAAGATCAAGAGCTATGTTGTAGAGCATCCGTTCCGGCACATCGCCCACCAGGTTGACCTGCAAAATAGGAAATTCAGATGTGGATTGCTCCTGGATAATGGGTTCTTCCGCATCGCTCGGAAACTCCACTTTGGCGCGGTTGACCGCCTCGCGAGTGTCCAGCAGCGCCTGGTCTAGATCGAAGTCAGCATCGAATTCCACCATGACCGTACCGGCGTTTTCCGAGGCAAAGCTATTTACCTCCTCTACGCCATCTACTTGGCGCAGCTCGATCTCCAGAGGCATGATCAGTAACCGTTCGGCGTCCTCAGGAGAAATACCCTCGTGCACGGTGGTGATAACAAAGAAGGGCACGTCTATTTGTGGATCGCCTTCGACGGGTATGGCGAGTCGAGCGATTGCACCCGCCAGCAAAACCATAAACAGAAGCAGCAGCGTGGTGCGTGAGCGCGATATGATGGCGGCGAGAACGTTCATAGAGTATCCATGCTATTCAACCACTGCAGACAAAGAGCTATGCCTCGGCAGTTGATATTAGGTGCCGGCTACAGAGGCCGCTGGCTTTGGCGACTTCGCGAGGGTCTCGTTGATAAACACCGGGTCAACCCGCTCACCGCTAATGACCAGCTCTTGGCCCACGATAATAATGTTCGAGGTATTGGGTAGGCCGCTGACCCAAACGCCGTCCTCGTCTTCGGCGACGATGGTAACGGAGTAAAACTCCACGCGATCATCACTATTGACCACGCGTACGCCATAGCCGCCCTCGTTGTCCAGGCTGAACAAGGCTGGGGAGATCTTGTGCGCAAATGCCTCCTCGACCGGGATTCGAATTTGAGTAGTCATGCCTGAGCGAAGCTTGCCGGACTCGTTATCAAGTTCGACTTCGATGGCGTAAGTGCGAGTTGCAGGATCATCCTGCTGACCGACGAAGGTAATGGGGCCACGCACTTGGCTGCGATCGGCAAGTTCACCAATCGCTTCGTTCCCTGTTTCGATATTCAACACTACAAGTTCACTGACGCGGCCCACCAGGAGCATTGGATTGAGATCGACCAAGGTCGCACAGGCTGTACCTGGTTGAGCGTAATCTCCGATCTCCAGGTGAACGTCCTCTATAAACCCCGCAAATGGGGCGCGAATCTCTGTTTTTCGCAGCGCTAAATCTCTGCGTTTCAATTCGGCTCTGGCTGAGGCGAGGTTCGCCTTGGCGGCAGCAATGGCGCTCTCGGAATTGTAGCCCTTGGCACGAAGCT
>CABZTD010000085.1 GCA_902528515.1 K189A clade bacterium
TGGAGGATACAAACAGACTCTGAAGCGGTTACAGATGTTTTAAAAATCTTAGGCGAGCTAGGCTTGATTGCGGTTAATGTTGCGTCGACGTTGCTGGTGATTGCCATTCTTTCTCCTATCGTAGGGCTGATAGCGACAATCGCCGTGATTCCGACCCTTTTTCTCGCGAGATGGGCGATGCCAAGAGTTCGTATTCGTTCGCTAGTGCAACGAATGACTAATGCAGATCTAACGTCCAGAGTCCAAGAGTCTTTCAAATCGATTAAGCTTCAAAAAGCGTATGGGGCCCACGCTAAAGCTCAGACTCTTTTTGAGGGTGACTCTTCAATCGCACTCAACGCAGAATATCGCCAGGCTCGACTTGAGCTAGGTATGGGCGCAATAACTGACGCGTATTCTCAGCTCTTCATTATATTAGGTTTGGGTTTAATGGCACTGTGGGCCCATCAAGGCCAAGCCACTTTTGCGAATGAGCTGGTGGCCCTGTTGGGCTTGTCATTCACGATCTGGAATCTCTCTGCGTTCCAGTGGGGGCGCGAACGGCATGAGCTGACAGTTAAGTTAATGGGCGAAGCATTGACAATGTGGAGTTACGCCCAGCAGGTCGCAATGGGCTTAAAGCGGGTCTTTGATATATTGGACCTTAAACCAACAATTACTGAAAACGAAAATGCCATCACCTTTAACAAGGTCAAACGAAGCATTGATTTTCACAATGTTACCTTTTGCTACACGCCCGATGAGGAAGTGCTAAGAGGTGTTAACTTGGAGATAAAGGCGGGCAATATCTCTGCAATTGTCGGCCCTAGCGGTGCAGGCAAATCAACCTTAGTTTCTCTCCTACTGCGATTGTCTGATCCCAGTAGTGGTCGAGTTTCCATCGATGGAGAAGACTTGAGAAATTTTTCTGTCTCCTCGTTGCGCCAAAACATTAGCATCGCGCTGCAAGAAAATCTGCTTTTTGGAACAACGATTCGCGAAAATATTCTCTATGCGGCGCCATCGGCTACTGAGCAAGCGCTTGCGGACGCCATAAAAATCTCTTGTCTGGATGAAGTCATTGATCGGCTTCCTCAAGGACTCGATACCGTGCTCGGCGATCGAGGAGCTCGTCTTTCAACCGGCCAAAAACAGAGGCTCTCCATTGCCAGAGCAGTCATCAAAGATGCTCCAGTTTTAATATTGGATGAGCCAACATCTTCCTTAGATGCTGAAACCGAGCATCGAATTTTGGAGAACCTGCACACATGGGCTCGAGATGACGCGGGCGCGATGCGCGCTATTATCTTAATCACCCACCGCTTATCCACGATTCGACGCGCGAACAGAATTATCTATCTTGAGTCCGGTTTGATCGCCGAACATGGTGATCACAACACCCTCATGCAGATAGAGGGAGGACGCTATCGATCTTTCGTAGCCGCAGAATCAAGTACTTCGTCGTCCTCATTATGACATCTGATAGCGATCAAACGGCTTCCCGCTCTATCGCAGCCAGATTGCGGCAGGAAGAGAGCGCTCTCGATAGGAAAGCCAGTCTCGTAGATGTCGCGACTGACATCGATTATCTAGAAGCTTCCGCCATAATTTGGAGATGCTTGGGTTTAGTTCGATACTTTTGGCAGCGCTGGGCCGTCGTTCTAACACTGGGCTGGATCGGTAATGCAGCAACAATCGCTTTAGCGCCATGGTTTGGAAAATTTCTTGTTGATCACGTGGTGCTAACCAAACCTATTCCCAATAGTGGCGAGGGTTATCCAGGCTTTTTGATACCTGTTTTAAGGTTTCTCCAAGGATCATCTGTGGAGACAATACTCGGATGGTTGGCTCTCGCTTCATTGTTCGGTTTTCTTACAAGAGTGGTCTGGTTCTATGTCCACGACCTCATCGAGGCAAGACTAGAACAGGCTCAAATTCATTTGGTGCGGTCAACACTTTTTGAGAGGATGCAGAATCTGCCTTTTTCCAGGGTAGACGATCAGCCAATCGGCGACTCTGTATTCAGAACGATGCAAGACGTGCGAGGAGTACCCGAAGTAATTAGGGTCATTATCCAAGAGTTGGGTACAGCGCTCGTCGCCGTAGTTGTCGCTATATTAACTCTCATCAGTGCCTATCCGGACTCCCTAACCACCGTCCTACTCGCCGTAGGTTCGCTCCCAATTTATCTACTTGTCACGGC
>CABZTD010000086.1 GCA_902528515.1 K189A clade bacterium
ACCTCCTCTACCCGCTTACGGAAGTCACCAATTTGTTCGCGAAAGGGATTGAGCATCACATCAAGTGAATGCCGCTGTTGGGCACCTTGAGCATTGAGCACCTTTGTCGCCAGTGATTCGAACTCAACCTTCATGCGCTCGTTGGACTCGCGCAGTAGCTTCTCTCGGGCGTCGAAGCTGGCCTGGGCCCCCTCCATGCGTCCCTGGAGGGACGCAAACTCGTTATTTTTGACCGATAAATCAGCCTGAAGTTGAGTATTCTGTGCCGCCAGTTCCTGTTGACGTTCTGCTAGAACAGCCTCTCTTGCTCTTAGCGCAGCAATTTCAGTTTCCCTTCCGTGCAACTTGCGCTCGCTACAACTTTTCAATGCCATGACGGCCAAGCCGGCCCCAAGGATTGTGCTGATGGCTGATACGATGATGGTGATTAAATCCGGCACGCTTGGGTTCCTCAGGCTTGGCTAGCGGATCAAAGGATGGGTGAACCCACTGGCTTGAGCAAGCCTGATACACTCAGTCTTAATCAATTGGACGCAGGGGAGAAGAGAGCGTGAGCAGCACTAAGAAGAAAATCGGCATTCAACTACCTCGTCAGGCGAATCCGGAGGAGGCGGCCATTCGCTACTCTCTAGAGTTAGAAGCTCTAGAGCCCGTGGCGCAGATTATCGAGGTGGCGGCCCAAACCCCTGAAGAATTTGCCGATGGCGTGAAGCATATGGACGCCATCATTACCTCATGGGGGTTTCAGATAGATGCGGCGCTCATTGAGCAACTCGAAAACTGCGTGGTTATCGGCGTCGGTAGCGTGGGGGTAGACATGGTGGACATTGAGGCCGCTACGCGCGCTGGCATAGTGGTCACTAACGTGCCCGATGTGTTTATCGAGGAGGTAGCTGACCATGCGATGATGATGTTGCTTGGCTGTGCACGTCAGATGAAGACCATGAACCGTATGGCAGCAGAGGGGCAGTGGTGGTCCGGACGTCCGCTGTTGAACCGTACCCCAAGGCTTATGGGGCAAACCCTTGGCCTATTCGCCTACGGCAATGTTGCGCGCTGCACTGCACGGCGCGCTAAGGCGTTTGGTATGCAGGTGATCGCCTTTGATCCCTATGTCAGCGAACTCACCATTTCCGAGGATGGCGTTGAACCGGTAAGTATGGATGAGTTACTGAGCCGCTCAGACTATTTATCCGTGCACGCTCCGCACAACGAAGAAACTCACCACTCTTTTTCAACTGAGGCCTTTGCTAAAATGAAGGATACAGCCGTTATCATTAACACGGCTCGGGGGCCAATTATTGACGAAGAGGCATTGATTGAAGCACTCAGCAGCAACGCTATCGCCGGGGCGGGCCTCGATGTGCTTGAACAAGAACCCCCAAGCACTGATAACCCATTGCTGCAGATGGAAAACGTGCTAGTCAGTCCCCATGTCGCATCTGCTACCACACGTATGCGGCCCGAAACTCGGCGTCGCGTGGGACGTGAGGTGGCGCTCGTACTACGGGGCCGCTGGCCGATGAGCTGCGTCAACCCAACGGTGCTGCCTAAGGTGCCTCTAGAGCGCTGGCAACCCTATCCGATGAACCGTGGTCCGAATCGCTGATCGCATCTCATTTTGACGACGCATTGCTAGCCGCTATGACCCATGCTGTATCGGTCTACGCCATTGTCTTGGGTTGATATCAAGTTGAGCCAAAACGTTGAGCGCAGTTTTCGTGCGGAGAAAGCATCAGAACTGAGCCTGCCGGGTGCCATCGTTTTGTTGGAGGGTGGCGTTGTTGGTGTTATTGCCGCCAAGATATATGCCGTAGAACCTCTTACCCTAGCCTTGATAAGTGCGGCGCCAATGTTCGCGAACCTCTCCAGTTTTTTCTGGAGCAAAATTGCTGCTGGCCGCTCCAAAGTTGCCTTCGCCTGCTTGCTTCAGGCCTTAATCATCGCTTGCGTTGTTGCCGTAGCCCTTATGCCCAGCGGCGAATGGGGGAGCTTCGTCTTGGTATCCAGCATGATCGCCTCGAGGATCCTGCTGGCAGGCATCGTTACCGTGCGAAGCGTAATTTGGAGCCTGAACTACGCTCGCCACCAGCGAGCGCGAGCTACCAGCCAGCTGCAAATGATCAATGCTGTGATAACGGTATTGATTTCATCAGCCATTGGTCCGTTGCTAG
>CABZTD010000087.1 GCA_902528515.1 K189A clade bacterium
TGCCTTCTTTCACTCGAACCTGCACAGACAAAGTATCACCAGGACTAAAGTCTGGAACGTCCTTTAGTTGGCTGTTCTCGATTTCTTCAATAATCTTGTTTCTTCTCACTATCTTTCTCCACAGAGTGCGGTCCGAGCTGCTGCGCACATGCTGTTAATAGTTGCCTGTCCAGTGGGTCAAACACTCTTCCCGTCAAAAGATCGGGTCGGCGTTCCAACGTCCTCTTTAAAGCGTGGGAGCGGCGAAATCGCTTGGTGCGATTATGGTCTCCACCCATCAACTCTTCTGGGACGCTGTCTGCGCCGACTTTTTCAGGGCGAGTATAGTGAGGGTAATCGAGCGTTCCATCAAGGTGTGATTCGTCAATTACCGACTGCAGATTGCCTAATGTGCCAGGCAAGTGCCGGGCTATGGCATCCATGACGACCATGGCAGGCAGTTCACCACCGCTAAGTACATAGTCTCCAATCGACCACTCCTCATCCACATAGCCGCTGACAAAACGTTCATCAATGCCCTCATAGCGACCGCAAATCAAAATGATGCCCTCATCACCCTTACTCGCAATGGCATCCTGCTGATCGAAGCGTCGGCCTTGCGGACTCATAAACACCACCCGGGTCCACTGCGGTGCTTGTGCCTTGGCGTCCAAGAGCGCTGCTAACAAGGGCTCTACCATCATGACCATGCCTGGGCCACCCCCGTAGGGCCGGTCGTCAACTGTGCGATGCTTGTCGGTCGTGTAGTCACGTGGATTGAAACAGGTCAGGCTCAAGTGCCCTGCCGCCAACGCACGGGAAAAAACCCCGTCCTTAGACACCGCATCGAACATTTCCGGCAATACGGTGATAACCCCTAACCACATAACTGCGCTCGCAGTTCCATCAAGACCAATCCGATAGCCAGTTCACACGCACCTGTTTAGTCTGGGTGTCCACAGATTCTACATGCTGTTCGGTAAAGGGTACGAGGATAGCGCGCTTAACGTTCTGGGATTGAATACTCAAGATCGCGTGGGCGCCAGTTTCCATTACCTCCCGAACAATACCGAGATTTTCGTCCTGGGCATTAATCACCTCGCAGCCGATGAGATCGTACCAAAAAAATTCATCGTCCTCAGGTTCTGGGATTGCATCACGCGGGACCCCAATCAGGGCCCCGGTGAGACCTCGGGCCTCTTCTCGATCATGCACACCGTTAATCTGCGCAAGGTAGGCTTCCTTGTAGGGCTTACACTGGTAATCCTTCACTTCTACCCACGGTTGCCCCTGAGCGCTTTGTAGGAACCATGGTGCATAAGAAAACAAATTCTCGGCAGGCTCGGTAAACGAGTGCAGCACCTGCCAGCCACGCACGCCATAGGCGCTGCCGAGTTTACCTACAACAAAAACGGCACCTGTGTCGATTTTTGAGGTCGGTGATGAGCTCATGGTTTTATTTGTTTGCCTTGCTAGTTTTTAGACACAAAAAACGCGACTAAAAAGCCGCGTTTTTTCCTTGCTGCCAACACAAAGCCTGAGAAGATGTCGGTCCCCGAATGCTTGCTTACGCAGCGGCTCCAGCGTTTTGCTTGCGGGCTTGCTTAATCAGCTTGGCCACACGCTCTGAGGGCTGTGCGCCAACGCCCATCCAGTAATCAACCCGCCCTAAGTCTAACCGCAACACCTCCGCTCGGCCCTTGGCCACGGGATTAAAAAAACCGACGCGCTCGACAAAGCGACCATCTCTAGACGCTGAGCGGTCTGCGACGGTAATGTGATAAAAAGGGTTCTTCTTTGAACCGTGACGAGCCAGACGGATTGTTACCATAGTGATTTCTTTCTGCGTTATTGCCGTAGTCTTATCGTATTAATCTTGCTAGATCGCCGCTGGTCGTACTCGTGAGGCAAGCCAGCCCTCGGAAAGGAAGAGCTATAATATAGAAAAGGCCTGTAGGCGCAAGTGCTCGAAAGCTAGGACTTAACGCCTGCGCATACCCGGAGGAATTCCTGGGGGCCCGCCAGGGGTTTGCATGCTCGGCAAGCCCTGCATGCCTCGCATCATGCGCTGCATTCCGCCTTTGCGGCTGACTTTTTTCACCATTTTCTGCATCTGCTTATGCTGTTTAAGCAGCCGGTTAACGTCGGCTATCAGCATACCACTG
>CABZTD010000088.1 GCA_902528515.1 K189A clade bacterium
AACGACAAATCCCGCACCTAGGGGTCGAAGTCAACTCGACCCTGATATTTCCGGGAGATAAACAAACACCATAAAAGCCGACGGCAGCGATTTCTTCTGAACGCTCAAAGCCTTCGGGGATGTCGCCAGGTGCACCAAGATATGGTACGACTCGAAGATTGCCAAATCGGCCTTCTCCTCCAGTTCCGCTAACATGGGTGTGAGTGAAACCCTGCAGAGGTCGATCGCTTCGATAGCCGTTGGTTGGATGTGGAGGTAAACAGTCTGGACCCAAACGTACTAAGCCAAACGGGCTGTATGGGCCACAAAGTGTATTTCCAGGTCCGTCTACGCCGATAAAAGGATTTACAAGGTCTATTGGTTTTTCACTAACCATCAAAACTGTCCTGATTAGCGCAAACAGGGTGCGCGTGGGGCAGTACCACGGAACTCTCGATTTGTCTTGAGCACGGTGAACGGCCACTGCGTAAGTGTATAGCGATGGACAAAAACTCGGCTAACTTTAAATATCGGGTTCAAGAAGGGCTTTGCCGAGTCGTACGTCAACAGATTGCATATTCCAAAACAAAATCGGGGCCGACGAGGAGCGTCACCCAAGGCCACGTCAGTTATTAGTTCGCGCATAGGTATCTATCCTGCGGCAACAGACAAGCGCCAAAAATAGATTGATCGTCGATTACGAATCTCCGCCCGGCGCTTCGCCTAAGCCCCCAACTATTTTGTTCTTTTTGACTAGGGATGTTGCAACCAACATACCGTATTGATATCGCGAGCTGTAAATGCTGTCGTTTCCGAACTTTTGATTCATGTTTTTATCAGGCTTTAGATAAAGAAATTTTGTATCGGATGGATCTTTGGCGAATCGAACCAAAACCCTGAATACCGTTGTTCCGTCCAGATGCTGATCTATAAAGACTCGGTGTTTGACATACACTTTCCCCCATATAACGGCACGTAGAACCGCAAAAGATGCAGACTCAACTGAAAAGCTACATAGCGACCGGAATTTCTTTGTTCTCTTAAAACACAAGGGAAAATTCAGTTTGCAGCAAGCAGGTTGATAGCCGTTTCATCGCGTGTAACCCGTGCATCCTACCCGACAAGGTTAGTACTGCCCTGATATTTTGCCAATTAACGGCTAGAAAGAACCTACACCGCGAACGACCAGCAAAAGCGCTACGGAAAAAAAGATGCCCCAAGTTATAAAGTTGCCGATCACTCTGGGAAGAGGTAGCGCTGTCTCAGTGTTCTGTATGCCAACCGAGTGCAATATTCTTCCCAAAAGCAAGCCACCTCCCAGGATGTGGATGAACATGTTAGATAGGCCCGTCAACGTAAGTATTGTCAACCCGAGTAGCGCTAGCGGCGTGTATTCAATGTTGTTTCCGTGAGCACGAATCGCTCGATCCAGCTGTTCGCTCTCGCCTGAGCCAATCCCCACACCCAACTTTACTCGTATTCGCGTGACGTTAAGCGCCAGCATCAAAGTCAGAAAAAGATTTAACCCCACCCAAATTCCTAACGTTTCCGATCCCACTTTTTCTCCTAATTATTTTGCGCCGATATTTAAAATAACATAGCTGCAGTCTAGTACCCTTGCCTTAGCTATAGCGAAAACAGTTTGCCGCTGTCAATCGAGTAAAGGTGCACTTTCATCTATCTAATAAAGTGGGTCGCTAGGATGATGTTTATCTTAGGGCTTTGAGCAAAATGTCCTCCAGGCAAGCATACTCTTTCAATAGATCGCCAGACTTCTTGGTAGTATGTCAACACTGACAGCGTGAGGTGGTTGATTTACTTTACTGAGGAAGAAGCCGATTTTCGGCATATTTTTCAAACGAAGCCACAAACACTCGCTATTGGAGAGGATTTGCCATGTCGAAACGTCAATTCGCAGTCTCGCCTGCCAGTGGCCCAATAGTGGTTACCGGCGCTAGCGGCTATATCGGAGCCTGGATAGTTAGAGATTGCGTCGAACAAGGATACGAGGTTCGCGCGTGCGTTCGAGACACCAGCAATGCCGCAAAAACTCAGCACCTTTTACACTGTAACGATTCAAAATATCGGGGCAGCGTAGCGCTATTCGAAGCAGATCTATTTGAACCTGGAAGTTATGACACTGCCTTCG
>CABZTD010000089.1 GCA_902528515.1 K189A clade bacterium
CTCTCCGCCATTTACCACTTAAATATTCAATAAAAACAATATTTTAAGAATATCCAAGCATTTCAGGGGTACCAACAGGGGTACTATCCTCATGGCCTTAATTGCAACGAAGGCGCAAAATGTTCATTTCTCCAGCGACTGGCCATACGCTCACCTACTTTTCGCGAGACACTTTTCTTAGGCGAGAAAAAATCCAAATAGACAACATCAAAGCCAGCAGACATAAGAGAATATTAATTGGGTCAGAATTTTCGTGAACGAAAAACATAGTTCCGAAATAGGCACTGAGCGCCGATGTTGGAAATAAAACTATTGTTAGCCAAAGCTTCTCACTCATGTTCCAGGCTACAAATATGGCGGCGACAAACGCAACTGCGAGGTAATTGCGCTCTTCGGGTTCGATGTAGTTATAAGCACCCAAGCTCATTACCATGACGCTTAACGGGACCCAGAACCAAAATTTTTTATCAAAGTCAGCCTGCGCTTTTGCTTTTTCAATAGCTAACTGGCGTTGTCTTATTCGCTCTTCCTGCTCTAGTCTCTCTTGCTCAGCTTCTCCCGCTAAGTGCATTTCATCGATCAGTGCCTGAACTCGCAATGAAATGTAATTTGCTTTTGCTCTCTCCTCGTTGCCGCCGGCTTCGGTCAAAGCTTGCCCCCATAATCCTGGGCGTATGTTGTTTTGTTCTATTTCTTCAACGACAAATTCATACAACTGTTCTCTTTTTCGACGTTCGTCTATCTTTTGTCGTACGCTTTTGAACACTTTCACTGCACGTGGTTATCGGTTGTCCGTCTAGCGTATCAATGGAATTAAACTGCAACAAACTGATGATAAGTATGAGGTATTTGCTTCTAGCCTTGCTTATGATCCTCGCCCCGCTGAGTCGGGGGGAGGATATTTTTTCGTGTGACGTAGAGCGCCGTCTTTTCCTGATTAGGGATACCTTGCAGGAGACTACTTCAGATGAAGAATCCGGCAAGGTAATCATCCGTAGAAATGCTAACTTGGTGAGCTATAAAGATTCAGCGCCAACCTTTATTCCAATTCAATTCGATGTTTCGTCGACAGCGCTAGAAGTATGTTTCGATGAAAATTGCATGCCAGCGTGGACTGCGAGCGGCGGGAGCGACCAGACGCTGACACTTGGCCCCGGATTGCTCGAGGCAGGCTTTCGAAGATACCAATTTGTTTTGACCACACTCCAGTTCGGGCGAGCCTTTATGATAAGTGGCACCTGCACCAAGTTCTAAGCATGAAATGCCTAATAACGACAATCCTGCTTGCCCTAGCCCCGCTGAGTTGGGGGGAGGATGTGTGGTATTGCGCGGAGGAGCACCACGTAGCGCTCGAGCCTGCCGATTCGGTCGATGCTTATGAGATCAGACGTCATAAACCGGATTTATTTTATTTCAAATATGATGCGACCTACGACAGGTTGGTGATTCACGGTTGGCGCGACTGGGAAGACGACGTCTATTATATGGAATGCTCATACTGCATACCGGAAGCGAGTTTTTTTCGTGCCAGTGAAACTTCCTACTCATTTTTTTTGAAAGGCCGCAGGTTTCAGACTGGCAATATACGTGCGAGTGACTCGTCAATAAGTACCGGCACCTGCGAAAAGTTCTAAAAAAGCCCCCGCACCGCACTGAGGAACAGTTTGGGGGCTTCAACCCGTAATGCCGCTGACATTCGGCTTCCAGTTAAAACAAACATCCAAAAAGCTAGTTCGGTGCTAAAGAAACTGACGCATCGACCTCATGAGAGCTTTCCGCTATCGACTAATTTAGTCGATAGCGTCGCGGTCACGACGAGTAATGCTATATCGAGATAGCCGATATATTGTATTGTTGTTTTTAATAACAATATTGGTTTAGCGAAAGTCTGTCGCTAGGCGTTGTTTGCGGCGCGCGACATCCCATGACTTGCCAAGCTTGGAGGACCCGCTCCATAGAGCAAATTTGCCGCCCCGCGCGCGCGGGTGGGTAAAGCTGGTTAAGGACGTTAAGTTAATGACTGGGCATCATCATTCATCGTTTGTTTAACTCACTTAACATGGTTATCCCACCACACCGCCAGAGTTAAAAGACGATGAAGACCAAT